>CACDGO010000002.1:17500-240695 GCA_902552345.1 uncultured Pelagibacteraceae bacterium | reverse complement strand
ATATTAAGCTCTGCAAAAGTCAAAAAACTATTGAAAATGCTGATATTTTTGGGTAGAGTTGTATTTTTGCAACACTTAAAAAGGTACAGAAAATCACAATTTTAAGCTATAAAAATTAAGTCATTATGATTTTTAATAGAAAATATTCGAAAATTAAGTTTTTTTGGACAAATTTCCTAATTTTTACGTTCTTAGTTGTGAGTTCATGTTCAGTTCCTAAATTTGCTCAACCAAAAAAGGTTGACCCTAGTGTACCAGTTGGCGCAAAGGATAGAGCCCGTAAAAACATCGAAGAGGGAAGAGGTGTGAGTTTAAAAGGTGCTTTGGGAAGGAGAGGTGGAACTAACTATGAGTTTAGTACTTCTAATCCACTATGGAGAGCATCTTTAGAAATTATAGATTTTATGCCATTGTCAACCGTAGATTACTCAGGGGGTATAATTATAACTGATTGGTACAACGACTCCAATAATACTAACGATTCCATAAAGATTACAGTGAGATTTATGTCTAACGAAATACAATCAAATAGTATTAAAATTATTGTTCATAACAAAAAATGTAAAACCAATGAAGTTTGTTCAATAAACGAAATTGATTCAAACATTAAATTTGAACTACAAAGATCAATATTAGCAAAAGCTGCTGCTCTTGAACTTGAATTAAAAAAATCTAAGAAATAGTTTTTTTGTTTGTAAATGGAAAGATATAACTTTCAAAAAATAGAAAAAAAATGGCGTGAAAAAGATCATGCCGTATCAGTTAAAAACGAAAAATCAAATAAAAAATATTATTGTCTTGAAATGTTTCCATATCCATCTGGAAAAATTCATATGGGTCATGTTAGGAATTATACTATTGGCGATGTCATCGCTAGATACAAATATTTAAATGGTTACAATGTTCTGCATCCCATGGGCTGGGACTCTTTTGGTTTACCTGCAGAAAATGCCTCAAAACAAAACAATTCACATCCTCGAAAATGGACCAATCAAAATATCGCATACATGAAAATGCAACTAAAACAATTAGGGTTATCCATAGATTGGGATAGAGAAATATCAACTTGCGATAAAGAGTATTACAAGCATCAACAATCTTTGTTTATTGATTTTTACAACAAAGGGCTTGTTTCTAGGAAAGAAACATATGTAAATTGGGATCCTGTAGAGAAAACAGTATTAGCTAATGAGCAAGTAGTAAATGGAAGGGGATGGAGATCAAATGCTGTAGTTCAAAGAAAAAAATTGTCACAATGGTTTTTCAATATAACTAAATTTTCAGATGACCTATTAAGCGATTTAGAGTCCTTAAAAGGATGGCCTGACAAAGTTAAACTAATGCAAAAAAATTGGATTGGAAAATCATATGGATGTGAAATAAATTTTCAAATGGATAGTCAAGATGGTGAGATAAATGTTTTTACAACAAGACCGGATACAATATTTGGAGCCAGTTTTATCGCTTTATCTGTAGACCATTATTTGAGTGAGAAATTCTTAAAAGATCAAAAATTTTTAAAATTTAAAGAGGAATGTAATAAGTTCGGCACAACTGAAGAGGCTTTAGCAAATGCGGAAAAATTAGGTTTTGAAACAAATATTTTTGTAAAACATCCCTTTATTAAAAAAAAAACTTTACCGGTATATTTTGCAAATTTTGTTTTGATGGATTATGGGAGTGGTGCAATATTTGGTTGTCCTGCGCATGACCAAAGAGATTTTGATTTCGCAAAAAAATACGAACTTGAAATAATTGAAGTAGTTTCTGACGTAAATAGTAAAGGTTCGCTTAAAGAAGCTTACACAGGTAACGGAAAATTAATTAACTCATCATTTCTAAACAATCTAGATATTCAGACAGCAAAAGAAAAAATAATTAGTCAGATTGAGAAAGAAGGTTTAGGTAAAAGAAAAACTTTATATAGATTGAAGGATTGGGGTATTTCAAGACAAAGATATTGGGGTTGTCCTATCCCTATTTTATATTTAGAGGACGGAAAAGTTGTTACTGTAGATAAAAGTGAATTGCCTGTCACTTTGCCTGAAGATGTTGATCTTAATTCACCAGGCAACCCTCTCGAAAGTCATGCTTCTTGGAAACACACAACTCACAAATCTTCTGGAAAAAAAGCTATAAGAGAAACAGATACTCTAGATACTTTCGTAGATTCATCTTGGTATTTTTTGAGATTTTGCTCTCCAAATAATGATGATTCTGCCTTAGATGAAAAACAAGTAAAATATTGGATGCCAGTTGATCAGTATATTGGAGGGATTGAACACGCAATTCTCCATTTACTTTACTCAAGATTTTTTACAAAAGGAATTAGCCTTTGTAATAAAAATATAAAATTATCAGAGCCTTTTAAAAATTTGTTTACTCAAGGTATGGTATGTCATCGATCTTTTAAAGATCAAAAGGGAAACTGGTTATATCCTAATGAAGTAGAAAAAGTTGACGAAAAAACATTTGTCAAAAAGTCAGATAAAAGCAAAGTAACAGTTGGTCCATCTGAGTCTATGTCAAAATCAAAAAAGAACACTGTGGATCCTGAAGATATGATAAATATTTATGGCGCAGATGCTGTAAGATGGTTCATATTATCTGACAGCCCGCCAGAAAAAGACGTGCAATGGTCAAACGTGGGAGTTTCATCAGCTAATAAATTTTTACAAAAAGTTTGGAATTTAAACATTTTAATTTTAAACAGAAAATTAGATGCTAAAAATGAGATACAAGAAGAAAAATTTTTAATAGGAATAAATAGTTTTGTTAATAAAATTGATCTTGCGATAAATAATTTCAGATTTAATGTAGCAATAGCTCATTTTTATGAACTTTATAATTTTTTTAAAGTATCTTTGGATGCTAAAATTGATAATAAAGTATTTAAGGATTGTATAATTAAATTTATGAAATTAATGATGCCTCTTACTCCTCACTTAGCATACGAGTGTCTTGAGTTATTTAAATGCAAAACGGTAGATAATTGGCCGGTAATAGAGGGAAATCTACAAGATGAGATCAAATTTGCAGTGCAAATAAATGGTAAAACTAGAGACGTAATTACTATCAAGAAAGATACTGCAGAAAAAGAAGTTGATGAAATTATTAAAAATAATTCTAAAGCTAAAAAATACTTCGAAAATCAAAAAATAACGAAGAAAATTTTTGTTAAGAATAAGATTATAAATTATATAATAAAACAACTGTGAAAAAATTATCAACTATAGCATTGATTTTAATATTTTTTTTTACAACGAATTGTGGATTTAAAGCAATAGACCAATCTGAAATAACTAATTTTGATATTGCGGAAATTGAAACTACAGGGAACAGTATAATTAATTTCAAAATTAAAAACAAATTACAATTCAATTCAAAGAATAATGATAAGGAATTAATTAAAATTTTATTGAATACGACAAAAGATAAAAATGTCAAAGAAAGAAATATTAAGAATCAAATTACCAAATATGAAATAAACGTATCTGTAAATGTTTCTGTTAACATTATAAACAAAAAAATATCAAAAGAATTTTTTATAAATAAAGTAGGAAGTTATAACGTCAATAAGCAACACTCAATAACGATTAGAAATGAGAAAAAATTAATTGAATTATTGACTGATGATTTATCAGATGAAATTCTTTACGAGCTAAGATCAATACTAAATGATATATAAAAGTTATATTGTAGAAAATAATATAGAAACTATAAAAGAACATTTAGTTCTTATTTACGGTGAAAACATTGGTCTCATTGACGATTTAAAAAATAAAATAAAATTTCAAAATAAACAAAATAAAATTTTAAATTTTGACCAGGAATTGGTTATGAATAAAAAAGAGGTGATACAAAATGAATTACAAAACCTCTCGCTCTTCGAGCAAAAAAAAATTTATTTTATTAATCAGGTTAATGATAAGATCTTAGGTTTCATAGATGATTTAGATTTAAGAAATAATAATCAAAAAATTTATTTTTTTTCTCAAATTTTGGAAAAAAAATCAAAACTAAGAAGTTTTTTCGAAAAAACAAAAGAATGCGCCATAGTACCATGCTACTTAGACAACGATGTTGGAATTAAAAAAATAGTAACAGAAAAATTAAAAGGTTTTAGCGGTCTAACTCCTCAAAATCTTAATCTAATTGCAGAGAATTGTAATCTTAATAGAGCCAAATTAAATAATGAAATTGAAAAAATAAAAACTTTTTTTAAAGATAAAATAATTGATAACAAAAAACTGGAAACACTTTTGGATTTAAGGATTAATGAGGATTTTTCACAACTTAGAGACGCTGCATTTAGTGGAAATAAAACACAAACAAATAAATTACTTGATGACACTGTTTTAGAACAAGATAAAAATATTTATTATTTAAATATACTTAACCAAAGATTAGCAAAATTAAAAGAAATAAGTAAATTACCAAAAAATGAAAATATTGAATTAAAATTAGAAAAATTGAAACCACCAATATTTTGGAAAGACAAACCACAATTTATAGTTCAATCAAGTAAATGGAATCAAAATAAGTTAGAACAAATGCAAAATAAAACTTTTTCGTTTGAAGTTTTGATTAAGTCAAATTCATTGATAAATAAAAATATTTTAATGAAAAAATTGATTATAGATGTTTGTAATGTAGCTAATTCTTAGTCAGCAAATTAGAAATAAATTGGAATTGGTCTAAATCTTTATAACCAATAGTTATTTTGCCTGAATTGTTTTTTTTATTTAAAATATTAACTTTTAAACCAAGAATTTTCTCTATTCTTTCTTGAGCTTTCAAAATATTAGCATCAACGATTTTTTCATTAGAATTGCTTTTCTTATTTCTAATTAAATATTCTACTTTTCTTGCGCTATAATTTTTTGAAACAATTTCCTCAGCAATAGAGGAGGCATTAGATAAACCTATTAACGGGCGAGCTTGACCTGACGTTAAAGTACCTTCCTCTAACATTCCAACAATATCTTTTGGCAATGTAAGTAATCTTAAGGTATTGCTGATATGGCTTCGACTTTTTGACATTAATTTAGAAATACTCTCATGGTCATACTCAAATTCCTCATTCAATCTTTTATACCCTCTTGCTTCCTCTATTGGATTCAAATCGTCTCTCTGGATATTTTCAACTATCGCTACTTCCAAAGACTCGACATCGCTTAATTCAAGAATTACAACGGGGATTTCATGTAAACCTGCTCTTTGCGCGGCTATCCATCTTCTCTCACCTGCTACAATCTCGAACTTACCTTTCTCACTTTTACTAGGTCTTACGGCTATTGGCTGAATAATTCCATTTTTTTTAATTGAGTTTGCTAGTTCCTCTAATTTTTCCTCCCTAAAGTTCATTCTTGGTTGGTAAGGGTTTCTACTAAGATCACCAATAGATACTCTTGTTACAGAATTTACTTCTTTATTTTCGCTCACTGGCTTAGAATCACCAAATAGCGCGGATAATCCTCTTCCTAAACCTTTTTTTTTATTGCTCATGCAGCACTTTCAATATTGCTTCTTTTCATAAACTCTTCAGCTAATTTAAAATATGATTTACTTCCAACGCAGTTTTTATCATAGACTACACAAGGCATACCATGGGATGGTGCCTCAGATAAACGTACATTTCTTTGTATGACTGTTTGGTAAACTTTTTCTTTGAAATAGTTTCTTGCTTCTTCATCGACCTGAGAAGATAGTTTATTTCTTTTATCAAACATTGTTAATAAGATACCTCTAATCTCTAATGAAGGATTTAGATTTTCTTTTATTCTATCTATTGTTTTCACAAGTTGAGTTATTCCTTCTAGTGCAAAGAATTCTGTTTGCAGTGGTACCAACAATTCATCTGATGCCACTAAAGCCATTATAGTCAAAAGACTTAGTGATGGAGGGCAGTCAATAAATATATTATCATAATTATTAAGTAAACCATTCTTCTCCGCTGAGAGAATTTCTTTCAATACAAAAGCCCTATTAGAGTCATTAGCTGTTTCAACTTCGAGGCCAGATAAATTTACGTGAGATCCGATTAAATCTAAATTTTTAATTTCGGTTTTTTGAACTGTCTCTTTTAAATTAATTTTTTTTATTAAAAGATTATAAATATTTTTGCTCTCATCGCTGTTGTTCTTACCAAGACCCGTTGTTGCGTTACCTTGTGGATCTAAATCTATAACCAAATTATTTTGACCCAAAATGGACAGTGATGCTGCTAAATTTATTACCGTAGTTGTTTTACCTACTCCGCCCTTTTGATTAATTACCGCTAATATTGTTGGTGTTGTCATTTAAAGTCTATTTGCATCAAAATTATTTTCGATTTGTCATTCGTAATACTCTTGACTAATTTATAAGAATATTTTCGTGTTTTAAAAGTTTTATTTATCTCTTCCTGTGCATTTTGGCCCTTTAAAATCATTAATTTATGTGGCTTTTTAGCAATTTCACGTGAAACTTGTATTACTTGTTCCAATTTTTTAAAAGCTCTACAAACTATTATATCAGAATCTAGGACTTGTTCTCTATAATCACCACAAACTTTTGCATTTAAATTTAATTCATTAATTACTTTAATTAAGAATTGCCTTTTTACCGATGATTTTTCATACAATTTCACGTGAAAATCCTTGTTTTTATTGAATATTTCTATAACTATTCCCGGAAATCCTGCTCCTGATCCTAAATCCGCTAAAGAAAGTGATTTAAAATCTATAAATTTTACTAACTGGGCCGAATCCAAAATATGCCTATGCCAGATTGAAGACTCTGTACTTTTTGCTATCAAATTATGATTTTTGTTTTCGCTTAATACTAACTCAGCAAATTTTTTTAACTTTTGAATAGAAATATCATCAAAATTAAGGTCTTTTTTTAAAATATTAATAACTTCCAACTGCTGCATTAAGCAGTAGCTTTATATCTAAGTTTTTTAATGTGTGAAAGTAGAATTATTATTGATGCAGGCGTTACTCCGTCGATACGAATAGCCTGACCCAAAGTTTTTGGTTTAACCTTTAGGAGTTTGGTCTTGATTTCATTAGATAGACCACTCAGCTTTTCATAATCTATACCGTCAGGTATAATAACAGACTCATCTTTTTTAAAAGACTCTATATCTCTGTCTTGCCTTTCCAAATAACCCATATAGTGAGCATCTGTTACAACTTGATTTTCTATGGAGCTTGGAAAACTAGGAATGTCTGGAAATGCTTGCCTTATTTTTGCCATATTTACTTTTCGCTGACCCATAATCTCTAAACAAGTTCTTTTGACTCCGTCCATAGCAATTTTAATTTCAAATTTCTTAGCTTGATTAGGAGTTAAATAATTATTTTTTAAAATTGTATTAAGAGCTAAAATATTTCTTTTCTTTTCATTAAACATTTTTTTTCTCTCAGACTTCACTAAATTTAAATTAATTCCAAAATCGGTTAACCTTTGATCGGCATTATCAGCTCTTAAAGTTAATCTATATTCAGCTCTAGATGTAAACATTCTATAAGGTTCTGTAACACCTTTAGTGATTAGGTCATCAATCATGACACCAATATAAGAAGTTGATCTATCTAAAATAAACTCCTCTTGATTTAAAACTTTTAAAGCCGCATTGATCCCAGCTATCAAGCCTTGCGCTGCAGCCTCTTCATATCCTGTAGTTCCATTAATTTGCCCAGCAAGGAATAGAGAATTAATTTTTTTAGTCTCGAGGGTTGCTTTTAACTCCCTCGGGTCAACATAATCGTACTCTATAGCATATCCAGCTCTCCTCATTTTAACACGCTCTAAACCCTTGATTTTAGCTAATATTTTGAGCTGTATCTCCTCTGGTAGAGAAGTTGATATGCCATTTGGGTAAATAGTATTGTCCTTTAATCCTTCAGGCTCTAAAAAAATCTGATGCTTTTCCTTTTCCTTAAATTTAACGATCTTATCCTCTATTGACGGACAGTATCTTGGACCTACTCCTTTAATGTTACCTGAATACATAGCACTTCTGGAAATGTTATCACTTATAATTTTATGGACATCATTATTTGTGTAAGTCATCCCACATTTAATCTGTTTATTGTCAATCTTTTTCGTTAGGAAAGAAAAATAATAATGATTGTCATCTGCAGGCTGCATTTCCAAATCATCATAATTTATTGTGTCCCCATCTAGCCTAGGGGGTGTTCCTGTTTTTAATCTTCCAATTTTCATTTTGAATTTTGATAATTGTTCGCTCAAACCTGTAGATGGTTTCTCATCATACCTACCTGCTGGTATTTGAGTCTCACCAATGTGTATTAATCCATTAAGAAAAGTGCCGGTAGTTAGGATTAGTTCTTTAGTTCTGATTTCATTTCCACTTTGACATACAAAACCTATAACTTTATCACCCTCAAATAAAAATTTAACAACAGGATCTGCTATTATCTCTAGATTTTTGTAATTAAGTAAGATTTTTTGCATGTGTTCTTTGTAAAGGGCTCTATCTGACTGAGTCCTTGGTCCTTGTACTGCTGGACCACGACTTCTATTTAATAATCTAAATTGAATACCTGATTTATCAGCTACTACACCCATCACACCATCTAAAGCATCGATTTCCCTAACAAGATGCCCTTTTCCAAGTCCTCCTATAGCGGGATTACACGACATTTCCCCAATAGTCTCGATTTTATGGGTAAAAAGAGCAGTATTTACGCCCATTCTAGCGGAAGCAGCTGCAGCCTCACATCCGGCATGTCCTCCACCTATAACTACTACATCAAAGCATTGTTTTGTCATTCTGTAAATGTAAACCTCTAGATTAAGAATACAAGAAGTATTTTATTTACCGATACAGAAGTCTTTGAATATAGATCCAAGTATTTCTTCCACATCTACCTTACCGACGATGCTACCAAGATGTCGTGTGGCCATTCTTAAGTCTTCTGCTGCTAATTCAAGGTCTTTGTTTTGATCCTTTTTAAGAAACTTATCAATTTCTTTTAAACAATCATTTAGCTTAACTCTGTGCCTTTCTCTAGTAATTAAAGCGCTATTATTGGATGTAAATTTTTTGCTTAACTTAGCTTTAATCAAATCTATTAATTTGTCGATATTTTCATTATTTTTTACTGAAGCTAAAACTGTATCAACATTAAATTTATGATTTTGTTTATCTGAAACATCAGATTTATTTAATAATATTACAGTATCCTTATTAATCATACTCTGTATTTCTTTATTAATTTTTTTTGATGAATTATCGATTACTACTATATTTAAATCTGCTTCTTTTGATTTGCCTAATGCTAAAGAAATACCTTTTTTTTCAACTTCATTTTTAGCTTTTCTTATACCAGCAGTATCAGCCAGAATTACAGGGTATCCATCCAAATTCAAATAGGTTTCTATAACATCTCTAGTCGTACCAGCCTCATCTGATACAATTGCTACTTCTCTTTTTGAAAGTAAATTTAGTAATGATGATTTCCCCGCATTAACTTCTCCTGTAATTGAAACCCTAAAACCATCTCTAATTTTTTCTCCAACTTTATTATCTTCAATTATTTTTGTAATTTCTGAATGAATTTCTTTAATTGATTTGTGTGCATCTTTTAGTACTTTTTCTGGAAGATCTTCCTCTGCGAAATCAATTTTTGCTTCTATAAAAGCAAGGGATTTTATTATTTTTTCCCTCAGATCATTATAATAATTTGATGCATTGCCCTGAACTAATTTAACTGCTTGTTGTCTTTGTAGTTCCGTCTCGGAATGAATAAGATCTCCTATACTTTCTGCTTTTAACAAATCGATTTTATCATTTTGAAATGCAATTTTAGTGAACTCACCTGGTTCAGCTAATCTGCAGTTTTTTTGCTCGGAAAGTACTCTTAATAAAGCGTTTATTACTGCGTTACTTCCATGGATTTGTAATTCTGCTAGATCTTCTCCAGTATAGCTGTTTGGCCCAGGAAACCACAATAATAGAGCCTCCGGATCTATTACATTACCATTGTTAGGGTTATAGAACTTACAAAAATTAACTTCGTTCGACTTTATATCTTTAGACTTAGTCAAATTTTGACAAATCTTGAGTGTTTCACTACCTGATATTCTAACGATAGCTATTCCAGAGGGACCTCTACCCGAAGATAAAGCAAAAATGTTCATTGAATTATAATGATAAACCTCGATTAGAGATTATTTTACTGAATTTTTTTAATGTTTCATTGTTCTTAATATTTTTTACAATAATTTCTTTGAAGGGATCCAAATATTTATTTTGTTTAAAGAAGCTATGAGTAGCATCGACACCTAAACTCATAATAGTATTTTCAGGTTTTCTACTATTATAAAAATCATTTAGGGCATAGCTATTTTTAATAGAAATACCTAAACTCACGTAATATTTTATAATCTCATTTAATTTTTTTATATCCCTTAGAACTAGATTAAAACCCTGACCGGCCACTGGATGTATAGTGTGCAGACCTTCACCAAGGATTAATATATTTTTTTGATGATATTGTCGTCTTAAACTTAGAGAAATAGGATACGACTGGATATTACCAATAGTAATATCATGTTTGTTCTTCAACAATTCTACTATTTTGTTTTTTACTAAAGTTGAAATTTTTTTTAAATTATTTTTGAAAAAATGTTTTTTTACACTCCAAACAAAAGAGAAATAATTTTTTGAAAAAGGCAGTATAGCTAACGGGCCTTCTTTTAAAAAGAATTGGCTTGTGTTAATTTTATTAAAATGATGTTTTACATATCCTGTAATAGCTATTTCTTTATAATCTTTCTTGATAGATCTAATTTTTGTTATGTTATTGTAAATGTTAGATTGTCCTCCTACACAGAGGATAATCAAATCATAATTTTTTAATTCATCTAAGTTTTTTAAATCTTTTTTGATTAATTTAATTTTATTTTTTGAAATTTCTTTCAATAATACACTTTTAATTTTATCATTTTCAAAAACATACATTAGATTGGAATTTGCTTCTTTTAGATTTAAAAAATTTATATTTTCTTTAGAAGTTTCGTAAAAAAGGTCAATTTTTTGTGAAGGCCAGAACAACTTTTGTTCCAAACTTTTAATATTTTGATTGATGAACTTGTAATTTGTATCTGATATGGCAGTGGTCCTTTTATCAGCGTTTTTTATGCCTTTTTTAGCTATTAGATTTACCTCTACACCCGATACTTTAGATAAAATTACAGCTGTCATTAAGCCTGAAAGACCGTCTCCGACAATGCATATTCTCTGTTTTATCATATTAAAATTTTTAACACTTTCATAAAAATGGTAAAAAGTACGTAATCGATTCGTAATGAATACAAACTTTTTAGATAGTGTAACAAATTTTTTGAAAAAGCGAACCTTTGAATTGCTAGGTTTAATCCTTGTTTTATCAAGTGTCGCACTCGCTATAGCTTTTACAACATATTCTCCTGAAGATCCTTCATTCATTTATGGGGATAGGAGTTTCGAGATCCAAAATTTTTTTGGAATTTATGGAAGTAGCGTTGCAGATTTTTTATTACAAAGTTTCGGTTTGGCCTCTTTTTTATTATTACTTAATTTTTTATTTTGGGGATTAGATTTAATAATAAAGAAAGAATTAAGAAGAATAATTTTAAAACTATTTTTAGTTGTGGCATATTTAACAGTTGGAACAGTTTTTATCTATTTAACATTCGATAATTCTTTTTGGTTAATTGATAATGGCAATTCAGGTTTCGTTGGAAAAATAACATATAACTTTATTAATACTTGGGCTCCGTGGATTGATAATACATATTCAATTTATGGACTGCTTTTATTAACTATTATTTTTTTTTCATTTTCAACCGATATAAATTATAAAAAAGTATTCTCAGTAATTATTTCACTTTTTAGGAGAAAGCCTGTAGAAAATATTGAACCAGATTTTAGTAAAATTAATATTGAAGACCAGCCACAGACATTGGAAAAGCCACAGCAATCTTTTTCATTTGATACTGACACAAGTTCTCAAACAGAGCAAGTCACTACAAAAAATAAATATAAATTACCAGATATAAATTATTTAGAAAAAAATTTATCTAAACTTAGTTCTGACGGAAATAAAAATCGTCCTGACGCTGAGTTTATGGAAAAAATATTATTAGACTTTGGTATAGACGGAAAAATTAAAACAATAAATAATGGTCCTGTAGTAAGCCTTTATGAATTTGAACCAGCACCTGGTGTAAAAGTATCAAAAATAATTAATTTATCTGAGGATTTAGCAAGAAATACTAGTTCAACTTCTACAAGAGTTTCCGTCATTCCTGGAAAAAATACTGTTGGAATTGAAATTCCTAACGAAGAAAGGGAGGGCGTATCACTACGAGAAATAATTTCTTATGATAAATTTCAAAAGAAAGATGTGAGACTTCCAATAGCACTAGGTAAAAGTATTTCAGGAATGCCAATTGTTGGTGATTTAACATCAATGCCTCATCTTTTAATTGCAGGTACCACTGGTTCAGGAAAGTCTGTTTGTATTAATACAATAATTGTTTCTCTACTTTACAAACTAAGTCCAGACCTTTGTAAATTTATTTTAATTGATCCAAAAATGTTAGAGCTATCTACTTATGAAGGAATACCTCATTTATTAACTCCAGTTATTACTGATGCTAAAAAAGCTACATCAGCTTTATCTTGGACAGTAAAAGAAATGAACAGCAGATATAAATTAATGAGCAAGGTAGGAGTAAGAAACATTGATGGCTATAACTCTAAGCACAAACTTAAAATGCCTTACATCGTTGTAGTAGTTGACGAGATGTCAGATTTAATGCTTGTAGCTGGAAAAGAAATCGAAAACTATATTCAAAAATTATCCCAAATGGCAAGAGCTGCAGGAATTCATATCATCATGGCTACTCAAAGACCAAGTGTTGATGTGATAACAGGTACAATAAAAGCAAATTTCCCTACAAGAATATCTTTCCAAGTAAGTTCCAAAATTGATAGTAGAACCATTTTAGGGGAGCAGGGTGCCGAACAATTACTTGGAAAAGGAGACATGTTATTCATGTCATCAGCAAACAGAATAGTTAGAATTCACGGTCCATATGTTTCTGAACAAGAAATTGAGAAAATTACAAACTCATTAAGAGCACAGGGAGAACCAGATTATATGGAGGAAATTACTTCGCAAGAAACAACAGAAAGCTCATTAACCCCTGGAAATGAAGGTGATGAGGATGAATTATTTAATCAAGCCGTAGAAATTATTAAAGCAGAAGGAAAAGCCTCTACAAGTTTTTTACAGAGAAAATTACAAATCGGATATAATAGAGCTGCTAGGATTATTGATATGATGGAAGAAAAAGGTATTGTTAGTAAAGCAAATCATGTTGGTAAACGTGAAGTTCTTTAAAAAAACATTTTTAATCTCATTTTTTCTATTAATAATAACGAATTTGTTAGCTAATGAAAAAGATCAAATAGTTGCTCAATTAAATAGCTTAAACTCTTTAGAATTTACATTTGATCAATTAATTAATGAAAAAAGAGAAAAAGGTAGTTGTCTTTTAGAGTTTCCTGGAAAATTAAAATGCAATTACTTTGATGACAAGAAAAAAGAACTAGTTATTAATAATAAGAGGTTAGCAATTACACAAAAAAGGTATAATAAAACTTATCACTATCCTATTTCAAAATCTCCATTCTTAAATATTTTATATAAAGATAAACTTTTAGAAATTGTGCAATCAGGAGAATTAGAGGTAAATGATCAAATAATTAAGCTTATTTATTTTGGTGACAACAAAATTACAGTTTTATTTGACAAAAAAAATCTAAATTTGAAAGGGTGGGAGATTAAAGATCAATACAACAATAATATAACTTTCTCCTTGAACATTGTTGCCAAAAATGACGTTTTTAAAAAAGGCACCTTTAAAATGCCTGAAATAAACTAAGCTACAAAATCAATTTCTTCTTCTTTAAAAATCTCAAAACCTTTGGATTTATAATTTTGTAATGCATGTTTATGGTCTAAACTACAAGTATGAACCCACATTCTTTCAGGATTTTTTCTTGATGCACTTGCAATAGCATGATTTACAAGTGTCGATCCAAGTTTCAAACCTCTGAATTCTTTTAGCACTCCTAGATTGATAAGCTCAACTTCATTTGATCCAGGATGATATTCTTGTTCGTAATATCCTACTAAATCTTCACCTTTTTTAAGAAAATGCGTTTCTAAATTTTTATTCGTAACATACTTTACCCACTCACTATCAGACCAAAGTAATCTGTCTCTCCAATAGTGATCTACGCCTATTTGTTTATAAAAAAATCTGTTTAAGTGGAAATTATCTTTATCATCTAAAATAATTTGGAAATTTTCTGGAAGATTTAAATCAACTGTTTTTGAAAAATCTTTAATTTCTAAAAAATATCTTTTTACTCTTGAAACCATCAGCTGACCATCTTTCCAACCTTTTCACCTGCAAATATATGAAAGTGTAAATGTGGAACTTCCTGACCACCATCACTTCCAATATTAGTTAAAGCTCGATATCCTTTATCTTTTGCACCCATTAAGTTTGCGACATGCGTCACTGCTTTGTTTAACTCTACAATCTCTTTATCTGAAGCTTTGCTGTTGAAATCATCAAGATCTACGTACTCACCTTTAGGAATAACTAAAACATGAACTTTCTTTTGAGGATTAATATCGTGAAAAGCTAATACATGATCATTTTCATAAACTTTTTTACAAGGAATTTCTCCTCTTAGAATTTTTGCAAATATATTATTCTTATCGTAGGTCATTGGATAATCTCTAATTCCTCAATTACTTCAACAATTTTACCTTCTATAATTTTAGCATTTACTCTTGAACATTTATAAAATGCCGATGAGCTACTCTCGGCATTTTCTTTTAGATTTAAACACACAGACCTAGATGGGGTGTATAAGTGTTCTTTTAGCTTTAATGGCTCTCCAAAGTACATCATAAGCGCAATTACCTCCCCTTCTACATCTCCACCAGATTTTACTTTTATATCAACAGCTCGATTTCCAACTCCAATTTCAAAATCTCTAAACGCTGTATATCCTTTGTACAACACAAAAAGCCCAAAAAGAATGAAAAAAATTTTAACTTTACTCATTTGAACTCTTGTTTTTTTCTACTTTCTAATTCTTTCATTACATCTTCAATTTTTATGTCGTTTGCCTCTAGGTATACCATCAGATGATAAACCACATCAGCAGCTTCATGTATCTTATTAGAATTTTTTTCCACTGATTCTATCAATTCACCTATTTCCTCTTTTACTTTTGAAACACTTAAGTTTTTATCATTCAAGAGTTTATTTGTATAAGATTTATCCGGTGAAGAGCTTTTTCTCTCTCTAATTATTTTTATTAATTCTTCTAAGTTGTCAAACATTTTATAACCTTACCGAAACATTTTTAGAATTCAAATATTCTTTAGCGTCTTTAATTTTATATTCACCGTAATGAAATATCGAAGCTGCTAAAACAGCGCTAGCACCGCCTTTAACAATGCCATCATATAAATGATCTAGAGTTCCAACTCCTCCAGAAGCTATTATAGGAATGTTGGTACTATTAGTAATCTTTTTTAGTAAGTCAACGTCGTAACCAGACTTAGTTCCATCTTTATCCATTGAGGTTAATAAAATTTCTCCAGCTCCATTTTCCTCTACTTTTTTAGCAAACTCCACTGCATCGATACCAGTTTTATTTCTTCCGCCGTGAGTAAAAACTTCCCATTTATTATCTGAAACTTTTTTAGCATCAATCGCAATAACAATACACTGAGATCCGAATTTTTTTGAAGCCTCTTTTACAAAATTTACATTTTTTACTGCAGCAGTATTAATGGAAACCTTATCAGCACCAGCTAATAATAAATCAGTTATATTTTGAATAGTCCTCACACCACCGCCAACAGTTAATGGAACAAAACATTCTTTTGCAGTTTTTCTCACAATTTCAATAATTGTATCTCTATTTTCATTTGATGCTGTGATATCTAAGAAACAAATCTCATCGGCGCCTCCATCACTATAAATCTTAGCTTGCTCAACTGGATCTCCAGCATCTTTTAATTCAACAAAGTTAATACCTTTAACAACTCTTCCATTCTTAACATCAAGACAAGGTATAATTCTATTTTTAAGCATCAATCTCCTTTGCTAGCTCATCAAGTTTAATATCACCATCATAAATAGCTTTGCCAACGATAATACCTTCAATTTTATTATTGTTTAACTCTTTAACTTTCTTAATATCGTTTATTGAGGAAACACCTCCTGATATCACAACAGGACAATTAGAAAGCTCTGCAATTTTTACTGTCTCATCTAAGTTAGGGCTAGTCTTCATTCCATCTCTATTTATGTCAGTGTAAATTATTCTGCTCATTCCATAGCTATTGACTTCTTTAAGAAAGTCTATGGTTTTAATATTCAAATTTTCTTTCCAACCTGACACAGAGAGATTTCCATCCTTTGCGTCTAATCCTAAAGCAATTTGACCTTTAAACTTTTCACATGACTCTTTTAAAAATTCTTTGTTTTTTATACCACCACTTCCTAAAATTACTTTCTCGACGCCTAAATCAATATATTTCTTAATACTGTCTAAAGATCTAACACCGCCACCTATTTCAATCTTCAAATCATACTTACTTACTATTTCTTGAATAACATCTAGGTTAACTGTATTACCTGTTAGAGCTCCATCTAAGTCAACAATATGTAAATTTTTAAAGCCATGATCTTTATATTTACCAGCTTGATCAATAGGTGAAGTTTCGTATTCAGTTTTATTTTTAAAATCTCCTTTAATTAACCTCACACATTTTTTATCTTTAATGTCTATTGCAGGAAATATTTTCATTATAATTTTAAAAAGTTATCAATTATTTTTAATCCAATTTTATCACTTTTCTCAGGGTGAAATTGAGTACCAAATAAATTTTCTCTTTCTACTGCACATACAATATTTGATGAATAGTCTGTTGTAGCTGAAATTACTGATTTATCTTCAGGAATAAATTCATAGCTGTGCACGAAATACATATGAGATTTATTTTTTATATCTTTAAATATTTTACTTTCTTTTTGAATTTCAATTTCATTCCAACCAATGTGCGGAAGTTTAAATTTGCCTTTTTGATTATCAATTTTGGAAACTCTACCAGAAATCCAACCTAATCCTTTTGTTTCTACTTCTTCATACCCGATATCTGCGAACATTTGTAATCCTACACAAATTCCTAATAAAGGTTTCTTATTTGTAATTGTAAAATCTTTTAGCGTGTCTACTAAACCAGAAATTCTATTTAGAGAGTCTACGCAACTTTTAAATGAACCTTGCCCTGGTAAAACAATCTTGTCACTAGACTTAATTTTATTAATGTCTGAAGTTACTTCTAGATTAACTTTACCTTTGGCTACCTCTGTAAAAGAATTTATAACAGAGCTAATATTGCCCGATTGGTAGTCAACAATAGTGACGTTCATCAATTTTAAATAGAGCCTTTTGTAGAAGGTATAGAATTTTTAATTCTCTTATCTATTGCTAAAGCATCTTTTAATGATCTAGCTAAACCTTTGTAACATGACTCAATCTTGTGGTGACTGTTTTCACCATAAATATTTTCAATATGCAGAGTAACTCCAGCTGATTGTGAAAAAGCTTGAAACCACTCTTTAAATAATTCTGTATCCATCTCACCTAATTTTTCTACTGGTAAATTAACTTTCCAAATTAAATAAGGTCTATTTGATACATCTATAGATACTCTGCTTAAAGTTTCATCCATAGGAATCATTGTTGAGGCGTATCTTGTAATACCTTTCCTATTGCCAGCAGCTTTTTTAATTGCTTCACCAATTGCAATACCTGTATCCTCAGTTGTGTGGTGTAAGTCAATATGTGTATCTCCCTTAGCTTGAACTTCTAAATCTATAAGAGAGTGTTTTGATAATTGTTCTAACATGTGATCTAGAAAACCTATGCCAGTTTTAATTTTATATTTTCCTTTTCCGTCTAAATTGACCGCGACTAATATACTGGTCTCTTTTGTTTTTCTAGTAATTTTTGCTTTTCTACTCATAAACTTGCCTAATTTACCTTTGATATATATTTAAATGGTCATTTTATCAATAAATCGCTATTGAAGATTCTAAATTAATCTCCACATATAACTCCATGAATACAGCTGAAAAATGGCACGGTACTACGATTGTCCTTCTTAGAAAAGGTGGCGAAACCATTGTAGCAGGAGATGGGCAAGTTAGTCTGGGTAACACAGTTTTAAAAAGCAAAGCCAAGAAAGTAAGAAAAATTGAAAGCAGAGGAGTAATCGCGGGGTTTGCAGGCTCGACCGCAGACGCACTTACATTATTTGAAAGGCTTGAGGCAAAGTTAGAAAAACATGCTGGAAACTTACAAAGAGCAGCCGTTGAACTGGCAAAAGATTGGAGAAGTGATAAATTTTTGAGAAGATTAGAAGCACTTATGGCAGTTGCAGATAAAAATCATAGTTTTATTATTTCTGGTACCGGAGATGTTTTAGAGCCTGAAGATGGAATTATTGGAATTGGATCTGGTGGTAATTATGCTCTTGCAGCAGCAAAAGTATTAATTGAAACTGATATGAAAGCTGAAGAGATTGCTAAGAAAGCTTTGAAAGTTGCTTCTGATATCTGTGTATTTACAAATAACAATGTAACGATGGAAAAAATTTAATGTCTAAATCAAAAAAAGAAACAAATCTTAAACTAGTCAAAGGGTCAAAAGACGACAGCTCAAAGGTGAGCGCTCTTTCACCAAGAGAGATTGTTTCTGAATTAGATAGATATGTAATAGGCCAAAAAGAAGCAAAAAAAGCTGTTGCCGTTGCTCTAAGAAATAGATGGAGAAGACAGGCCCTCACAGACGAAATGCGGGATGAAGTATTACCAAAAAATATTCTTATGATTGGTCCAACAGGTGTTGGTAAAACAGAAATTTCGAGAAGACTCTCAAAATTAGCTGAGGCGCCATTTATAAAAGTTGAAGCAACAAGATTCACTGAGGTTGGGTACGTTGGAAGAGACGTCGAACAAATCATAAGGGACTTGATAGAAATAGCTATAGCTATGGAAAGAGAAAGAAAAAGAAAAGAAGTAAAAGCCAAAGCTGAATTAAAAGCAGAAGAAAAAGTATTGGACGCATTAGTTGGAAACAAAGCAAGTGTTGCTACTAGAGAGAGTTTCAGAAAAAGATTAAGAAATGGTGATCTCGATGATAACGAAATAGAAATAGAAGTTCAAAACTCTTCATCTGGAGTTCAAAGCTTTGAAATTCCTGGAATGCCTGGAGGAAATGTTGGGATGGTAAATTTGGGAGATATCTTAGGTAAATCTATGGGAGGCAAAAAAGGTAAGAAGAAGAAAATGTCTGTTAAAGAGTCCCACGGTATTTTAGTTGCACAAGAGTCTGATAAAATGATAGAGGAAGATAAAATTATCAAAGAAGCTAAAAAAGCTACAGAGGAAAATGGTATAGTTTTTTTAGATGAAATTGACAAAGTTTCAGCAAGAAGCGATAGAGTAGGTGGTGATGTATCAAGAGAAGGCGTCCAAAGAGATTTATTACCATTAATAGAAGGTACAACGGTAAGTACTAAGCACGGCCCTATAAAAACTGATCATATATTATTCATAGCATCAGGTGCCTTCCAACTAGCAAAGCCATCAGACCTATTACCAGAATTACAAGGAAGATTACCAATAAGGGTAGAATTAAATGCTCTTAATGAAGATGACTTTAAAAGAATTCTAAAAGAACCAGATAATAGTTTAATTAAACAGTATAAAGCACTTTTAAAAACCGAAAATGTTAATCTTAAGTTCTCAGATGACGGCATTGATATGCTTGCGAAAATATCTGCTGAGGTAAACTCTACTGTTGAAAATATCGGAGCAAGGAGACTTCATACTATTATTGAAAAAGTATTAGACGAAATTAGTTTTAATGCTACCGATAAGGCTGGAGAAACAATAACAGTGGATAAAAAATTCGTTCAAGATAATTTAGGTAACCTAGTTAAGGATACAGATTTATCGAAGTTTATATTATAAGTTTTTTAATTTAATTATAATTGCACCCTCTCCACCATCCTTAATATCAGCTTCATTAACTGAAATAATTAATTTATTAAGTTCAGGATTAGATTTGATGTATTCTGGAACTGAAAATTTTAATTTTCCAAAATCTTTCGAAATATAAGCATCTTTGTCACTAGAAGAGTGTATTCCTTTACCAGTAATTAACAACAATTCTCTGTATTTATTCTCCACGCAAAAGAATAAAATTTCTCTTACTTTTTTATTCGCACCATCCAAAGTAAAACCGTGAAGATCAAATTTAAACCTAGAATTTCTTTTTTTTTTTTGATTATTTTTATCTTTATCGTAAATATCTGATGGATTTTTTATATAATCCTCCCAAATTTTCCTATCTTCTTGGGAAAGAACCTTCTTTTTAATCACTGGCTGATAATTTCAGATAAATACCAATTTGGACTTTTATTGTTAATATTCTTTGTAAATTTCCAGCTATCCGTAACAAATTTAATTTTATCAGGATTGCCTTCTATAATTTTATTATCTTTGTCTCTTTTAACGGAAATTACCTCAGCAACAAATTTAACAGTTGCAAAAAGATTGTCTTTTATCTTCTCGTACTTCTCAACAGAGGATTCTTTTACGCCAATAAAAGTAAATTCAGATTTAATGTTGTTTTTATTTCTCGATTTAATAGCCTCTGAGAAGTTTGAAAACATGTTAGCTGAAAGTAAAGCTTTTAATTTAATCAAGTCTCCAGCAGCAAAAGATGTTAAGATGCTTTCATAAGCGATCTCTGCTCCCCTTAGAAATTCTTTTTTATCTTTACCTTCCAATATATTAAGATTTTTTTCTTTTGGTTTAGCGTCCTGTTGGGGCATGCTAAATTTTTTTTCTGCAAAATTGGGATATACTTTAGACTCGTGTCCTGTTTTTCTACCCAAAATACTTCTTAGACGAAGGATAATGAAACCTGCAATCATTCCCAATAAAATTATGTCAAGATACCCAAAACTATTACTCATAATTTGATAAATATACATGAATAATATAATTTTGTATCAGACAAATGAACACATTTTTCTTAATTTTTGTAGGATTACCAGCATTAGAGATATTTTTAATGATAAAAATTGGAGGCAAAATAGGCGCCTTGAATACAGTTGCTCTTATAATATTAACAGCAGTAGTCGGAATTTATTATGCTAGAATTGAAGGTCTTAGAACGCTTAAATCAGGTGTAATCAATCTATATCAAAATAAAGCTCCAATTTATGAGATATTGTCTGGTGCATCAATCGCTATCGCTGCTTTATTTTTAATTGTTCCAGGTTTTTTTACTGACTTAATTGGCTTCATGTTATTAATTCCTTTTATTAGACGGATTATTTTTAAATTTTTATTTAAAAAAAGAATATTTAAAGAACCTCAAAAAAAAAATAACACTATTGACGGTGAGATAATAAATAATGACAAAGATGAACTATAAAATTATTGGAAAATATATAAAAAATTTGAACTTTAGTATTCCTAGTTCAAAATCTTTTTTCTTACTTTCTAAAAATATATCAAATTATAAAATTAATATTGATATAAAAAGTAATCAAGTAGATAAAAATATTATTGAAATAATTTTAACTCTTAGTTTGACACCTATAAAAGATGATTTTGAGAAAATAAATTCAAAAATTGAATTTTCAACTATTGTTCAATTAACAGACAGTAGTATTTCAAAGAATGAAATTGAAAAAATTGTCTTAATATCTGTACCAACAGAAGTTTATGCTGAATTGAGAAAGATCTTTATTAGTTTATTTGAAAATTCTGGATTTAGAGATGTAAAAATCAATGAGACAGTGGATTTTGAAAAACTTTATAATTTAAACAGAATTCAGTAGAAATTTTTTTTGATCTCCTTTTTTAAAAAGTTCTTGTGCACATTAATTTCGCTATCTGGTATTTTCACAACTGCTTTATTGTAACTTTTATTTTTAAATATTTGCTGCTCGGTATTTTGGGAGGAAAGGTTAAATTTTGGTTCTTTTACTTCTAAAAGATTTATATAAACTTCTCTTAATAGTTCGCAGTCTAATAAGGCGTTATGCTTAACCCGTTTAGATAAATCAATGTTAAACTTTCTACAAAGGGCATCAAGGGAATTTGATGTTCCAGGAAATTTATTTCTAGCGATTTCTAAAGAGTCTATCACATTGTTTTTATTTATTTGCTGTTTATTGATTAAATTTAATTCACCATTAAGAAATCCTAAATCAAAAGAAGCGTTGTGAATGATAATCTTTTTATTATTGATAAACTTTAAAAATTCTTCAGCTATTTCATCAAATATTTGTTTTTTACTTAAATAATCACTGCTAAAGCCGTGTACCTGGAAGGCTTGATCAGGAACATCCCTAAGAGGATTAATTAGTTTATGAAAAACATTGCCAGTAGGAATTAGGTCTTGTGTTTCTATGCAAGCAATTTCTACAATCTTATGGCCCTCATTAAAAGATAAGCCAGTTGTTTCTGTATCAAGGAATACTTCATTCATAGATTCTTTATTATATCTAATAAATTTTTTTTAAAAATTTTAAAATTTCCATCATTCACAACTATAATATCTGAAAATTTAGCCTTTTTCACATCACTTAACTGCTTGTCATTTAGGGTATTAAAAATTCTTTTATCGCCTCCCTTTTTTATAAATCTTTTAAGACGAATACTTTTTTTTGCTTTTATAAAGATTATTGTATCAAAATTTTTCATAAGCTTGCTCTCAATAAGTAAAGGTATTTCCAAAAAAACGAGTCTTTTTTCTTTATTTTTTTTTAAAAATTTATACATTTCTTTCCTAACTATTGGATGGATAATTTTTTCGAGTTTTTTAATATTTCGTTTATTTTCTAAAATCCTTTTTCTAATATTTTTCTTTAGATTAGAATTTTTTGTAATTTTAAATTTATTAAACAAAATCGATTTAATATTTTTTTTGCTATATAAACTATTTACTATTTTATCAGCACTGAATAAGGGAAACTTTCTTCCAGTTAAAATTTGACTTGCTGTTGTTTTTCCGGACGCTAAAGATCCAGTTATACCAATTTTTTTCATTTTAATTTTGATAATAAAAGATCTATTAAAGTTTGATCAATTTCGGGATTTATTTTATTCCATAAGTAAAATGCTTTTTGACCTTGATAAATAAACATGTCAAGGCCATTAAAAACTTTAATACCTTTTCTTTTTAAATATTTGAACGATTTAGTTTCCAGTGGATTGTATATTGTGTCTATAAAAATTAAATCGTCTTTAGTATTTTCAAAATCAAAGTCAAAGTCATCTCCATTTTTAAGTCCAAGGCTGGTTGCATTTATAATTATATCAAAGTTAATTAATTCATCTTTTATATTTTTCCATTCGATTATATTTAAAAACCTAAATTTTTTTTTGAGAAATCTACATTTTTCAATTGTCCTATTTGCAATAGAAATATTTTTTACCCCTGATTTTTGAAGCGAAAATATAACTGACGGTGAAACACCACCAGCTCCTATGACTAACGCTTTCATAACAAAAGAATTATCTAACTCTTTTAAATATGCTGCTTGTAATCCGAAAACATCTGTATTCTCTCCTACAAGATCCCCATGATCATCAATATAAAGAGTATTAACTGAATTTGTATACTCAGCATCATTAATTAAAGTATCTAAGTGTGGGACAATTTTTTGCTTATAAGGAAGCGTAATGTTAATACCACTCAAATTTCTGTTTTTTAATTCACCCACGATATTTTCTAGATTATTATCTTTCACATCTAATATTGAATAATCAGCATCAATTTTATATTTTTTAAACCAATGGTTATGAAGAATAGGTGAAAGGGAGTGTTTAATTGGATTTCCGATTATTCCAAACTTTTTTTTCATATTTTATAATTTTTAATATAGTTTATTATATCTTTTATTGGCAGACCCATTATTGAATTGATATCTCCTTTAATATACTCAAATAGATCAAGGCCATCAGCTTCCACCTGATAAACTCCATAATCTAATAATGTTTTTGTTTTTATCTTATTTAAATAGGTAGAAAGTTCTTCTTCTGAAAAATTTTTCATTTTTAGTTCTGATGAATCTGTATGATTCCAAATCATGGAGCCATTCTTTGAAATACAAACAGAACTAATTAAATTGTGTTTTGAATTATTAAGTTTTTTTAAAATTAAGAGGGCCTCTTCTCTGCTCTCGGGTTTATTAATTAATTCACCATTAATGGAGATAACACTATCTGCGCCTAATACTAGCCTGTTTGGATATTTACTACTAACTTTTATTGATTTTAACTCAGCTAGATTTTTCGAGATAAGTAATGGGTCTGCTCCCTCAGCTAACAAGGAATTTTTAATAGAATCTTCATCTACATTTGAAATTACTACCTCGCTTTCAATTTTATAATTGTCCAAAATTTTTTTCCTTACTCCACTTTTAGATGCTAAAATAATTTTCATTTATTTTTTTTAATTTCAATTATCTTAAGAATAGATGCAGCTGTTTCCTCTACTGATCTTCTTGTGACATCTATTATCGGCCAATTATTTTTTTTGAAAAGATTTTTAGAATCTTGTATTTCCCTCTTTATATAATCGATATCAGTATAATCTTTAAGATTATTGTCTTTCATAATAGCCACTCTATTCCTCCTTATGTCTGCTAGCCTTTCAGGGTCTGCAACTAAACCTATGACACATGCTTTGTTATTTGCTGCTAAACCAATTGGGAGTTTCTGATCGAGAACTAAAGGAATGTTTATAGTTTTATAACCTCTGTTTGCTAAATATATTGATGTTGGGGTTTTGCTTGTCCTACTTATACCAAGTAAAATTACATCAGCTTTACCGAGATCACTCACATTTCTTCCATCATCATGTGACATTGTATATTGTATGGCCTCAATTCTTTTATAATAATCATCATCCAGCACATGTTGAGCGCTAGGTTTGTGTATTGCCTTTTGATTTAAAAGTTTTGAAAAACTTAAAATAAGATTTCCTAAGATCCCAAAACAAGGGACATTGTTTTTTTCACTTTTATTTGAAATATACTTTGCTAATTTTGTTTCGACTATAGTATATAAGATAAGTGAATTAGGAAACCCAGTGCATTCTTTAATAATTTTATCAATCTGTTGCTCTGTTCTTACAAATGCGTACTCTTTTTTGATATATTCAAAGTTGGCAAACTGAGATTTTAGGGACAAAAAAATTCTATCTAAGGTTTCACCAGTAGAGTCAGACACTAGATATACATTGTATTTTTCGTTCATAAGTTTGTTAATAAATAAATAATAAACTATTCTTTTCCACTTATTTTAAATTATCGAGTAAAAAGTTAACACTAATTAACAAAATTTAAACATTTTGTTCCATGTTAATAAACTTGTTTTACTGATGTTTATAGGGTTAATAAAGTCATCAAATTAAGGGTTTTAGCAAATTTTTATTAATTTAAATATGTATAAAATATGTATAAAAAACTATAGGTGTATTTAACAAGTCCATCTACTAATACTAAATTTTAAAAATACTTTTATTTATAATGAGTAATCTTAAAGATATCTTAATAAACAAAACAATTTGCAAATCAGTGTGGTTTATGAGACAAGCAGGTCGATACCTTCCTGAATTTAGAAAGATAAGACTTCAAAATAAAGACTTTATAAAAATTTGTCTAAATAGTAAATTAAGTTCAGAAATCACTCTACAACCAATAAAAAGGTTTGATTTAGACTCAGCTATTATTTTTTCTGATATATTAATGGTACCTTATGCTTTAGGTCAAAATATTGAATTTTTAAAAGATGATGGCCCACAGCTTAGTGAGTTTAGTCTAAACACCTTCATAAATAATGATGAAAAAAAATTTTCAAGAAAACTTGAGCCAGTTTACAAAGCGATAGAAATTACAAGGAACGAACTTGATAAAAAAAAGTCATTAATATCTTTTGTGGGTGCTCCATGGACTTTATTAATTTATATGCTTAAACTAAAAAAGAGTAAAACAGAAATAGATATTAATAAACTTAATAATTCTCATTCAACAATAAATAAAATTTTAAATGATCTGAACAGATATATAATGGTACACATTAATAATCAAATAAAAGCTGGAGCGGATGTTGTTCAAATCTTTGACTCATGGGCAGGTTTAGCACCAAATGAGAATTTGAATAGTTATATTTTTAAGCCTAACGCAAAAATCATAGATTTTTGTAAGAAAGGAGAAATACCAGCCATTTCTTATCCCAAGGGCATAAAAGAAAAATATGAAGATTTTAACAAGATAGTCAAACCAGATGGAATTAATATAGACCCTGAGATCGATCCCTTGTGGGCAAAGGAAAAATTGAAAAATGTGGTTATACAAGGAGGCATCGACCCAAAGATATTGTTAAAGTCCGAAGAAGATATTATCGAGACAGCGACGAAATACATCCAAACTTTTAAAGAAATACCTTACGTTTTGAATCTAGGTCACGGGTTACTTCCCGAAACAGATCCTGTTAAAGTAAGCAAACTAATAAGTTTTTATAGGAACTCATATGGATAGTAAACACCCAGAAGTCAAATTTGGTAAAACCGGTGTTTTGATTATTAACCTAGGAACACCCGACTCGACCAGTTGGTGGGATATAAGAAAATACTTAAAGGAATTTTTATCAGACAGAAGAGTCATAGAAGTTAACCCATTAATTTGGCAAGTTATTTTAAATCTGTTTATTTTAACTTTTCGACCCTCTAAAACTGCTCACGCTTATAAGCAAATTTGGAGAAAGGATAGCAACGAGTCCCCTCTATTATACTTTACAAAGGAACAATCTTCTAAACTAAATAAAATAATAGGACACGAAAACATTATAGTGGATTTTGCAATGAGATATGGAAACCCAAGCATTAGGTCCAAGTTAACAAATCTTAAAGAAAAAGGGTGTGAGAATATAATAGTATTGCCTCTTTACCCACAATATGCAGCAGCAACAACCGCAACAGTTTGTGATGAAGTTTATAGGTCATTAATGAGGATGAGGTGGCAACCAAGCTTACAAATTATTCCGCATTACGAAAGTGAGCCTTTGTATATCGAGGCTTTGATCAAAAGCATCGAGAAGAAAATCAAAGAGATTAGCTGGAAGCCGGATTTAATAATTTCCTCGTATCATGGAATTCCTAAATCTTATTTCGACAAAGGAGATCCGTATCATTGTTACTGCCACAAAACAACTAGGCTAATGAAAGAGAAATTCAGCAAAATTGAGATTCAGACAACCTTTCAGTCAAGATTTGGACCACAAGAATGGTTAACACCTTATACGGATAAAACTTTAGAAAAGTTGCCAGGAGAAGGAATTGAAAATTTATTAGTAATCTGTCCTGGTTTTGCTTCTGATTGTGTAGAAACTCTCGAAGAAATAAATATTCAGGGAAGAGAGAGCTTTATGGAGAAGGGTGGTAAAAATTTTGATTTTATTCCATGTTTAAACGATAGCTCAGATCATATTAAATTATTTGAAAAATTAATAAGCAAATATTTATAGGATGAGTTTATATCTTTTTTTTAAATCATTACATCTTATAGCTGTAATATCTTGGATGGCTGGCCTTCTTTATTTACCAAGGATATTTGTTTATCATTCAGAAGCAGATCATGACTCGCAAAGAAAAATATTTAAGACAATGGAAAGAAAGCTTTATAATTATATAATGATGCCTGCGATGTTAATTTCGTGGTTATTTGGTATTTTACTTATTCAAAGTCTTGGTTTTGATGTCCTTTTCGAATTATGGATGCAAATAAAAACAGTCGCAGTTGTAATTCTAACTTATTATCACTTTACTCTTGGAAAATATTTAAACGATTTTGCAAAGGATAATAACCAAAAAACCTCCAAATTTTTCAGGATATATAACGAAATTCCTACAATAATACTAATTGTAGTAATTTTTGTTGTTATATTCAAACCGATATAATTAGGGGTTGAAATTTTTCCAAAAAGACATATATTTTTGATACTTTTCTTATATCAATATCAATCACATGAACTTACAAGAACTAAAGCAAAAAAACCCTGCAGAGCTTATTATAGAAGCCGAGAAATTAGGAATTGAAAATCCAAGTACTTTAAGAAAACAAGAAATATTATTTGCAATTTTAAAGAAATTGGCAGAAAAAAATGAACAAATCACAGCAACAGGGGTGCTGGAAGTTCTGCAAGATGGGTTTGGTTTTCTTCGTGCTATCGAGTCAAACTATCTACCGGGTCCAGATGATATTTATGTCAGTCCGAGTCAAATAAGGAGATTTGGATTAAGAACAGGTGATTCCGTCGAAGGTGAAATCAGAGGACCAAAAGATGCAGAAAGGTATTTTGCACTTTTAAAGGTAAATAAAATTAATTTTGACGAACCTGATAAAGGTAAAAACAAAATTGCTTTTGACAATTTAACACCACTTTATCCAAACGAAAGAATAAAGCTTGAAGTTGAAACTACAAAAATTGAAAAGAAACCCGATAACACTGCAAGATTGATTGACCTTGTCAGCCCAATTGGAAAAGGTCAAAGATCTTTAATAGTTTCACCACCAAGAGCTGGCAAGACTATTATCCTACAAAATATTGCTCAGTCGATTACTGCGAACCATCCAGAGTGTTATTTGATGGTGTTGCTCATAGACGAAAGACCCGAAGAGGTTACAGACATGCAAAGATCAGTCAAAGGAGAAGTAGTCGCTTCAACATTCGATGAACCAGCATCGAGACACGTTGCTGTCGCAGAGATGGTAATCGAGAAAGCAAAAAGGCTAGTAGAACACAAAAAAGATGTTGTAATTTTATTAGACTCGATAACAAGGTTAGGTAGAGCCTATAATGCAGTGATACCCAGTTCGGGCAAAGTATTAACTGGAGGAGTAGATGCGAATGCCCTTCAAAGACCAAAAAGATTTTTCGGAGCTGCTCGAAATGTAGAGGAAGGCGGTTCATTAACAATAATTTCAACTGCACTAATAGACACTGGAAGCAGAATGGACGAAGTAATTTTTGAAGAATTTAAAGGTACAGGTAATTCAGAATTAATTCTTGATAGAAAAGTTGCTGACAAAAGAATTTATCCTGCTTTGGATATTACAAGATCAGGAACAAGAAGAGAGGAACTTTTATTTGCTAAAGATGAATTATCCAAGATGAACGTTCTTAGAAGGATAATAAGCCCTATGGGAACCATGGATGGAATAGAGTTTTTGATTTCTAAGTTGAAAAACACAAAAAACAATTCCGACTTTTTTGACTCAATGAATAAGTCTGCTAATTAACTTTACTGAACCGTTTGATTGTTAAAATCTACATCATGTAAATAAAAACTTATAATACTCTCAAGAGTGTTAACCTTATCTTTAATTGTCATAGCCTCTAAAAGTTTTTGTTTTTCCTCGTTAGTGACTGGTGAAATCATCGAAAGAGTGTTTATTTTTTGAGTCTTATCTAGTTTTTCAAATTCTCTCCAATTTAATAATAACCCATTTTTTTTGAAAAATTTTTTAGCTTTGCGCATAAGATCATTCGTGTCTAAATCACCTGATGGATCTTTAAGGTCTATCTCAAAACTTTTATAATCAACTTTGAATTCTCTATATAGTTTTTTATTTTCTACTTCTTCTAGTATTTTAAATCTAGTTACTCCAGTGAGATTTATCAATATTCTTCCATCCTCGCTTTTTCGAAGGTCACTTATTTTACCTAAGCATCCGATTTTATAAACTTGATTTCCATTTCTTTGAGATTGCACCATCCCCATTAACTTATCATTTTCGTAAGTGTCATTGACAAGATCTAAATAACGCTGTTCAAAAATATTTAATGGTAGATTAGTCTTGGGAAAGTAGATCACCCCACTAAGAGGGAAAACTGGAATTACTGAAGGAAAAGATTTCATGTGCTTATTATATTAAAAATTTTATATTACTGGTAGTGACATTATTTGCAAATTTGTACCTTGCTTAATTTTTAAAAAGCTAATACTTTCAATAATATTAGAATAAGCGGGCATAGCTCAGTGGTAGAGCGTCTCGTTGCCAACGAGAAGGTCGAGGGTTCAAGTCCCTTTGCCCGCTCCATATTATGTTTTCAGATTTTAAAAAAGAAAAGATTACCATTGAAAACCAAGGATTTGGAAAAGCAGAAATAACATTTAGACATGGTGGTTCAGGAGAGCCATTATTGTTATTGCATGGGAATCCTATGTCACACGTAACATGGCACAAAATAGCTGATGATTTAAAAAAAAAATTTTACATTATAGCTGCAGATTTAAGAGGGTACGGAGACAGTATAGGCCCAGAGGATGGTGGTGAAAATCATTTAAATTACTCTTTTAGAGCAATGGGAAACGATCAAATTAATTTGATGAAAATTTTAGGTTATGAAAAGTTTAACTTAGTTGGTCATGATCGAGGGGCAAGAACAGCACATAGAATGGCTTTAGATGCTAGTGATAAAATAAAAAAATTAGCATTGCTTGATATTATGCCAAATCGACATATTTGGACTGTTCAAAAAAAAGGGTGGGCAATTTCTAAATGGCATTGGCTTTTAATGATGCAACCTTATGATCTTCCGGAAAGAATGCTATCTTCCATACCAGCTGGTTATTATATGAAAAAAAAACTATCAAAAAGAGGAGCAAGTTTAGATTTTTGTAAAGAAACCTTTGATGAATATGTTAGATGTTTTAATTACAAAACTATTAGGGGATCATGCGAAGACTATAGAGCATCACCATCTTGTGATTTAGACATGGATAACATTGACTATGAAAAAAAGAATAAGATTAGTTGCCCTCTTTTAGTATTATGGGGAAACAGAAGCGATACCGGAAAAGTTTGGGGGGATGTTTTAAATGTCTGGGGAGATTATAGTATTTCGAAACCAATTGGCGAAGGTCTTGATTGCGGTCATTATTTGCAAGAGGAGAAACCAAAAGAAGTTATCAACTGGTTAAAAAATTTTTTATAATGTCTGATCTTTCAAAAAAAAAGTGTGTTGCATGTGACGGTAATATCCCTCCATTTGATAAAAGTGAAATACACAAATATTTAAAAAAAGTAGATGATTGGGAAGTTAAAAAAGGCGAAGAGGAAAACTTTTACTTAATTAAAGAATTTAAATTTAAGAATTTTGAAGAAAGCCAAAAATTTGTTAACAAAGTAGGCGAAATTGCAGAGATAGAGAACCATCATCCCGATATTAATTTCGGTTGGGGTTACTGCAAGGTAAAAATTTTTACCCACGCAATAAAAGGTCTTGCCGAAAGTGATTTTATTTTAGCAGCTAAAATAGATAAGATAAATTAATGATTGAAATGTCTCACGCCTGTAAATAGCATTTTAATCTTAGCCTTATCAGCAGCATTGATTATTTCCTGATCTCTAATTGATCCACCGGGTTGAACTATTATTTTTATACCTGCTTTTATTAGCTTTTGTATACCGTCTGCAAAAGGAAAAAATGCATCTGAAGCGGCAACTGAGTTTTTAATCTTTCCTGATTGAAATTGTCGTGCTTTTTGTATCGCCAACTTGCAGCTATCGAGTCTACTAGGCTGGCCTGCCCCAATCCCAATTGTTGAAAAATTATTACACAAAACAATTGCATTAGATTTAACGTACTTACTAATATTAAAAGCAAATTCTATTTCTGCTAATTCTTTTTTGCTAGGTTTAAGTTTTGTGACACATTTAATTTTTTTTCTATCTAGAACTATTTTATTTTTATTTTGAATTAAAAAAGATCCATCAAAAATCCTAAACGATGATATATTTTTAGGTTTGAATTTTGAAATATCGATAATTCTTAAGTTTTTTTTCTTCTTTAATATTTTTAAAGAGTCTTTATCAAAGCCTTTACCAAGTATAACCTCGAGAAAATTTTTATTTATTTCCAGTGCAATATTTTTTTTAATTTTATAGTTGCACGCAATAACTCCGCCAAAAGCACTTATTGGATCACATGCATATGCATTTTTAAATGAAACTAAAGGATTTTTATGTTCTGAAACCCCACAAGGATTTGCATGTTTTATAATTACTGTACCAGCTTTTCCTTTGATGGACTCAAGAATATCTAATGAGGAAAACATATCGTTAAAATTATTGTAACTCAATTCTTTACCGTGTATTTGAGTGAATCCAAGTTTTTTATCTTCATAATCGTTTATATAAATAGAGCTTTCCTGATGTGGATTTTCACCATATCTTAACTTTTTTAGTTTTCGTCCAAAGATAGTTTTTCTTTCTGGAAATTGAATGTTTAATTTATTGTTAAACCAATTAGCAATCATAGCATCGTAGTAAGCAGTTAAACCAAATGCTTTAGAGGACATGATTTCTCTAAACTTTAATGAAGTTGCTCCTTTGTTTTTTTCTAATTCTTTTATAAGCGAGGAATAATCATTTTTATTGGTAATTATTGTTACGTTCTTAAAATTTTTTGCCGCAGCGCGAACCATTGTTGGTCCACCAATATCTATATTCTCAATAATTTTATTGGGATTTTTGGTCCCGGTAACCACTTTTTGAAATGGATAAAAATTAACTACAATCAAATCTATGGAGGGAAAGTTTTGTCTAGCCATTTCACTCTTATGAGATTTATTCTTTCTATCATGTAAAATTCCAGCATGTATTTTTGGATGAAGTGTTTTTACTCTTCCATCAAGCATTTCCTTAAATCCAGTGTAATGAGATAGTTCAATACATTCGTATCCAAGTTTTTTTATAGATTTATAAGTTCCTCCAGAACTAATAATTTTGATCTTGTGTTTTTTTAGACATTTTAATAAGGAGGGAATATTTTCTTTATCAAATACAGAAACCAAGGCACTTTTTATTTTTAAATTCATTACTAAATTTTTTTCTTAATTTCCCAACTAAAAAACTTATCTTTATTAACTAGATTACCAGAAATAGTTATACAAGTATTATCTAATATTTTTTTTCCTCCTAAATAAATACTCTTCTCTATTTCAATATTTTCATCTTTAACTGTAAAAATAAGTGATTTATTCTTTGATATTTGTATCAAGGCACTACTTCCACTAATTGTTTTTACAGCAGAGAGTTCAGGATTTAAATGAAATCTTAGTACATATCTTATTGGAATTCCATCTTTCTTTTTAAAAATATGATCAACACCGTTTAACTTATTGTTATATCGATCAAGATAAATCTCTCTTTTATGAATACAATTGAAATTTTTTTCATATCCATTGTGAGACGTTGAACAACCAACTAAATCTTTGTCAGTCTTGAATTTTAAATCATTTGTTTTAAAAGTGTTTTTAATTGAATTTCCAAACACTCTGTTGATTAGCTTATTCCTCTCAAATTTTGTTATACTAGTATCATTAATAGTTAATGTAGACTGACTAGCAGTTAATCGACTAATGAGTTCCGCTTTGGGGGAAATATTATTTCCAAATCCACAATTGGTTATTATTTTTATTCCATCTAAAAAATACTCAAAAGAAAGAGGACCTGATTGATAATTTTTCGAGAAATTTTTTCCAGGCGGCTTACCTATGTCAAAGTAAAGAACTTGTTGTTTAGATTTTGCATGGAATATGCCACCAATTATTTGTTTTTTATCACTTTTACTTACTTTAAAATTCTCAAGGTATTTTTCAAAATGATTAAGCATTTTTTCAGAAGCTCCATTGAAAAGTGGCATTTGATTATTTGGAGTTTTAAAAAATTTAATACACATTAAATTTTTTTGAATAATTTCATCAAGAAACTCAGGCATATATTGTTGAGCGTCTTTAATGTTTTCATGACATAATAAAAAATATTTAGCAAAAAATATGAGGTCATTTGGACTTCTAGTTAATGGGAAACCATCATCATCAAAATTTGAATTAACAAATTTTTCTAAAGCTTTAATACCAAAATTATAATTCTCCTCATATTCTTTAAAAATTATTCCTGATAGTATTATAGCAGATAATGCCTGGACTTTCTTATTAGGATTCTTTTCAAATCTTATATTCCTTTTTAAATGGTTACACTGCAAAATTATATTTTGAAAAAATTGTTTTTTAAATTCAAATGTCCCGTTATTGATGATAATATCAACATTGAGTATCCAACTAATTATTCTGTCGCTTAAAGTAGAGTTTTCCCAAACTTTTCTTTTAAATTTTGAATATTTAAACATCCATAGATAAATAATTTTTTGTATACTTTTACCATCTACTTTTCTGTCAATTAAACTTAACCATAAAAAATTATGATGATCGTTAATATTCTTGTTTTTATTTTTCACCCAAAAGTCATTGACATTTATTTCGTTAATTCTAAATGATTTTTTTCTATAAGGAGAAATAAGAGATAATAAAAATGGATTTGGATTAAAATAAACTTGAGAAGGAATTTTTGACTTTAAAGAATTGTGGTAATGATCAGATAGAAAATAAATTTTTTTAAGAAATTTGATAAAAGTTATTTGAATTGCAACAAAATAAAAATAGGCACCTTTTAAGCCAAACATCTATTAATTTTTTCTAAGAATTTCTATATTTTTTTTAAGATCGCCTTTGTTCTCTTTAAAAATAGTTGATCCTGAAACAAGAATATTAGCTCCAGCTTGTTTTGCTAAAGAACAATTTTCAAAATTAATCCCTCCATCTATTTCAATGTCTACATTAAATCCTTTTGACTTTATTATTTCTTTAAGTTGTTTTGTTTTTTCTAATACTTCTGGCATAAACTTTTGTCCTCCAAATCCTGGTTCAACACTCATTATTAGAACTAAATCAATTTCACTAAGATGATCTTTTATCAAATCAATACTTGATTTTGGTTTAAGAGAAATTCCAACTTTTTTGTTTTCTTTTTTAATTAACTCTATAGTTTTAGAAGTGTCTTTAGTAGCCTCAGGGTGAAAGGTAATAATATCCGCTCCTGCATTAGCGTAGTCTTTAATAAAATCATCTACTGGAGAAATCATTAAATGAACATCGAAAACTTTTTTTGTTAGAGGTCTCAGTTTTTTAATTACTTCTGGGCCAATAGTGAGATTTGGCACAAAATGTCCATCCATTACATCAATGTGTATATAATCAGCACCTGCTTTTTCCAGAGAAATAACTTCTGCCCCTAATTTACTAAAATCAGCTGATAAAATAGACGGTGAAATTTTGATTAGACTGCTCATTCTACATTTATATTTTAATCTTAAATTTTGTCAAAAAAATAAGATTAATTGAACAGTTGATATAATTGTCTTGAAAAATCGCTCTCTAAAGGAAATGCTAGCATTCCCCAAACATCATAACCAAGAATATAAGGCATGGCGTAAAATCTAAATAAATAAAAAAACCATGCAACGTATAAGGCTATGAAAGGTCCAAATAAGAAACTTGGAGTAATGAATTTAAATAAATTAATTATAGGGTTCGTGGTTTTTACAAATATTCTCATGAAAAAAAATGTAGAATCCTCTTTTTGAAAAATATTCATGAATGCACGACCAATTAAAGTCCACATTATTGTTCCGAGCGTATAATCTAAAACTATTGCCCAAGTTGGTATCATATTTTTAAATTACCATGATTTAGGTAAAAAAAAAGGGGCGAATAAATCGCCCCTTTTAATCTTAAATAATTGTTAATTAGTGTTGCTTACCAAGAATAGCCTTACCTGTTGGTATTCTTGTATCGTCTACTAATTTTTGTGTAGCTGGACTTGGTTCTTTAGTCATTAAACTGACTACTACCATTACAACTAAACAAATTGGTGCTCCAATTAAACCAAATCTTAAGTGGTCAATACCTAAGAAAGGAGTATTTACACCGCCCCATAAAGGAACTGAGAATTTAGGGAACACCCACGTTAAGTAAACTGTTCCTGACACAATTCCTGCTACGATACCGGCGATTGCACCTTCTCTAGTAGCTCTCTTCCACCATACACCAAGTACAAGTGGGAAGAATAAGCCTGACATTGCAAAGTCGAATGCCCAAGCAACTGAACCTAAGATACTTGTTAGCCTGAAAGAGGCTATGTAAGCACCTGCAGCTCCGATGATTACTAGTAGTACACGAGCAACTAATAGTCTTTTAGCAGTTTCCGCTTTTGGATTTATGATCTTGTAATAAATGTCGTGTGATAACGCATTTGAGATCGCAAGAACTAATCCGTCGGCAGTTGACATGGCAGCAGCCATACCACCAGCAAACACTAGTCCTGAGATTACGAACGGTAGACCCGCTACTTCTGGAGTAGCTAATACTACAACGTCACCTCTCATGAACCACTCGTTCAACTGAAGTATTCCGTCACCATTAAAGTCTGCGATAAATACTTGTTTAACTTCAGACCATCTTTGTACCCACTCTATCGACTGAACTTCAGAAATAGATTTTCCGATAATTCCAGTTGGTAGATTTGGATCCATCAATGCTAATTTAGACAATGTCGCTAACATAGGCGCTGAAGAGTAAAGTAAGAAAATAAAGAATAGCGACCAAGCTACTGATTTTCTTGCTGCTCTTACTGTAGGAGTTGTAAAGTATCTCATTAAGATATGAGGTAACGATGCAGTTCCCACCATCATACAAATCGCTAACGATAAGTATTTCCAGACAGCCATTCCACCTTCAGGTACTCCAGAGTGAGTTCCAGAGATGTATTTCAATCCTCCTGGTACCCCAGCTGCTTTCATATCTGCGGCGCTGTTTTTAACTAGTCCAAATTGTTGTTCAAGTTCGCCAAGTCTTGCAACTTCATCACCTAACATTAAGTGAGGGAAAATTCCTCCACCTACGTTAGAACTAATCCAGAATACTGGTATTAAGTATGCGATGATTAATACAATGTACTGAGCAACCTGTGTCCAAGTTACAGCTCTCATTCCACCAAGCATTGAACAGATAAGGATACTTATTAATCCTACCCATACACCCGCTTCGAATGGAATTCCAAGAGCTCTAGAAGCAATTGTTCCCGTAGCATTAATTTGTGCTGTTACGTAAGTAAATGATGCTATGAAAAGCACGAATACAGCTGCAGCTCTTACTGCATTACCACCGTATCGTGTTCCGATAAAATCAGGAACTGTGTAACATCCAAACTTTCTTAGGTACGGAGCCATTAGAGTTGCAACAAGTACGTATCCACCTGTCCAACCTACTAAGAAGGCCATATAAGTATAGCCACCAAAGTAAACTCCACCCGCTAAAGCTACGAATGATGCACCTGACATCCAGTCAGCTGCTGTTGCCATTCCGTTAAATACGGTTGGCACTTGTCTTCCTGCAACATAATAGGCATCTACTTGTATGGTTCTTGATAAATAACCAATTAAGGCATAAATCAATACCGTGAAAGCTACGAACATCACTCCGATGTTTTTAGCTGACACACCTGCTTGCTCTGCTAGTGCCATCAAAATGATGAACACTATAAAGCCACCAGTGTAGGTACCATATATTTTAGGAAGGTTTTGTATAAAATCTCCTTTAAACATTAGTCATCCTCTCTTTCTGAGAAACCATGTTCTTCGTCGATTTTTTCTTGTTTATTTGCAGTCCAAAACAAAATTATCACAAAGGCAAGAAGTGAACCTTGCGCAGTCATGTAATATGCTAGTGGATAGCCAAGAAAAGACATCGTGTTCAGCTCTGAACCAAACATGAAGATCACTAATGAGAAGAAAGCCCAAAGAACCAATGTTACGATCATATGGTTTTTGGTCTTGTTCCAATATGCGTCTTTATTTGACATATTTCCCCCTATTTATTTTTTAACTTTTTACGTAAAAAGTACTCTTATTGCTGGGGAGCATACTGATTATGAGTTGAATTTAAAGAGAAAAAAGGACCCCAAAACCAATTTGAAATGCTATAAGACAAGCAAATAAAGGGTTTTTTATATACAACGTGAAATTGAATTTAGATAAATTGCGAAACACTCTTAGAACCACTCTAATTGATATTTGGGAATATGTAATTCCAATCTGGAAAATATCTGGTCTTTTTAAAAGAATAAAATCCAAAAAAGATCTAGAAAATTTCATTCAAGAAAGATCAGCCCATGTTGCACAAACAACTCTATACGGCTACCTGAAAACTAGAATAGGAGTTAAGTATATTGCGATGATGGAGGATGAAGTTTTTCTTAAATCAATAAACATTGCAAAATGGAACATTTATGTGGTTGCATTAGCTGACTGTGCTTTTTATGTTTTCTCCTATCTTATTTCAGAAAAAAACTTAAAGGAGAATGATTGTAAAGAAATCTTTTTAAATATCTTAGAAAACGAAAAAAAAAATGGTTTAAGCGATGAAATTTTTGAAAGAGGTAAAAAAAATTTTTTAGAGAGGTTAAATAAAGTAAATTTTTCAAACTATCACTTAAATGATCCTTTTAAGGAAAGTGGTCAAGCATTATATTACTGGTCACCTATTGCAGATGAACTTAAATCACTTGATAAAAAAATAGTCTTGAACTCAATCCATCTAAAATGGGGATTGATGAAAGACGAGTTTAAAAAATTAACAAAAGATTTAAAATTTAATTAACCTTTATTTTGTCTATTCTCTACAAGAGAAGTTACTACACTGGGATCCGCCAAAGTTGTTGTATCTCCTAAACTATCAGGCTCATTGGCAGCAATTTTTCTTAGAATTCTTCTCATAATTTTCCCAGATCTTGTTTTTGGTAACCCAGGTGCAAATTGAATTACATCTGGTGTAGCTATTGGACCGATTTGTTTTCTAACCCAAAGTTTAAGATCTCTTTCTAAATCTCCAGTGGGGTTTTCACCAGCATTTAAAGTCACATAACAATATAACCCATTGCCTTTTATACTATGCGGAAATCCAACTACAGCAGCCTCAGCTACTTTAGGATGCGCAACAAACGCACTTTCAATTTCAGCTGTTCCAAGGTTGTGACCTGATACAATAATTACATCATCCACTCTTCCCGTAATCCAATAATAACCATCTTTATCTCTTCTACATCCGTCTCCAGTGAAATATTTTCCATCAAATTGAGAAAAATATGTATCTATGAATCTTTGATGATCCCCATAAACTGTCCGCATTTGACCTGGCCAAGAAGCAGCCATACAAAGTCTTCCCTTACCTTCACCTTTTATAGTTTTACCATCTTTATCAACTAGAACTGGCTTGATGCCATAAAAGGGTTTAGTTGCTGAGCCAGGTTTTAAATCTATGGCGCCAGGTTGAGGCGCTATTAAAATTCCTCCAGTTTCTGTTTGCCACCAAGTATCAACAATCGGACATCTAGAGTCTCCAATTGTTTTGTAATACCACATCCAAGCCTCTGGATTTATGGGCTCTCCAACAGTTCCTAATAACTTTAGAGTTTTTCTACTTGTTTTCTTTACAGGCTTATCTCCCTCTCGCATTAAAGCTCTTATTGCTGTTGGAGCAGTATAAAAAATATTTACTTTATACTTATCCACTATTTGCCACCATCTAGAGCTATCTGGATAATTTGGAACTCCTTCAAACATGATAGTTGTCGCTCCATTAGAGAGAGGTCCATAAATAATATAACTATGACCAGTTACCCAACCTATGTCAGCCGTACACCAATAAATATCATTAGCCTTGTAGTCAAAAATATACTGATGGGTCATCGAAGCATAAACCATGTAACCACCTGTAGTGTGCAAAACACCTTTAGGTTTTCCAGTAGAACCAGAAGTATATAAAATAAATAGAGGATCCTCTGCGTTCATTTCCTCAGGCTCGCATTTTGAGGGAACCGATGAAATAAGATCTTTATAAGAAACATCTCTCTCATTATTCCAGTCAACTTGATTTCCAGTTCTTTCAACAACTACACATTTTTTTACTCCGGGACATTGATCTAAGGCCTCATCAGCAATTTTTTTTAATGGAATTATTTTTCCTCCTCTAACTCCTTCATCTGCGGTTATTAAATATTCAGACTCACAGTCAGTTATCCTTGTGGCTATTGAGTCAGGCGAAAAACCACCAAAAATAATTGAGTGAACAGCACCAATTCTTGCGCAAGCCAACATAATGTAAGCTAATTCGGGGATCATAGTCAGATAAATTGTAACCCTATCTCCTTTTTGTATACCTAAGCTTTTTAAACCATTTGCAGCTCTGCATACGTTTTGATGTAACTCTTTGTAAGAAATTTTCTTTGTATCAGCGGGATCATCACCGACCCAAATAATTGCTGTTTTATTTGGATTCTTCTTTAAATGTCTATCTATACAGTTCGCTGAAGCATTTAAAGTTCCATCATAATACCACTTTATTTTAACTTCATCTTTGCTGTACTTAACATCTTTAATTTTTGTATACTTTTTCATCCAAGTAATTCTTTTTCCCTCTTTAGCCCAAAATTTATCGTTTTCTTTAATGGACATTTTATATTTTTTTTTATATTTAGAGTCGTTTACGTAGGCATGATTTGCCCAACTATCTGACACTCTTATAACTGAATTACCATCACTATCTTTAGAGTGCGTAGGAGCTTTAAAAATAATTCGTCTTGCTTTTCTAGTTTTTTTTCTAGATTTTTTTCTTTTTTTGGATTTCTTAGTTTTCTTTCTAGGTCTGAGAACTTTTCTAGACTTTTTTACTTTTCTAGATTTCTTTCTAGAATTTTTTAATTTTGATTTTTTCTTTTTTTTCTTTTTTGCCACAAATACCTCTAATTTTTTTATACTTTACCCATGTTACAAATAATTTTCCAGCTTTTATAATCTATCGGCATTACTGACAACCTGCTCTGTTTTATCAACGGTAAATGAGAAATATTCTTGTTTTTTTTAATTTTCTCCAAAGAAATAGCCCTTTTAAATTTACTTACAAACCTAACTTGAACGGCCACAAACCTCTTTTTCTTATCAGTTTTATCGATAAACGCCGATTTAATTACTTTAACTATACCAACAATTTCTTTTCCAATATTTGAATGGTAAAAAAAACATAAATCGTTATTTTTCATTTTTCTCAAATTGTTTGCAGCTTGATAATTCCTTACACCGTCCCAGGGAGCACCTTTTATTCCAGCTTTTTTTTGTTGCTCAATCGACCAAACATCGGGTTCAGACTTAAGTAACCAATAATTCATTATAACTTTAAACCTGGCCCTTTCATGTAGGGTGCATTTTCATCTAAAGGCCATCTAGATTTAGCTTCGACATCAATTTTATTTAATAAATTTTTTTTAAATCTTTGAATACCAGCCCAGGCAATCATTGCAGCATTATCACCACAAAATTTTAAATTAGGATAAACAGTTTTAAATCCCATTTCGTCTGAAAGTTTTTTTAAATTTTCTCTTATCGAAATATTAGCAGCTACACCTCCAGCTACAACTAGATTAATATTCGATGTATTAATTTTTTCTTTAAACATTTCAATTGCAATTTTTGTTTTTTTATAAAGAATTTTGTTTACGGTATTTTGAAAAGATGCCGCAAGACTAAATTTTAATTTTTCGCTATTATTTATTTTTTTTGACTCTCTTAAAACGGCAGTTTTAAGCCCAGCAAATGATAAATTACATCCTGCTTTATTTATTATTGGTTCAGGAAGTTTAAAGAGGTTTTTGTCTCCTAATTTTGCAAATTTCTCAATATTCGGTCCCCCTGGATATCCTAGATTCAACATCTTTGCAGTTTTATCAAAAGCTTCGCCTAAAGCATCGTCGATTGTGGTTCCTAATTGTTCGTATTCATTAATATCATTCACAATTAAAAATTGAGAGTGGCCTCCGGAGATTAACAAAAGTAAATAGGGGAATTTAATATTATTTTCTAGTCCCGGACTAAGAGCATGACCCTCTAAATGATTGACCGCAACGAATGGTTTACTTGAAAATGCAGCAATTGATTTACCTATGTTAAGCCCAACTGTTAAACATACAATTAAACCTGGACCCGCAGTAGCTGCAATTCCATCTATTTCATTTAAAGAAATTTTACTCTTCTCTAAGGCAGCTTTGATTATATATTCAATATTTTCGATATGCGCTCTAGCAGCCAATTCAGGTACAACTCCTCCAAATTTTTTATGCTCTGAAATCTGACTTGAAACGATATTTGATAAAACGTCTGCGGTGCCCTTATCATTTTCCCTAATTACAGATGCAGCAGTTTCATCGCAGCTGGTTTCAATTCCTAAAAATGTAATCTTTTTTGTCATCTCTTTAAAAAATTAAAATAGTATAAAATACTTCTATCAAATATATAATCAATTAATGACAAAAATTACAATTGGAGCCCGAGGCAGTAAACTTTCATTAACTTATGTAGCTAAAGTTAAAGAGCTATTACTGAAAAACAATAATGATCTTAATGAGGAAAATATTAATTTTAAAGCTATAAAAACATCAGGTGATTTAAATCTTAATAAGAACATCTCAGAAATAGGTGGAAAAAATTTATTTTGTAAAGAAATTGAAGAAAGTTTATTAAAAAAAGAAATAGATATTGCTGTTCATTCTTTAAAAGATATGGAGGCTAATGAAAACGAGAGTTTACTGATAGGAGCATATTTAAAAAGAAACGATTTCAGAGATGTAATAATTAGTGAAAAAATTAAAAATATTTCTGATTTAAGAAATGGCGTAAAAATCGGCTCAAGTTCAAAGAGGAGAGAACTTCAATTAAAAAAAATAAATAGCAATATTTCTGTAATCAATATTCGGGGAAATATTGATACTAGAATTAGTAAAATTAATGAGAACAAATTAGATGGCGTCATTCTAGCAGCTGCTGGAGTTAAATCACTTAAACTCGATAAAAAAATTAGCTTCACTTTTAATTGTGAGCAAATTTTACCAGCGGTGGGACAAGGAATAATTGCAGTACAATGTAGAAAGGAAGATAAAATTAAAAATTTAATAAAAAGAATTAACGATAATACAACTAATCTTTGCGCTATCGCTGAAAGAAAAATGCTTCAAACCATTGGAGGTGATTGCGATACCGCAATAGGTGGGTTAGCCGAAATTGAAAACCATAATTTAAAACTTAAAGCTCAGCTTTTTTCAGATAGCGGTCAAGAGAGTTTTGAATATGAACTTACAGGCAGAGATGTTGACGCTTCTTTTATAGGAAAAAGTGTTGGGGAAAAATTATTAAATCTAGCTGGAGAAAAATTTAAAAAAAAATGAATATTATAATAACAAGACCTTTAATTGACTCTGAAGATTTAATGGGCAAATTACTTTCTTTAGGTCATAAAATTATTCATGTACCTACTTTAAAGATCTCTAAAGCAGAACTTGATCCTATTGACTCCGAGAAATACAATGCATTTATATTTACAAGCGCTAATGCAATAAGGAGTCTTAAACTATTAAAACCAGACAGAAATAAACTTTGTTTCTGTGTTGGAGCAATTACCGAAAAGATTGTAAGGCAGCAAGGTTATAATAATACTATTTCAGCTGGAGGAACGATAAATGCTTTAAAGAATATTATTGTTAATTCAGGTGACTTAGATAAAAAAAAAGTCTTGGCGTATATATGTGGAGATAATATTACATCAGACTTGGATTTAGAGCTACAAAAGGAAGGATTTCAAATAGATAAAATTATCAATTATACCTCAGAAAAAATTAAAGAATTAAATAAAGATACTCATAATTTAATCAAAAATCATCCTCCCAACATAATTTTTGTTTACTCAAAAAGGAGCGCAGAAAGCTTTATTGATTTAACAAAAAAGTACTCACTCAATGGACTGATGACAGGCTCAAAAGTTATGTGTATAAGTGAAAAAGTTATAAATGTTTTCAATGAAGCTGGATGGAAAAATTTAGAAACCTTCGAAGCTGGAGATGAACTTATAAAAATTGGAAATTAGATGGAAGTATTGCAAAATTTTAAGATATTATTTTTAGATGTTTGGAATAAAGGTATTTCAGGAGTTAATATTTCCGATATTATTATTGCTTTAATAATTTTTTTATTTTTTCTTTTTTTAAGAGGAATTTTTTCAAAATTCGTTATTAAAAGATTGGAGAATTACGTATCAAAAACCTCAAATAACTTTGATAATACCCTTGTAAAGTCCATGGAAGGGCCAGCTAAGTTTTTTCCGATCGTATTAGGTTTTTTTGTAGCTACTAGTTATCTAACTATTGAAACTCAAGCTGCAGATTTTTTAGAAACTATTAATCGTTCTTTAATTACAATTCTTATATTCTGGACCTTTCACCAAATCATTGGACCTTTTTCAACTGTTGTAAAATCAGTCAGTGATTTACTTTCAAGGGATTTAGTTAATTGGATTATCAAAGCTCTAAAGGTCTTAATAATAATTCTAGGATTAGCGGCTGTTTTAGAACTTTGGGGAATTAAAATTGGACCAATTATAGCCGGACTAGGACTATTTGGTGTTGCCGTTGCACTCGGAGCACAAGATTTATTTAAAAATTTAATTTCAGGTATATTAGTTTTAGTCGAGAAAAGATTTAAAGTTGGAGATTGGATATATGTTGAAGATGTTATTGAAGGCACAGTTGAATCAATAGGTTTTAGATCTACAGTTGTTAGAAGATTTGACAAATCTCTTGCAACAATCCCTAATTTTCAGTTTGCAGAAAAAGCAGTAATAAATAATTCTTTAATTACCAATAGGAGGATTAATTGGATTATAGGTCTGGAGTATAGAACAACAAGCAAACAATTAATTGATATCAAACAACAGATAGAAAATTTTATAAAAAATAGTGAATTTTTTTCAAAATCAGAAAATACAATGCTATCAGTGAAAATCGATCAATTTGCTGCAAGTTCAATAGACATTAAACTAATATGTTTTACTAAAACCACAAAATACTTAGAGTGGATGAAGGTTAAAGATCTTTTAGCCCTTGAAATAAAAAATATAGTAGAAAAAAATAATGCGTCTTTTGCTTTTCCAAGTACATCAGTTTATGTGGAGAAAAATTAATGAAGTCGATATTAATTCTATTCGACAATATAATTAGCCTTTACATTTGGATATTAATTATTCACGTAATATTTAGTTGGCTGGTTGCTTTTAATGTTTTAAATACAAGTAATAGGTTTGTATATTCTGTTTTAGACGTTTCTTACAAACTTACAGCTCCACCTTTAAACTTTATCAGAAGATTTTTACCCAACTTAGGGTCTATAGATATCTCTCCAGTGATACTGATTTTAGGATTGATGTTTTTTAGGAATTTAGTTTTTGAAATGTTTGCACCAGGACTATTTTTAAGATGATTATTGATGGAAAAAAACAAGCGGAGATTATTAGAAATGAAATTAAAAAAGAAATTTCAGATTTAAAGAAAAAGAGCGGTAAAACACCCAGTCTTACAGTTATCTTGATCGGAGATTTTGCGCCCAGTTTAATATACGTAAAAAATAAAGAAAAAAGTGCTAGAGAAGTTGGCATTAACTCTGAAATAATTAGATATCCAAAAAATGTGAGTGAGAAAGATATTTTAGAAAAAATTGAAGAATTGAATAAAAACGATGAAATTTCTGGTATCTTAGTTCAGCTTCCATTGCCTAGCCATATAAGTAAAGAGAAAATTATTAATGCAATTAATCCATCCAAAGACGTAGACGGTTTTAATCCAGTAAATGTTGGCAATCTTTCATCTGGTTATGACTCAATCGTTCCTTGTACACCTTTGGGATGTCTTTTATTGATTAAAAAAATAGAGTCAAATTTAGCAGGCAAACATGCTGTTATAATAGGAAGATCTAATTTAAATGGTAAACCAATGGCTCAATTATTATTAAAGGAAAATTGCTCAGTAACTATAGTTCACTCAAAAACAAATAATTTAAAAAATGAGTGCCTCAAGGCAGATATTTTAGTAGCAGCTGTCGGGGTTCCAAATTTAATCAAAAAAGATTGGGTAAAAAAAAATGCAATTGTTATAGATGTTGGCATTAATAAAGTAGGAGAAAAAATAGTAGGAGATGTTAATTTTGATGAATTAAAAGATAATGTTAAAGCAATAACTCCTGTTCCTGGAGGCGTAGGACCAATGACGATTGCATGTTTATTAAAGAATACTTTAACGTGTTTTAAAGCTCGCTTGACCTAGACTTTTCAATTTTTAAGTACTTACTATTTCTAAATCTTATAATAACTGTAGCAATCGCAACTATTAAAATAGCTAAAGAAATATAAATTAAGTTTGCAGGGTCACTCTCTTTATCTTGTAATATTATAAACCGAGCTAGCGCTGTAATAGCTATGATTAAAGGATATGTTATTCTTACGGATTGAGTTTCCCAATAAGATCTCACTAAACCAATTACTTCGATATAAATGAACATTAAGAGCAAATCAGCTAATGTGATATCTTTGTTTTCGTACATTTCTTTCATTTCTAAAAAGAAAGCAATAATAGTTGATACAAGAACCACTATAACCGCAACTAACTGAATATTTCGAATCGAACTGTTCATTAGATATTAATCTATCAAAAATTTAAGCTTTATTTAACTGTTTAGAGTGAAATTTTATGAAATTTTCAACTTTTCTTTTATTAAACGTTTTATTCTCCTCAAAAGAAACTTTTTTCATTGAATAAGCTTTATTTTTTGTCCTTCTTGATAAAATAGTTACGTTCCCCTTGCATAAACTTAAAATAATATCACCAGACACTTTGTTTCTTTTTTTATCAATAAGTCTTTGTAATTTTAATCTTTTTTTCGAAAACCAGTAACCGTTATATACCAGCTCAGCATACTCTGGCATTATTCTCTCTTTTTTATGAGCGGTTTCTTTATCAAGAGTTACAGACTCTATAGCTCTATGTGCAGTATATAACACAGTACCACCTGGAGTTTCGTAAACACCTCTGGATTTAATCCCAATAAATCTATTTTCAACAAGATCAACTCTCCCTATTCCATTTTTTCCAGCCAGAATATTCAATTTACTTAAAAGCTTTTCAGGACTTAATTTTTTTCCATTTACTGCAATTGGATCACTGTTCTTAAAAGTAATTTTTACTTTTGTAGGTCTATTAGGAGCTTTTTGTGGTGAAACTGTTCTCTGATAAATAAATTCAGGAGCAGAGTTTTTTGGGTCCTCTAAAATCTTGCCTTCAGTTGATGTATGAAAAATATTGTCATCTACAGAAAATGGCGGTGCTCCCTTTTTATCTTTAGGAATTGGTATATTATTTTTTTTAGCGTATTTAATTAAATCTGCTCTTGATTGTAATTTCCATTCTCTCCATGGCGCTATAGTTTTAATCTTATTTTTACCAAAATATGAGTAACCCAGCTCGAATCTTACTTGATCGTTACCTTTTCCAGTCGCGCCATGCGAAACTGCAAAAGCCTTAAATTTTTTTGCAATTTCAACTTGTCTTTTTGCAATTAACGGCCTGGCAATAGATGTGCCTAATAAATATACTCCTTCATAAACTGCATGAGCTCTTATCATAGGGAAAACATAATCTTTCACAAAGATATTTTTTAAATTTTCAATAATTATTTTTTTTACACCTAGTCTTTTAGCATTTTTAATAATTTTTTTTTTATCTAAAACTTGTCCAATATCAGAGGTGTAAGCAATTACTTCAGCTTTATAATTTTCTTGTAACCATCTCAAAATTATAGATGTATCCAAACCACCTGAGTAGGCTAAAACAATTTTTTTCATTTAGCTGCAAGTTTTTTTTGCCGTGTTATACGCCTTTGTGAATCCCATCATAGAATAGTGATCAGTTGTCTCAGCTCCTTTTGTGGTTCTTGCTTTTACAATTATGTCAGTTGCTTTTTTCATCAATTGAATAAATTTTTTCTCTTCCTGATCATCCAATAGCCAAGCAAAATCTTTCTGTGAAAAAAAAGAGTATCTTCTTTTTCCAGAGCTAGCGGTTACACTTGATGTCTTATAATCATGGCCACTTGTTAAACTCACTTCATCTTTGATTTCTTCTGAGGGCCTAAAAGCTACAAATAATTTTGATTTATTTCTTTTTACAGCAGCTGGCGCTCTTTTAGTCGGAACAGTTTGAGCGAAGCAAATTTTTCCCTTATCAGTTTCTGCTACAAAGCTTTCCCAGTTTTTATATTTTCCAGTTGATCTTGGCGTAACGGCAAAAGAATTAACAGAAAATAAACATAGAATTAGTATTATAAAAATTTTTTTAACAGACATATTTTATTTTTATACTAAAAATTATCTATTTCAATGCCTTGTATTAAGGAGATGGATTTGGGTTATTATTATGGATAACATCAATTTTTTTTAAAATTTCATCGGATAGTTCAATGTTTACACTATCTATATTTTCCTTTAATTGCTCCATTGTTGTTGCCCCTATAATATTACTCGTAACAAAAGGTCTGGTGTTTACAAAAGCCTGTGCTAACTGAGCCATTGTCATTTTACTTTCTTTAGCTAATTTATAATATTCCTCGTATGCTTTCATAGCTAAAGGATTTAGATGTCTTTCCCAACCTTTGAATAAAGCTTGTCTAGAATTTTTTGGCATTTGACCATTTCTATATTTTCCAGATAGCGCACCTGTAGCAAGAGGATAATAGACTAGAAGTCCACATCTTTCTCTAATTGAAATTTCAGACATTCCAATTTCATAAGTTCTATTAACTAAATTGTAAGGGTTTTGTACTGACATCATCCGAGGTAATTTTTTATTTTTAGATAATTCAATATATTTTGATAGACCGTATGGAGTTTCATTTGACATGCCAATGTATCTAATTTTTCCGCTCTGAATAAATTTTTCTAGGGCTTCGAGAACGTTTTCAAAGCTATTCCACTCTCCTTCATCACTATCAACAGTATAATCTCTTTTGCCGAAGTAATTGGTTGATCTTTCGGGCCAATGCAGCTGGTACAAGTCAATATAATCTGTTTTTAATCTTTTTAAACTCCCATCGATTGCTTTTCCAATTGTTTGTTCATCAAAATTATTTCCTCCACCTCTAATCCAACTACATCCTGGACCTGCAACTTTTGAAGCTAAAATTATTTTTTCTCTATTTTTTCTTTTTTCAAACCAATTTCCAATCATTACTTCGGTTTTGCCATAAGAGTCCGAGTTAGGCGGCACCGAGTAAAGTTCTGCAGTGTCAAAAAAGTTAACCCCTTCACTTAAGGAGTAATCCATTTGTTCAAAAGCATCCTTTTCAGTATTTTGTGTGCCCCATGTCATAGTTCCTAAACATATTAAGCTCACATCTAAATCTGTAGTGCCCAATTTTTTAAATTTCATAAAAACTTAATAATTATAACAGTTTTTTAGGTCAATTTTTGCCTATTGAAAAGTATTTAAAAAAACTTATATATTTATATATGGAAATTAATAAACAAAGATCAACAATCCGTTCGTCAGCTTCTGAAGCAATTATAGATCAAGGTTTACGTTCATACATGCTTAAAGTTTACAACTACATGGCATCTGGTGTGCTTCTGACTGGATTTGTAGCTTTGTTATTTTTTAAAATGGCCGTCGTAACTTCTACTGAGGGACAGATAGTCGGACTAACAAGTTTTGGTAACTCTATTTATGCCTCAGGCTTAAAATGGGTTATAATGTTAGCTCCCCTTGCAATAGTTTTTTACATGAGTTTTGGAATTGCAAAAATGTCTGCAGCAAAAGCACAAACTACTTTTTGGGTTTTTGCAGCTTTAATGGGAGCATCACTTTCATCGATATTTTTAATTTACACTGGCGCTAGTATAACTAGAGTTTTCTTTATCACAGCAGGTACCTTTGGTGCGATGAGCATTTATGGATATACAACTAAAAGAGATCTAACAAAATTAGGATCATTTTTAATGATGGGTCTTTTTGGAATAATAATTGCCTCTTTAGTAAATATTTTCATGAAATCTTCAATGATGTATTTTGTTATATCAATTATTGGAGTTTTAGTTTTTGTAGGTCTAACTGCTTACGATACTCAAAAAATTAAGAACATGTATCTAGTGAGTGATAGCGGTGAATTAATTGGTAAAAAAGCTGTTATGGGGGCTTTGACACTTTACCTTGATTTTATAAATCTTTTCATAATGCTTTTAAGACTTTTTGGTCAAAGAAGATAATTATTTTATTAGTCTTAGCTTATTCCAACTAGTTCTATCTATTAAAAGATTTAAATTCTCTGATTTTTTAATTATTTTTCCATCTTTGTCTTTAATAAAATACTTTTCATTAAAATAATTGGGCCTAAGATTTTTAGTAATTCTAAGCACAGGCTTTTCCGAAGCTCTTTGGTAAACATCAAATGAAACCTCTTTTACTCCAGTTGAAAAAGAGTAATCTTTCCACGATCCATTCGAAACCATTTTTGCATAAAGATTTAAAATACATTGGAGTTCTTTCTTAATAAAAAATCTCTCCTTTTCATTTTTTTTTAAATCATTATTTATAATTAATTTAATTTTGTTCATATTTTATATTTATTTATGAGGGGTACTTGAAAAGCTGTAAATATAAAAGTTATTGGTAAAATTCCCCACACTTTGAAGTTTACCCAAGTAGTTTCTGGTTGTGTTCTCCAAATAATTTCATTCAATATAGCTAAAAAAATAAAAAAATAAGCCCATCTGAAGTTTAATTTATCCCACCCAGTATCATTTAATTGAAAAGCAGTCTGTAAAAAAAACTTTAGAAAGTTTCTTTGAAAAAAAACTTTACTGATAATTAATATTCCAGAAAAAATGATATTTACAATTGTTGGCTTCATATAAATAAACACTGGATTGTTAAAGTATAAAGTTAGGCCTCCAAAAAGAGTTATGATTATTCCTCCAACTAAAGGAACATACGGAATTTTTTTTTCTACAAAATACATAACTATAACCGCAACAATAGTCGCTACTATTAAAGGAGGAATAGCAACTATGAGGTTATTGTCATTCTTGTAATATATTGTGAAAAAAATTAATAATGGCCCAAAGTCTGTGATAAATTTTAAAAATGACTTATTCACAACATATAGATTAACACATTATAAAATTTAAACAAATTAGATATTGATTTTAATAAAAAAATTACTAACTATTAGGTATGGCAGTAAGTAATAGTGCAAAATTTTCAATTGGTGAAGTCGTTAAGCACCGTCACTTTGATTTTAGGGGTGTAATCTATGATGTTGATTTCGAGTTTAATAATTCTGAAGAATGGTATCAATCCATTCCTAAGGAAGTTAGACCTAGAAAAGATCAACCTTTTTATCACTTATTAGCTGAAAGCAACGAAGTAACTTACGAGGCCTATGTTTCAGAACAAAATTTATTGCTAGATAAGTCAAAAGAACCAGTCAAGCATCCTTTAATTGAAGAAATTTTTTCAGGCAAAAAAGGTGCTAATTACTTTAAAATCTCTAATTAAATTTATCACGCCTAAAATAAAACAATATTTGTTCTAATATAGAACACAGAGATTTTCTATAATATTAGAGTTTAAGCCCAATTGAGAATAAAATTCTTATATTACTCCCTCCAATTCTTAATTGGGCGTATAATAGAACTTCACAAAAAAATATTATTATAGTAGTTAAATTGAATGTTAAATTTTTTTCATAATAGTTATATTTTCGCTATAATAGAAAAATTAATAAATTTTATTAATTCGATATTTTTTGTTTTATTGTTAATTGCTCTATCATTTGCATTAATTTTTTCTCCCCCTGATTACCTACAAGGCGATAGTGTAAGGATAATGTATGTGCATGTACCAGCGGCCTGGATAAGTCTTGCTTCCTTCAGCTGTATAGCCATTTTATCTATTTTGAATTTTATCTTTAAAATTAAAAATTTAAAATTGATAACAAAGAGCATTGCACCAATAGGCTTAATGTTTACTTGTATAGCAATAGTAACTGGATCAATTTGGGGTCAGCCTACATGGGGAACTTTTTGGGTCTGGGATGCAAGGATAACCTCTATGGTAATTATGGCACTATTTTATTTAGTTTTAATTGTTATACATAAATTTTTTGATGACGATGATAAAGCAAACAAAATCTCAAGTATTGTTGCAATTATTGGCATAATAAATATCCCAATCATTAAATACTCCGTGGAATGGTGGAACACGCTACACCAACCTGCAAGTATTAAGATTACTGGAACCAGTACAATACATTCCTCAATGTTAACGCCTTTATTTCTTATGTTTTTTGTATTAATTTTGTATTGTGCGCTAATTTTTCTAATGAAATACAAGACAGAAATCATTAGAATTAAGAAAAAGAATTTAAAAAGATATGATCAGTAATTTTATAACTATGAATGGATACGGAATTTTCGTGTGGTCATCTTTTGTGATTACTTTTTTAGTTTGCGGGCTCGTTTACTGCAAGACAAGAAAAACACTTAAAAAGTATGAAAAGGAATTCGCCAAAGAAATTGAAGAACTTTCTGTTCAACAAAAAAAAACAGTTTTAAGAAATTCTAAAATAGCTTCGAAAATATTAGCATCATACAATAAAACGATTTAAAGCATTTAATGCTTCCAAAAAACGTAAAAAAAAGGGCCTCTCTTTTAGCAATACTACTATTTTCATCAGTCATTGGAATTTTTTTTATTTTAAATGCTCTGAACGAAAATATTTTATATTTTAATTCTCCTACTGATATTAAAATAAACCAGGAAATAAATTTTGATAAAAAGATTAGAGTTGGTGGAATGGTTAAAAAGGACACGCTAAAAATAAAAGATCAAGAAATTAGATTTATAATTACAGATTTTAAAAATGAAATCAATGTGAGTTTTAAAGGAACGATACCAAACCTATTTGCAGAAGGCAAAGGAGTAGTGGCAGAAGGTAAGCTGCAGGATAAAAAGTTTTTTGTTGCTGACAGAATTTTAGCAAAACATGATGAGAATTATATGCCCCCAGAAATAAAAAACATAATGAAAGAAAATGCTAAGTAATACTGGAAATTTTCTTTTATTGATAAATATTTTTTTAAGTTCTTTAATTATTTATAATTCTTTCAAATGTTTAAAAACTGAAAGTAATTTTATTTTCAAAAATATTTACCAAATAAGTTTGTTGCAAAGCACTATAGTTTTGATTTGTTTTTTTACTCTCACTGCTGCTTTTATCGTTTCTGACTTTTCTTTAATAACTGTTTATCAAAATTCTCATTCACTAAAGCCTCTTTTCTATAAAATTTCTGGGACTTGGGGAAATCACGAGGGCAGCTTATTGCTTTGGGTTATAATACTTACAATTTTCTCTTTTCTATTTTTAATTTTTAATAAAAACCACCCAAAGAACTACAGACTTTATACTTTAATAATTCAAAACTTGTTAATTTTAGGTTTTTTATTTTTTATAATTTTTAATTCTAACCCTTTTAGTTTTATTAGCCCAATTCCTAAAGAGGGGTTAGGTTTGAACCCAATATTACAGGATCCAGCTTTAGCTATTCACCCACCTCTACTTTATGTTGGATTTGTGGGATCATCTATATATTTTTCTGCGGCTATGGCTTCAATGATTTCAAATTATTCTGGAAGAAACTTTGCTCAGTCAATTAAAAGTTGGGTTTTGATATCATGGGTTTTCCAAACGTTAGGCATTTTGGTTGGGTCAATATGGGCATATTATGAGTTAGGTTGGGGCGGTTTTTGGTTTTGGGACCCAGTTGAAAATGCTTCCTTACTCCCGTGGTTCGCAATGACAGCACTGTTGCATAGTTTATTAGTTTTAGAAAAAAGAAACACACTTTATTTTTGGACAATAATACTTTGCTTATTAACGTTTACTTTAAGTGTAACAGGTACTTTTTTGGTTAGGTCTGGCATACTTAATTCAGTTCATACTTTTGCTAACGATCCATCAAGAGGTATATTCATTCTAATATTTTTAAGTTTAATGATTTTTGCATCAATTTATTTTTTGTTCAATAAATTTAAGCCAACTAACGATTTTATTAATTCAAACAGCAAGGAAACTTTTGTTTTGATAAATAACTGGTTCATGATGTTTTATTTAATAACAGTATTATTAGGTACTTTGTACCCAATATTTACAGACGTAATTTCAAACAATAAGATTTCAGTTGGACCTCCTTTTTACAATTCTGTGATAATACCAGTTGTAGTAGTATTTTTATTTTTAATGGCTATTGGTCCTCAAGCAAAATGGATTAAAAATAAATTTTCAAACTTAAAAAACATATTATTAATTCTTGGAGGAGCAATTATTATAAATATTGCAATCTTTTATTTTCTTAAAAGTTATAGCTTAATTTCAAATTTAATCTTAATATCTTCTTTATTCCTAATTATATCCTCTTTTTTAGATTTTTTTAAAAAAAGTAGATCGAGCTTGCCAAGAATAGTTTCTCACTTATCTTTTGGTTTTTTAATTTTATTCATTGGATTAAATCATAATTTTTCTGTTGAAAAAGATTTCAATTTAAAACTTGGTGAGGCAAAAAAAATAGATAACTATGAATTTGCTCTTTTAGATCTTAAATTAAATCAAGAAGTTAATTATAAAGCTGTAGTTGGCAAATTAGAGGTAAATAATTCAATTACGATGGAAAGAAAAATTTTATATCCTGAAATAAGAATTTATGAAAACCCACAAACCCTTACGTATGAAGCCTCTATCCAAACAAACTATTTAGGAGACCATTATTTAACGATGAGTAATATTGATCGTTCAGAATACTACAATATTAAATTTCAGCACAAGCCACTTATGGTTTGGATCTGGATATCTGTAATACTACTGTCTTTAGGGGGATTTTTAAGTTTATTTAAAAATGCAAAAAATAATTAGATCTTCAATAGTTTTACTATTCATTTTTGTTTTTTTTGTATTTTACAACTCATTGAATAGAGAAACTAATTATAGCACTGACTATCTAGTAGGTAAGAAATTAACAAAATTCAATTTAAAAAGTTTTCATGAAAAAAATATTTATACTAATGAGGATTTAAAAAAAAATGATTACACGCTTATTAATTTTTGGGCATCGTGGTGTGCTCCATGCAGAGTAGAACACCCCTATTTAATGCAATTGTCAAAAGAAAAAAATTTAAAGATTTTGGGAGTTAACTTTAAAGATAAAAAAATTAATGCATCTAAATTTTTAAATGAGCTAGGAAATCCATATAATGATCTGGCAAAAGATATGACAGGAAAGCAATCAGTCAATTTTGGAATTTATGGCATACCAGAAAGTATATTAGTTAATAATGAAACAATGATTTTAAAAAAATTTATTGGACCTCTAAATAATCAAGATATAAATTATATAAAGGATATAATAAATTCTTTATGAAATTTAAAATTTTTCTTATAGTTTTTTTTCTTAATATTAATATCAATCTACATTCAAATGAGCTTGTGGAGGAAAGCAAGATACATAAAAACTTGAGATGTTTAGTTTGCCAAGGTCAATCAATAGCAGACTCAAATTCTGATTTTGCTTTAACTTTAAAAATGGTCGTTAAAGACCTAATTGAGCAAGGAAAAACAGAAGAGCAAATTTATAGTTTTCTTTCTGATAAATATGGAGACTGGATTTTATATAAGCCAAAATTTAATTTAGATAACTTTTTGCTATGGGGCTTACCATACTTAGCTCTTATTATCGGTGGAGTAATTATTGTTTTTTTTATAAGAAAATCCTCAAAAAAAGCTTAAATTGCCAACTGTACATATTAACTAATTAGTTGTATTTTTTGATCATGAAAATTAAATTTTACATAAAATTAATCTTTTTAATTGCTTTTATTTTTCCAGCTTTAGCAGATGAAAGAAACGCTAATTTATCATTTTACACTGGCACTTTTGATGTAATTGATGAAGAGGGAGACGATCAAACTTCTTTATTTGGCATTGAACATAAAAATCCTGATCTTTTTAGAGATACACTTTTAGGAACTTTTAAACCTATTACAGGCGCTTTTATTACCGGCGACAGTTCAGTATATTTTTATACAGGTATAGAGGGTCAGTATGGAGTTGGACCATTAAAAATTTTACCAAGCTTTTCTCCTGGTTATTACGAAAAGGGAGATGGAAAAGATTTGGGGAGCGTTTTAGAGTTCAAAAGTGAAATTAAAGTTGGGTTAGATATTTTTGAAAATTCAAAGTTAAGTTATAGCTATAGTCACATATCAAATAATGATTGGGGAGATATAAATCCCGGCACAGATAATCAACAAATTACCTTTTCTAAAAATTTTTAATAACAATGAACTTAAACGATTGTTATAATTTTGAAGATTTTAGAAAATTAGCAAAAAAAAATTTACCTGCACCTATTTTTCACTATATTGATGGTGGAGCAGACGACGAAACCACTTTAAAGCGAAATACTGAGTCCTTTTTAAAGTGTGATTTAGTTCCAAATATTTTAGCAAGCGTAGGTGAACCAGATTTATCAACTGAAGTCTTCGGTCAAAAAATTGATCTACCAATTTTTTTGTCACCAACAGCGATGCAAAGACTTTACCACCATGATGGAGATAAAGCTTCAGCAAGAGCTGCAGAAAAATTTGGAACTTTTTACAGTATGTCCACAATGGCAACTTCCTCAATAGAGGAAATTGCGAATATTTCTGGCGGCCCAAAACTTTTTCAGCTTTATATTCATAAAGATCAAGGTCTTACAGATAATCTTATTGATAGATGCAAAAGTTCAGGGTTTAAAGCTATGTGCTTAACTGTTGATACCGTAGTTGCAGGAAATCGTGAAAGAGATCATAGATGGGGATTTACCACTCCTCCAAAACTAACTCTAAAAAGTTTAATGAGTTTTGCAATGCATCCTAAATGGGCATTCAATTATTTGACACATGAACAATTTCAACTAGCCAATGTTTCTCACTGGACAAAAAAAGGATCTAGTATTGCAAAAGGAGTTATGGAATATATCAACGAGCAATACGACCCCGCGATGAGCTGGAAAGACGCTGAGTACGTGGTAAAAAAATGGGGAGGTCCCTTTGCCTTAAAAGGAGTAATGTCAGTTGAAGATGCAAAAAGGGCAGTTGATATTGGTGCATCTGCAATAATGCTTTCAAATCATGGGGGGAGACAACTTGATGGATCTAGATCTCCATTTGATCAACTACCAGCGATAGCAGATGCTGTTGGAGGAAAAATAGAAATTATTTTAGACGGCGGAATAAGAAGAGGAACACATGTTCTTAAAGCACTTTCTTTGGGAGCAACGGCATGTAGTTTTGGAAAAGGTTTTTTATTTGCATTAGGTGCAGGCGGTCAGAAAGGTGTAGAGCAAATTCTTACAAGAATGAGAGATGAAATAAGAAGAGATATGATTTTATTAGGATGCAAGAGCATAAAAGAGCTAAATAAAACGAAAATTGCTTATAGGTGATGCAAAAAAACTAGTTTGCAAAAGTGTCAATAAATATTAGGTTTAGAAAATGAAAATTGCAAAAAATTTAGACAGGCTTGGAACAGAAACAGCATTTAGTGTTTTAGCTGAAGCTAAAAAACTTGAGGCTCAAGGAAAAGAAATGATTCACTTAGGACTTGGCCAACCCGATTTTAAAACGCCTCAACATATTATGGATGCAGCGAAAAAAGCTATTGATGATGGACATCATGGATATGTTTTAGCTAATGGTATCACGGAATGTAGGCAGGCAGTTTCTCGAAAAATAAAGAGTCTCTATAAAAAAGATATTGATCCCGAAAGAGTTATGATTATGCCAGGAGGAAAACCAACAATGTATTTTGCTATTCAAATGATTGGCGAACCTGGTGCTGAGATAGTTCATCCAACACCTGGTTTTCCAATTTATGAGTCTATGATAAATTATACAGGCGCTAAAGCAATTCCATATGACCTCACGAAGGAGAAAGATTTAAAGTTTGATCCTGAAAAAATTTTATCTTTAATTACTGATAAGACTCGCCTTGTCATTTTGATTAATCCTAATAATCCGACAGGAAGTTTTGTTGAAAAACCAGCGATCGATTTTCTAGCAGAAGGTTTAAAGAAACATCCGCATGTTACAATCCTTAGTGATGAAATTTATAGTAGACAAATTTTTGATGGAAAAGAAATGCCAACTTTTTTTAATTATCCTGATTTACAGGATAGATTAATAGTTTTAGACGGATGGAGTAAAGCTTATTCTATGACTGGTTGGAGAATGGGTTGGAGTGTTTGGCCAGAAAAATTAATTTCTCATGTAACCAAATTAGCAATAAATAGTTTTTCTTGTGTAAATGCACCTTCTCAGTTTGCTGGAATAGCAGCGTTAGATGGTCCCGACGACTCTATTTATCACATGATGGAAAAATTTGACCAAAGAAGAAAATTAATCCACAAAGGATTAAATGATTTACCAGGAGTAACGTGTAGCATGCCAGGAGGAGCATTTTATGCTTTTCCAAATGTTAAAGGAACAGGCATGAGTGGATCGGAATTTTCAAAAAAATGTATGCATGAGGCTGGTGTGGCAATTGTACCTGGAACAGCTTTTGGAAAAACATCTACAGATTACGTTCGTTTTAGCTTTGCAGCTTCGAGGGATAACATTCAAAAAGCACTAGAAAAAATCTCAAAAATGCTTAAGTAGGATTAATTATGAGTAGTTTACAAATGCCAAAAGTTGACAAAGTGGTTATGTCTAAAAAAGACAAAATTGTTTCAGATCTTAAAGAAATTATAAACTCTAAAAATGTACTTCATCATGTTGATGAACTAAAACCTTTCGAAACAGACGCTTTGACTGCGTATAGAAAAATGCCTCTAGTTGTGGTTATGCCTGAGAGTGTAGATGAAGTTAGTAGGATTTTAAAATACTGTAATGAAAATAAAGTTAAAGTTGTTCCAAGAGGAGCTGGAACGGGACTGTCAGGCGGTTCTTTGCCTTTAGAGGATTGTGTTTTAATGGCAATGGGAAAATTTAATAAAATTATTGAAATTGATTACGAAAATAGATGTGTGGTTACCCAGCCTTGTGTAACAAATTTAGCAATTACTCATGCTGTTCAAGATAAAGGTTTTTACTACGCTCCAGATCCATCTAGTCAAATTGCTTGTTCGATTGGTGGAAACGTTGCTGAAAATTCTGGCGGTGTTCATTCTTTGAAGTATGGAGCTACTACAAATAACCTTTTAGGTATCGAAGTAGTTTTGATGGATGGCACTATTACTAGATTTGGGGGTAAAGCGATGGATGCTGAAGGTTATGACTTTTTAGGTTTAATGACGGGTTCAGAAGGTCTTTTAGGAGTAATCACAGAGGTCACTGTAAAAATTTTAAAGTCTCCTGAGGTTGTGAAAGCAGCTTTGATAGGTTTTCCAACTATTGAGGATGCAGGTAATTGTGTTGCGGAAATAATTGCCAAAGGTTGTATACCTGCTGGTTGCGAAATAATGGATAAGGCTTTAACGAAAGCTACTAACGATTATTCTAAAGCCGGTTACCCAACAGACGCTGAAGCGATAATGATCATAGAATTTGATGGTGAAGAGCATGAGGTTGAAGCTTATATTCAAAAGGTAAAAGAAATTGCAGAAAAAAATAATTCCTCTAGCTTAAAAGTTAATAAAACAAAAGAGGAAAGATTAAAATTCTGGGCGGGAAGAAAAGCAGCTTTCCCAGCTTGTGGTGTTTTAGCGCCTGACTATATGTGTATGGATGGCTCAATACCAAGAGGAAAATTAGCAGAAGTTCTAAATGAAATCACAAGATTGTCTAAAAAATATAATTTACCAGTAGCTAACGCCTTTCACGCTGGTGATGGGAACCTTCACCCCTTAATAATGTTCGATGCAAATGATAAAGAATCTCTTAGAAAATGCGAGGAGTTTGGAGCAGATATCCTCAAATACTGTGTTCAAGTAGGTGGCGCACTTACAGGCGAACATGGGGTTGGAATAGAGAAAAGGGAATTAATGTGTGAAGCTTTTAACGATAAAGATATACAGCAACAATTAACGATTAAAGCTGCTTTAGATCCTAATTCATTATTAAATCCAGGCAAAGTGTATCCAATACTTAGAAAATGTGCTGAGGAAGGAAGAGTTCATGTCCATGGAGGAAAAACAAAATTCCCAGACATCCCTAGATTTTAATCAAAACGTCTTTAAACCATCGTCTAGAGAAGAGATAGTTGAAATAGTAAAGAATTGTTTCAGAAAAAACATACCTTTAGAGATTAATGGATTGAAATCCAAATATAAAATTGGTAGAAATTTTCAATCCGAAAAAACTCTAGATCTTTCAAATTATAGCGGAATAATCGAATATAAACCTGAGGAATTATATATAAAAGTCAAAGCAGGAACTCCAATAAAAGAAATAGTTGAGCATTTGGATAAAAATAATCAACAATTAGCGTTTGAACCTAATGATTTTGGTTATTTATTTACTGGAGAAAGTAACAGCGGCTCAATTGGTGGAGTTGTCTCTTGTAATTTTGCGGGATCAAGAAGATTTAAAGTTGGTAGTGTTAGGGATCACGTATTAGGTTTCCAAGGTTTAAATGGAAAAGGTGAAACTATAAAATCTGGAGGGACTGTTGTAAAAAATGTTACTGGATATGATTTATGTAAATTGTTGTCAGGGTCATTTGGAACACTCTCCATACTAACAGAGCTTTCAATAAAAGTTTTACCAAAACCTGAAACAAGTAAAACTTTGGTAATAAAAAATCCTCACCTTAAGAAAGCACTAGGCTACCTCGGTAAATCTCTTTCTTCTTCAACAGATCCATCTGGAGGTGTATTTTATCCAGATTATTTTGGAAAAAATTTTATTTTAAACGACCTTAATCATGAAGGTGGTTTAACAGCTTTAAGAATTGAAGGCCCTGCAAACTCAGTAGATCAAAGAATTGATAGATTATCCAAAGAACTTGGTCTTTTAAGTCATGAAGTATCAATTTTAGATACTGAACAAAGTAAGATTTTTTGGAATAGAACGAAAAATTTAGAAGTCTTTAAAAATTTAAAGAGTAATTTACTCAGAATAGTCGCTCCAATAAGTGAGACATTGCAAATTATTCAAAAGCTTAAAAGCAATGATGTAAGTTATTTTATCGATTGGGGAGGAAGTTTAGTTTGGATGGCTTTTAATGAGATAAATAGTAAAATACTTAATGAAATTAAACAAATTATGAAAAAACATTATGGTTATTGCACAATCATTAAAATCGAAGAGGATCTGAAGGCTTCTGCAGACATTTTTACAATAGATCCAATTAAGTATAAAATAAGTGAAAAATTAAAAAGGAGTTTTGATCCAAAAAGAATTTTTAACCCAGGAAAAATGTATACAGGAGTTTAAATGCAGACCTCATTTACAGATAAACAACTTTTAAACAAAGATAATAAAACAAGTGAAACAATAATAAGAAAATGTGTTCATTGTGGAATGTGTAACGCAACGTGCCCTACTTATGGAGTTAACGGGGAGGAATTAGAAGGTCCAAGAGGCAGAATTTATCTAATTAAAGATATGTTGGAAAATAAAAAACCCGCTACTAAAGAAATTGCAAAACATATAGATAGTTGTTTATCTTGTTACGCTTGCATGACTACTTGCCCTTCAGGTGTAAACTATATGCATTTGATTGATCATGGACGAAATTATGTTGAAGAAACATATAAAAGACCTTTTTTAGATAGATTATTTAGAAACATTCTTTCTTTTGTATTACCAAGACCAAACATGTTTTTATTAATGGCTATTTCATCAAAAATTATAAAGCCATTTAGCTTTTTATTTCCAAAATTTTTAAGGAACGCATTACATTTAATGCCAGATAAAATTCCAGGAAAAAAATTAAAAGAAAAAAAAGTTTACGAAGTTAATAAAGGTAAAAAAATCTCAAGAGTTGCTCTTTTAACAGGATGTGTTCAAAGAGTGATTTCACCAGAGATAAATGAGGCAACTATTAGACTTTTGAATAGACACAAAGTAGAAGTTGTTGTTATGCCGGATATAAATTGTTGTGGATCTTTAAACCATCATTTGGGTAAGAAAAAATTAGCCCATGACTCTTTTAAAAAAAATATTGAAAGTTGGCATGAGGAATATCTTAAGAACGGCTTAGATGCGATAATTAGTAATACATCTGGATGTGGAACTACTTTAAAAGACTATGGTCATATTTTCAAAGATGATAAAAATTTAAAGAAAAAAGCTAAAAAGATTTCAGAACTAACAAAAGATATAACCGAGTATTTAGATGAAAATCTTAAATTAAATATCAACGTTAATTCCGATAAAAAGTATAAAATAGCTTATCATTCAGCTTGCTCTATGCAGCATGGTCAAAAAGTTCATCAACAACCAAAAGATTTGATTTCAAAAACTGGTAACGAAGTATTAGATATACCCGAAGGTCATTTATGCTGTGGATCTGCAGGAACATATAATATTTTACATCAAAAAATGGCTAAAACGCTTTTGAAAAATAAAGTGAAAAATATTGAGAAAATTTCACCTGACTTTATATCAACCGGCAATATTGGATGTATGACACAAATTTCTGCTGGTACCAGAATACCTATCATACATACAGTAGAACTACTTGATTGGTTTACGGGTGGTCCAAAGCCTTATAAATTAAATAACTTCTAAGATGAAAAAAAAAGTATTAGTAACAAGAAGACTTCTCAAAGAAAATGAGGAGAAGTTAAAAGAGTTATTTGAAGTTACTTTAAATAAAGATGATAAGATTTATAAGCCTCAAGAAATTATAGAAAATTCTAAAAATTTTCATGGGATATTAAGTTCTGTTTCGGACCCAATTAATGCCGACACAATATCTAAACTCTCCAGCTCCATCAAAATAATTGCTAATGGCGCGGTAGGTTTCGGAAACATAGATATTAAAGCTGCAAAAGAAAGAGGCATTACTGTAACAAATACACCAGATGTATTGACTGATGCAACTGCTGATATTCAGATTTTACTTTTGTTAGGAGCATCAAGAAAAGCTTACGAGGGACGGCTGGCCGCAGAAACTCAAAGTTGGAAGTGGTCTTGGGATTTTTTATTAGGCAAGCAAATGTCTAATAAAAGTCTTGGAATACTTGGAATGGGAAGAATAGGAAGAGCAGTTGCTAAAAGAGCAAAAGCTTTTAATATGGAAATTCACTATCACAACCGATCTAAACTTTCACCTGAATTAGAAGATGGTGCGATCTATCATAAAGATTTAAAAAGCTTATTTGAAAAAAGTGAATTTTTATCTATTAATTGTCCAGCAACTCCAGAAACAACAAAGTTAGTAAACAGAGAAACTTTAAGTTATTTAAAAGAAAATACCGTCATAGGTAATGCAGCTAGAGGAGATATAGTCGATGACGATGCCATGATAGAAGCATTAAAAAATGGAACTGTTTTTGCCTATGGCTTAGATGTATATAACGGTGAACCTAAAATTCATCCAGAGTATTTAAGTTTAAAAAATATTTTTTTACTACCTCATCTTGGAAGCGCAACAAAAAGAACTAGATGGGACATGGCTTATCGAGCAACAAAAAATCTTGAAGACTTTTTTTCAGGCAAAGTGCCTAAAGATAAGGTAAATTAACACACTCATAGATTGAATCTTTAATTTTCAATTTAAAAAAGTTTTAAAAATATCGAGACTCTGATTTGAGTTTATGCTTAAATCTTGATGTTAATTAACAATGGGAGGACATATGTCTAAAGAAAAAAAGATCATAAAAAAGAAATCTCCTTCAAGACGTAAATTCTTTAAAGTTGCCGGAGCAGTGGCAGCCGGCGGAATTTTAGCGGCTTGTAAACCTCAAGGAGGCGCTGGAGGCGGCGGAGGAGGAAAATCTGTAACACTTAAAATGCAAGCAGCATGGCCAAGTGGTGCAAATATTTTCTTTGAAATGGCCGGCGACTATGCGCGAATGGTTGAGGAGATGTCTGGCGGTTCACTTAAGATCGATTTACAGCCGGTTGGTTCAGTTGTTAAAACTTCTGAAATTGGACAAGCTGTAAGTTCAGGTTCACTTGATATGGGCCACTGGGTAACAGCTTACTGGTATGGAAAAAATCCAGCAGCATCACTTTTTGGAACTGGACCGTCTTACGGTTTATCTTCACAAGAAGTAATGGGATGGATTGAGTACGGTGGAGGAAGAAAACTTTACGAAGAGACTTTGAAAAAAGTCGGCTTTGATTATGTAGGTTTTTTCCATATGCCAATGCCAGCACAACCATTTGGTTGGTTTAAGAAAAACGTAACACAAGTTTCAGATGTTACAGGTATGAAATACCGAACAGTTGGACTTGCGACTAACGTTTTGACTGCAATGGGAATGGTCGTAAGACAATTACCAGGCGGAGAAATCCAACCAGCAATGAAAACTGGATTAATTGAGGCTGCAGAGTTCAATAACCCTACATCGGACTCACAATTTGGAATGCAAGACGTTTCTAAGCATTACCATTTAGGAAGCTTCCACCAGTCACAAGAAATGTTCGAAATACCAATTAATAGAAAAAGGTACGAAAGTTTATCACCAGAGCACCAAGCTATATTAAAATATGCAGCATACAGTGCTAATAGTGATAACTATTTCAAAGCATTAGTTAGATACTCTGCTGATTTGAGTAAACTAATGAATGAACATAAAGTAAATGTATATCAAACTTCAGATGCAATTTTAGCTCAACAGCTAAAAGGTTGGGATCAAGTTATCGGAGAGTTTTCTGGTAAAGATCCATTCTTTAAGAAAATTGTAGACTCGCAAAAAACTTATGCGAAAAGGGTTATGAAATACTTACTCATGAATCAGCCAAACTACAGACTCGCTTACGAGGCTGAATTTGGTAAACTTTCTGACGTAAAAATTTAATTTTTCATAAAAAAAGGGGGATATTTACAATCCCCCTTTTTCAATTTAAAAATAATACATGGATAGATATATAAAATTTGCAGATAGTTTAAGTGTGGCAGTTGGTAAAGCCTTCTCATGGTGTATTGTAATTTTATGTTTAGGAACATGTTATGAAGTCGTGATGGCTTATGCATTTAATAAACCAACTTTGTGGAACTTTGATTTTAGTTTACAAATGTATGGAGCAATTTTCATGATGGCCGGAGCTTATACTCTTTCAACGCAAGCCCATGTGAGAGGAGATGTTTTATACAGGTTAATGAAAACAAGAACTCAAGCAAAATTAGACCTAGTACTTTATATAATATTTTTTTTTCCGGGAGTATTAGCTTTAACATTTTACGGTTTAGATTATGCAGGTTTAGCATGGAAGATTAAAGAAACAAGTTGGAATAGTCCTGCCCAGATCCAAATTTACATGGCAAAATCCCTGATACCTCTATCTGGGTTACTTTTAACTTTACAGGGTGTAGCAGAAGTTTTTAGATGTATTAATTGCCTAAAGACAGGCGAGTGGGATGAAAGAGAGGACACAGATCAAGAAACAGAAAAGATATTAATGAGAACATCTCAAAAAGAATTCAAAGCAAAATAATATGTACTTTTATATTCCAGATCCTGTAGTTGCAATGATCATGATGTTTGTTTTCCTTGGAGCAGTGCTTCTAGGTTTTCCAATTGCTTTCACTTTAATGGCCATGGGAATTGGGTTTGGTTACTATGCATATTTCGATTGGGGTTTGATGGACCACATATTTGATAACAGAATATTTGGTTTATTCGTTCAAAACACTTATACCGTTATGGATAATACAGTCTTAACTGCTGTTCCTCTATTTCTATTTATGGGCTATTTAGTTGAGAGAGCAGGAATAGTTTCTAGGTTATTTTTTGCAATAAGACTTGCTTCGCATAAATTACCTGCGTCAATGGCAGTTGCAGCCTTAATTACTTGCGCATTATTTTCTACAGCCACTGGAATAATTGGGGCAGTTGTGACTTTGATGGGTTTGTTAGCTTGGCCAGCTATGATCAAAGCTGGTTATGATAAAAAATTTTCTTCTGGAGTAATTTGTGCTGGTGGCTGTCTAGGAATTTTAATTCCTCCAAGTATAATGTTAATTGTTTATTCAGTTATCGCTCAGCTGTCGCCTTTGAGACTTTTTGCGGCTGCAATTTTTCCTGGGCTACTTTTAGCTGGTCTTTATATTGTTTACTCAATTACGTTAGCTTATTTTAATCCTAAAATCGCTCCGAAACCACCTAAGGAGGAAATTCCGGCAACTGCAATAATCATCAAGGAAATTCTTATTTCATTTGTTCCTTTATTTTCTCTAATCCTTTTAGTTTTAGGGTCAATTCTTGGAGGCTTAGCAACACCCGCAGAAGCTGCTGCTGTAGGTGCATTTGGAGCACTTATCTTATCTTATGCATACAAATCTCTAAAATGGAAAAATTTTAAGGAGTCTGTTTTTTTAACAGCAAAAACTTCAGCAATGATCATGTGGTTATTTGTTGGTTCCTGGACATTCTCCTCGGTGTTTTCATATTTAGGAGGCCATGAGGTCTTTGAACACTTTTTTAAGTCAATGGATTTGGCTCCTTGGCAGTTTCTTGTTATTACTCAGATAATTATATTTATACTTGGATGGCCACTTGAATGGACTGAAATATTAATCATATTTGTTCCAATATTTTTACCATTATTAGATTTATTTGGGGTTAACCCTTATTTGTTTGCGATGTTAATAGCTTTAAATTTACAAACATCATTTTTAACACCTCCAATGGCCATGTCTGCTTATTATCTTAAGGGAGTTCAATCGAAAAACGTAGAATTATTAGAAATCTTCAGAGGAATTATTCCATTTTTAGGAATTGTAATATTTGCAATGTTCCTAATGTATATTTTCCCTGGAATAGCTTTATGGTTGCCTGAAACTTTATTTGCAAATTAAAACTAAATGATTGAAGTCTCATCCTTAAGCGCATATGAATTATCTTTAAAGCTTAAGTCAGGAGAAATTTCATCGATAGATCTTTGTAAATCATATATTGATAGAATTAAAAAGTTTGAGAAAGATGTTAAAGCTTGGCAATTCTTTGACGAGAAACTTTTATTAGAAAAAGCTCAAGAAGCTGACGATTATAGAAAATCAGGCAAACCTTTGGGACCACTTCATGGAATGCCGGTAGCAATAAAAGATATTATTGGAACTTATGATATGCCAACTGAATGTGGAACTGTTTTTAGAAAAAAAAAATCTAGTTCTCAAGATTCAGAAATTGTAAACTTATTAAAAAATGCTGGTGCTATTGTGATGGGTAAAACTGTTACGTGTGAACTAGCATATATTCATCCATCTAAAACACGAAATCCGCATGATTATTCAAGAACACCAGGAGGTTCATCAAGTGGATCAGCAGCAGTGGTAGCGTCTTACATGTCTCATTTATCAATAGGTTCACAAACTGGAGGTTCAGTAATTCGACCGGCTTCTTATTGTGGAGTTGTAGGTTATAAACCATCTTACGGTTTAATTTCAAGGAGTGGTGTTTTAAAAGTATCAGACAAATTAGATACTATTGGTGTTTTTGGTAGATCAGTTAAGGATGTTGCCTTGTTAGCCAAGTCTTTAATAAGAAAAGATTTATATGACGCAAGTACTATTTATTTTTCGTCTGACAGAATGCTGGATGTATGTGAAGAAAAGTTAGAGTTTGACCCAAAGTTTATTTTTTATAAGACTAAGAATTGGAAAAATATAAATAAAAAATCTCAAGAAGCATTCGAGTTTTTAATAAAATCTTTTAAAAAGAATATAGAGATATACGATGAACCATCGTACTTTAAAGAAATACCAAAGTATCATCAAATAATACACGAAGTTGATATGGCAAATAATTTTCAAGTTTACTATGATAAAGATAAATCAAAATTATCTAAAGAAATGAACGATGCTATATCTAGAGGTCTAAAATACTCTGCCAAGGATTATTCTGACGCAATAGATTTTATGAAACAAAGTTACGAGTCATATAAAGAGGTATTTGAAGATTACTATGGAATTTTAACTCCCTCTTCTAATGGGGTTGCAGACAAAGGTTTAGGATCTACAGGCAGTGCAGATTTTCAAAAAATTTGGACTTATTTAGGCCTGCCCTCGATTTCTCTACCTTTACTTACTGGAGAAAATGACTTACCTTTAGGGCTTCAACTAGTTGGCAATAAATTTGACGATTTAAGATTTTTAGGTACAGCAAAATGGTTAGAGGATAATTGCAAAGATGAATGAGAAAATTTCAAAAATAATTGGATGTTTTCTAGCTATAATTTTTTTAGTTGGTTTAGCCACTACTTTAACCAGATCCCCAATGATTGGTTTTTTTGATGTACTACCAGTATTTATTGTAATGACGCTTGCAATTGGCATGATGCTGTATGAAGCTTTCTTTGCAAACAAAAAATAAACTAGCTCCTTACACACTTTTATTTATTCAGCCAATTTTTATGGCTACTAATACTATAGTTGCTAGAGGTGGAGTGGAGTCAGTTCCACCTATCTCCTTAGCATTTTGGAGATGGTTTTCTGTATTTATAATCTTAATTCCTTTTTTTTATAATGAAATTTTAAAAAATAAAAAGGAGTTTAATAAAGAATTTTTTAAACTTTTTTTTTTAGGGTCAATGGGTTGTGGTGTTTGCGGAGCCTTTCCAAATCTTGCAGGAATGACGACAACCATGGCGAATATTGGCATTATTTACACATCCTCCCCAGTGATAATAATTTTTCTGTCAATTTTATTTTTAAAAGAAAAAATTAATTTTTTTAGAATATTAGGTTTATTAATTTGTATTACAGGAGTTTTCACTATCATATCAAAAGGAAATTTGGATTTTTTAATCAACTTAAATTTTACAATCGGTGATTTATGGGTTTTGGGAGCAGCTTTAGGCTGGGCTCTTTATTCGATTTATTTGTTAAATTGGAAATCAAAATATAGTTTAATGGCGCGATTTACTCTTATTGCAATGTTTGGATTTATTTCACTTTTACCTTTTTTCATTTTGGAAAATGTTTATTTTGCTAAAACAAATTACAACCAGACTTTTTTATTTTGGGTTATTTTTGCTGCTATTTCACCCAGCATAATAGCTTTCTCTTTATATACAAAATTACAAAGATATTTGGGAGCATCCTTAGCTGGATTTTCTCTATATTTATTTGCAGTTTATGGATCTATCTTTGGAATTATAATTTTTAAAGAACCACTTTTAAGTTTTCATTATTTAGGAGGTTTGCTAGTTTTTACTGGAGTTTATTTTGCAAGAAAAAAAATATGAAGTATCTTTACTCAGCTTTGTCATCAGTAATTTTAGCCTACATTATAATTGTGCTTTTCACTTACTTTTATCAAAGAAAATTACTTTATCACCCCAGTGAAAATAATTATATTGGAGATGAAATTAAATTTAAATATAAAGAGGTTTTTATTGAAGTTGATAAAGATATAAAACTTAAGTCATGGTTTTTAGAAAAAGATATAAAAAAAAATAAAACAATTTTGTACTTCCACGGTAATGCAGGTGATTTAACAAATAGAGTTCATAAACTTAATGAATTAAATAGATTAGATATAAATATCTTACTAATTTCATGGAGAGGATTTAGCGGCAATCCAGGAAAACCAACGGAGAAAAATTTATATAATGATGCTAGAAAATCAGTTGAATGGCTTAATAAGATTGGAATTGAAAATAAAAATATAATTTTATATGGAGAGTCACTAGGTACTGGCGTTGCTACAGAATTAGGTCAGGATAATTCTTTCTCAGGCATTGTTTTAGAATCACCTTTTACTTCAGTCGCTGATGCTGCAAAAATCTATTACCCTTATTTGCCAGTCGATTTATTAATAAAAGATAGATACGACTCTTTAAAAAAGATAAAAAATATAAATACTCCTATTTTAGTTATGCATGGCAAGAAAGATGATGTCGTGCCATTCACAATGGGTATGGAATTATTTGAGAAAGCTAATAAACCTAAATTTAGCTACTTTCCTGAAAATGATAATCATATGATGGAATTTAATGATCAAATGATGAATTCTTTAAAAAAGTTTTTAGGATTCAATACCTAATAAAGCCTTTGAAAAATACTCAGCGTTAAAGGGTTGTAAGTCGTTTTCTTTCTCTCCCATCCCTACCGCGATTATAGGTAAATTATATTTTTTACAAATAGCTAAAACTACACCGCCTTTTGCAGTGCTATCAAGTTTAGTAATAATAAGCCCTGTAAGATTGTGAATTTTACTAAATTCTTCAACTTGATTTAATGCATTTTGACCAGTGGTTGCATCAAGTACTAGAATCACTTCGTTCGGAAAAGACTCATCAATTTTTTTTAACACATTGATAATCTTTTTGTATTCTTCCATTAGATTTCTTTTATTTTGCAGTCTTCCTGCTGTGTCTATCAAGGCAACATCGATTTGATTTTTTTTGGCAAATTCAGCAGTTTTAAATGCAACTGAAGCCGGGTCGCTATTAATTTCTGACTTGATTATATCTACTTTTACTTTTGCAGCCCAAACTTGTAGTTGATCTATGGCTGCTGCTCTAAAAGTATCTGCAGCTCCAAATACAACAGATCTATTATTGTCTTTAAAATATTTTCCAAGTTTGCCAATACTAGTTGTTTTTCCAACACCGTTCACACCAGAAACAACGATTACGGCAGATTTAGCATTTCCCATTAGGCTTAAATCTTTCTCGTACTTTTGAAGATTTATTGCTAACTTATCAGCTAAGAGTTTTAAAATTTCATTGTGATTGTCTAATTTTTTATCAACTTTTAAGCTCTCAAAATCTTTTCTTAGTTCTTTAGCTACATCAACACCAGCATCAGATGAAATGATTAATTCTTCAAATTCTTCAAGAATAGTTGAATCTATCTTTTTTTTAGAAAAAATATTTTTAAAGCCGTCTGTAAGACTTGATGAACTTTTTCCAAGCCCTGATTTAAACTTATCAAAAATTCCCATTTTATATTTCTACTTTTATATTCTTTATTTCTGACACTGGCCCAGTCATAAATATATTATTTTTTTCATCTAAAAATATGTTTAAGACTCCCTCTTTAAATTTAATAGCAACTTTGTTTTCAACTAATTTATTTTTGTTTCCAGCAACAGCAGTCGCGCAAGCTGCTGTCCCACATGCTTTAGTAAGGCCAGCGCCTCTTTCCCAAACATTTACTAAAATATTTCTTTTATCTAAAATTTGAGCAAATGTTACATTAGTTTTTTCAGGAAATAATTCATGATTTTCAATTAAAGGTCCTATTACTTTCAAATCATATTTAAAACAATCATCTACAAAAAAAACTATATGGGGGTTTCCTACATTTAGACAAAATCCACCAGTAAACTTTTTGCCTTCAATATCTAGCGAGACGTCAGCAGGATTTTCTATTTTTGATAATGGAATATCTTCAAAATCAAATAAAGGTTTTCCCATTTCAAGTTCTACCATTAAATTATTAACAATTTTAGCATTAAGAACCCGATTACTTGTTTTTAATCTAATTTGGTTAGCATTTAAATTTTTACTCAAAAGATAGGCAACACATCTTGAACCATTACCACATGCACTTACTTCTCCACCATCAGAATTAAAAATCGTTATTGGAAAAGAATTCTCTTTTTCTTTTTCGATAAAAATTATTTGATCAAAACCAATATTACTTCTTTTTCCTAACTCAATAATTTTATCTTTGGTCAAATTGATAGGACTTGATCTTCTATCGATAATAATGAAATCATTACCCAATCCATCCATTTTATATGCGTTAATCGTTGCCATAATTGATTAGTATAATTATTCATTGACTTTTAAAACCCCAAATTGTAGTTTCCACAAACTTTCCGCAAATACACATGTTTTTGCGGTGCTCTTGAAAACAAGAGTGTCGACACTAGTCAGCGAAGGTTCGCCCACTAGTGCGATAGGTGTTGGATGTTTTAAAAATGTTTGAAAATTTAACAAATAAATTAGAAAGTATTTTTTCTAAGCTTAAAAGCGCACCCTCATTGACTGAGGAGCAAGTTGACTCTGGCTTAAAAGAGATAAGATTAACTTTATTAGAAGCTGACGTAGCTCTAGCTGTCACTAAAGAGTTTATAGCCAACGTAAAACCAAAAGCTATTGGTAAAGAAATTATAAAATCAACATCAGCAGGTCAGATGATAGTTAAAATAGTTTACGATGAACTTGTAAATATTTTAGGTTCCAAAAATGAAGAACTTAACTTTAAAGCTGTACCACCAATTTCCCTGTTATTAGTTGGATTACAAGGTTCAGGTAAGACAACTTCTGCCGCAAAGTTAGCAAAAAATATAGAGAAGAATTATAAAAAAAAAGTAATGGTAGTTAGTTTAGATGTTTACAGACCAGCAGCTCAAGAACAACTCAAGTTACTTGCCGAAGCAAATGGAATTCAGTGTTTGCCTATAGTTGAAAAGCAACAACCGATAGACATTACTAAAAGAGCACTTAATGCAGCTAACCTTAATGGCTCAGATGTTATCATATTTGATACCGCAGGTAGAACTCAGATAGATTTGCCAATGATGTCTGAGATAAAACAAATAAAAGATATTACAAAGCCAGCTGAAACAATTTTAGTAGCAGACTCATTAACAGGACAAATAGCTGTAAATGTAGCAAAAGAATTTGATACTGCTGTTAATCTTTCTGGAATTATTCTTACACGAGTTGATGGGGATGCTCGAGGGGGTGCCGCATTAAGCATGAAACATGTAACGGGAAAACCAATTAAGTATATCGGTGTCGGAGAAAAAATTACTGATCTAGAACTTTTCCATCCTGACCGATTAGCTAACAGAATCTTGGGAATGGGTGATGTAGTAACTTTAGTAGAAAAAGCTCAACAAGATTTAAGTGAGGAAAAAATTAAAGAAACAGAAGATGAATTAAAAAAAGGAATATTCACAATGGACTCATATCTTTCCCAATTAAGGCAAATGAAAAAAATGGGAGGCATGGAAGGAGTTATGTCTATGTTACCAGGAGTGAATAAAATGAAAGCAAAAATGGATCAAGCAAATATAGATGAAAAAATGCTAGTGGAGAATGAAGCAATTATTTTATCGATGACTAAAAATGAAAGAGAAAATCCAAAAATTATAAGTGGATCAAGACGTAAAAGAATTACTAAAGGAGCAGGCGTGGATGTTTCAAAAATTAATAAACTATTAAAACAATTTAGAATGATGTCAGACATGATGAAAAAAATGTCTCAAGGAAAAAAAATTCCATCTGGGATGATCCCAGATGAAATGTTCAATCAACTAAAATGAAAGGTATAAAATGTTAAGAATAAGACTATCAATTGGTGGTGTAAGAAAAAGACCCGTTTATAAAATTGTAATTGCTGACAGTAGATATCCAAGAGATGGAAAATTTATTGAAAAAATTGGCTCTTATAATCCGTTACTTCCGAAAGATAAAAAAGAGAGAATAAAAGTAGAAGCAGAAAGAGTAAAATATTGGATGAGCAAAGGAGCTCAGCCAACGATGAGAGTTTCTAGATTATTAGGAGAAGTGCAGTTAATGCCAATGCCCAAACCTGGAAACAATCCTCAAAAAGCAATTCCAAAAAAAGATAGAAAAAAAGCTGAAGGAGACAAAAAAGAGGAAACAAAGAAGGATGCCTCAGCAGCTGACGGTAAAAAGCCAGATCCAAAAGCCGACGCAAAAAAAGAGGAACCTAAAAAGGAACAACCTAAAGCAGAAGCTAAAAAAGAAGAGCCGAAGAAAGAGGAACCTAAAAAGGAACAACCTAATGCAGAAGCTAAAATAGAAGAGCCGAAGAAAGAAGAGAAAAAGGCTTAACCAAAAGGTAACTAGAGATGTTAGAAGTAAAAATTTTTACTTTATATCCAGATTTGTATCCTGGTCCCTTAGATATTGGAATATTTAAAAAGGCCAAAGAAAACAAAATTTGGAATTTAAAAGTAGTGAATATAAGGGATTATTCAAAAGATAATCACGGTACAGTGGACGACACTCCTTTTGGAGGAGGAAGTGGAATGCTTCTACGACCTGATATATTAGCATCAGCGCTTGATGAGAATATAAATAAAGGTGAAAAAATTATCTACTTATCTCCAAGAGGTAAAAAATTTGATCAAAACGTTGCTAGATCTCTAAGTAAAGAAAAAAATTTAAACCTTATCTGCGGTCATTTCGAGGGCGTTGATCAAAGACTCTTAGAAACACGAAACATTGAAGAATATAGTTTAGGTGATTTTGTCTTATCTGGAGGTGAGCCAGCTTCTTTTGTGGTGGTTGACTCTTTAGTTAGATTGTTACCTGGAGTGCTTGGAAACAAAGATTCTGTTAAAGAGGAAAGTTTTGAAAACAACCTTTTAGAATATCCTCAGTATACGAAACCAAGAAAATGGGAAGGCAAAAGCCCACCAGAGGTCTTATTTTCAGGAGATCATGCTAAAATAAAAGGGTGGCGTTTATCTCAATCTGAGGCTATAACACGTCGCCAGAGACCTGATCTTTGGAAAAAATATTTAGAGAAAAAAAATGAAGAACATTGAAGACATAAATAAAGCAGCGATAAAAAAAATAGTTGCTAACAAAAAAATCACCGATTTTTCACCAGGAGATACAATTAAAATAGGTGTAAAAATCGTTGAGGGTAAAAGAGAAAGAATTCAATATTTTGAGGGGGTCTGTATAGCGAAAAAAAATAGAGATATTAACTCTTCGTTTACAGTAAGAAAAATTTCTTTTGGTGAAGGAGTTGAGAGAACTTTTGCTCTTTACAGCCCAAATGTTGATTCAATAAAAGTAATAAGATCAGGAAAGGTTAGAAGAGCTAAGCTTTATTATCTAAGAGACAGAAAAGGAAAGTCCGCAAGAATTGCTGAAAAAATTAAAAAGAAAATTGGTGTTGATATATCGGTCAAACCAGATGAGAAAATAATTCAAAACGATGAGACACTACAAACAAAAGTAGACAAAGATATAAACCAGAAAGAGTCTTCTGAAACCAAGTCTAAAGCCGAAAAACTAACGAGCGATAAAAAATAAATTAAATGCCAAAATCTTTATATGATAAACTTTGGGAAAAAAATCTTGTTCATGAGCAAGAAGATGGTACTTCTTTGATCTACGTGAATAGACACTTAGTTCATGAAGTTACTAGTCCTCAAGCGTTTGAAGGATTAAGATTACAAAAAAGGAAAGTTAGAAGACCAGATTTAACTTTAGCTGTCCCGGATCATAATATTCCGACAACTGATAGATCAAAAGGTATTGACGATAAACAGGCTAAGTTACAAATTGAAACACTTCGACAAAATTGCAAAGAATTTGGTGTTCAACTTTTTGATGTGAATGATAAAAGACAGGGAATAGTTCATATTATCGGACCAGAGCAAGGATTCACACAACCAGGTTCAGTTATTGTTTGTGGAGATAGCCATACAGCAACTCACGGAGCCTTTGGTGCTCTAGCATTCGGTATTGGAACTTCTGAAGTGGAGCATGTTTTAGCAACACAAACTTTAATGCAAAAAAAATCAAAGAATATGAGAATTAACATAAATGGAAATTTACCTAAAGGCGTCACTGCTAAAGATGTAATACTTAAGATTATTGGTACAATAAGTACATCTGGAGGGACTGGTTACGTAATTGAGTATGCTGGAGATGTAATTAAAAGTCTTAGTATGGAAGAAAGAATGACAGTTTGTAATATGACCATTGAGGCTGGCGCTAGAGCAGGATTAATAGCTCCTGATGCTAAAACTTTTGAATATTTAAAAGGAAAAAAAATGTCTCCAAAAGGTGAAAACTGGAATAAAGCAATGAAATATTGGGAAAGTTTGTACACAGATAAAGATTGCAAATTTGATAAAGAAATTAATATTAACGGTAGTGATATAGAACCTCTAGTCACATGGGGAACTTCTCCTCATGATATTTCACCGGTTAATGGTTTGGTACCAGATCCAGAAAAAGAAAAAAACAAAGATAGAAAATTAGCTATTAAAAGATCTTTAGATTATATGGGATTAAAACCCAACACCAAAATTTCTGATATTAAAATTGATAAAATTTTTATTGGTAGCTGCACTAATGGAAGAATAGAGGACTTAAGAGTTGCTGCTGATTTATTAAAAGGAAAAAAAATTGCGGATCATGTCAGTGCGATGGTGGTTCCTGGATCTGGATTAGTCAAAGAACAAGCTGAAAAGGAAGGAATAGACAAGATTTTCAAAAGTGCAGGTTTTGAATGGAGAGAACCTGGTTGCTCAATGTGTTTAGGAATGAACCCTGATCAATTAAAACCAAAAGAGAGATGTGCATCTACTTCCAATAGAAACTTTGAGGGCAGACAAGGCAGGGGTGGTAGAACTCATTTAGTTAGTCCAGGAATGGCTGTGGCTGCAGCCTTGAAGGGCCATCTTTCAGATGTTAGAGAAATTCAATAATGGAAAAATTTAATAAAGTTAAATCAATTCCTGCTTATCTTCCGTTACAAAATATCGATACAGATATGATAGTACCGAAACAATTTTTAAAAACCATCAAAAGAACAGGTCTTGGTGAAGGATTATTTTATGAAATGAGATTCAATGAGAAAGGTAAAGAAATAGAAAATTTTGTTTTAAACACAGAGCCTTATAAAAAATCAAAAATTTTGATAGCGGGCAAAAATTTTGGTTGTGGTTCTTCAAGAGAGCATGCGCCATGGGCATTATTAGATTTTGGAATAAGTTGCGTTATAAGCTCAAGTTTCGCTGACATATTTTACAATAATTGCTTTAAAAACGGTATCCTACCTATAAAAGTAAGTGAAGAAATAATCTTAGAGTTATCTGAATACTCTAAACGAAAAGAAGAGATAGAGATAAATTTAGAAAATCAAGTCATCACATTTGGAAATAAAGTTCAAAAATTTGAAGTTGATGCTTTTAAAAAGAAATGCTTGATGGAAGGCTTAGATGATATAGCTTTGTCAATGGAAAAAATAAATCTAATCGACAGTTTTGAAAAGAAAGTTACAGAAAGCAGGCCTTGGCTTTTAAAAAATGATTAAAGTAAAAGATAGAAAACTTTTACTTTTAGCTGGAGATGGTATTGGTCCAGAAGTAGTAAGAGAAGTTAAGAAAATTATAGAATGGTTCAATAAAAATAAATCTTTAGATTTTAAAATTGAAGAGGGGTTAGTTGGAGGGGCATCTTATGATAAACATAAGACGCCAATTACTGACGAGGTTTTTTATAAAGCTCTAGAAAGTGAAGCTGTAATCCTAGGAGCAGTAGGTGGACCAAAGTATGATAATCTTGAATTTTCAAAACGTCCTGAAAGAGCTCTTTTAAAATTAAGAAAAGAACTTAAACTTTTTGCAAATTTGCGTCCTGCTATTTGCTTTAAACAACTTGTGGAGGCTTCTTCGCTAAAAGCTGAGATAATATCTGGGCTAGATATTATGATTGTTCGTGAATTGACCGGAGGTATATATTTTGGAGAACCCAGAGGAATTGAACCAATTGAAAATAATGAGAGAAAAGGTATTAACACACATACTTATACGACAAGTGAAATTCAAAGAGTTGCAAGAGTGGCTTTTGATCTTGCAAAGAAAAGAAATAATAAAGTTACCTCATGTGATAAATCAAATGTAATGGAGGCAGGTATTCTCTGGAGAGAAGAAGTCCAATTATTAAAGGACAAAGAGTACAAGAAATTAGAATTAGAACATATGCTTGCTGACAATTGTGCAATGCAGTTACTAAGAAATCCAAAACAATTTGATGTAATTGTTACTGACAACTTATTTGGAGATATTCTTTCAGACGAAGCTGCAATGCTTACCGGATCTCTTGGGTTATTACCATCAGCATCTCTTGGAGCTAAAGATAAAAATGGCAAAACTCGCTCAATGTACGAGCCAGTTCATGGATCTGCTCCTGACATTGCAGGTAAAAATATTGCCAATCCAATAGCTACTATTTTAAGCTTGTCCATGGCACTGAGATACTCATTAGACATGGATAAAGAGGCAAATCAATTAGACAAAGCAGTACAAAATGTTCTGGATGATGGATTGAGAACAAAAGATATCATGTCTAAGAATATGAAAGAGGTTACAACATCGGATATGGGTGATGCAATTATTGCAAAATTGAAATAAAGTAAGTTATTATGAATTTTGCAATTATAGGTGCCTCGGGTAATGTTGGAAGAAAAACAATTGAAATTTTAGAAAAATCGAATTTACCTTTTAAAGAACTTTTTTTAGTAGCTTCACCAAAAAGCGCAGGAAAAAAAATTAAATTTAGAGATAAAGAAATTGAAATCGAAAATTTAGAAGATTATAACTTTTCTAAAGCAAATATTACTTTTTTTGCAGCTGGTGGTAAAATTTCAGAAAAGTGGGCGCATATCGCCGCCAAAAAAACAATCGTAATTGATAACTCAAGTTACTTTAGAATGCAAAAAGATGTTCCACTAGTAGTGCCTGAGGTAAATCCTGAGGCATTAAAAAATCATAAAAATATTATTTCAAATCCAAATTGTTCTACAATTCAAATGGTTTTAGCCTTAAAGCCTTTACATGATAAATTTAAAATTAGAAGAGTAATTGTCTCTACTTATCAAGCAGTTTCTGGTGCTGGTAAGGCGTCTATGGATGAACTATCTGAGCAAACTGAAAATGTATTAAAAGGAAAAAAAATAGAACCGAAAAATTTCTCAAAACAAATCGCTTTTAATTTAATTCCGCATATAGATGAATTTGATAAAGATGGATATACAAAAGAAGAATTAAAAATGACAAATGAAACAAAAAAAATTTTAGACTCAAACATTAATGTTTCAGCTACCTGTGTAAGAGTTCCTGTTAAAACAGGACATTCTGAGTCAATCAATATAGAGTTTGATAATTCTTATGATTTAACAAATATCATAAGAATTTTAGAAAAAACACCTGGTTGTAAAATTATAGATGATCGTAAAGATGGTGGTTATATAACTCCTTTAGAAGCAGAGGGTGATTATACAACTTATATTTCAAGAATTAGAAAGGACAATTCTAATGCTAAAGCAATAAATTTGTGGGTAGTTTCTGACAACTTATTAAAAGGAGCGGCTTTAAATACCATTCAAATTGCTGAGTATTTAATGAAAAAAAAGCAACTTTAGTTTATAAATTGATAATGCAAAATAAAAACCCTTTAAGCCCACATCTTCAAATTTATAAATGGCATATATCCTCATTGTTGTCTATATCACACAGAATAGTTGGTGTAATAAATTTTTTAATAATATGTATTATTTGTTTATGGGCTATCTCATTACTCTTTGGTCAAAACAGCTATGAGCCCATTGAAACTTTTTTTAAATCATTTATTGGAAAATTCTTTGCTGTCTCATTATGTTGGACATTTAGTTTTCAAATAGTAAATGAGATTAGACATTTATTTTGGGATGCGGGATTTGGTTTTGATTTAAAAATTTCAAGAATAACAGGGGTCATTGCTTTAGTTACATCTTTTGTTTTAACAATTTTATTCTTCACTATGGGAAAAAATTTTTTTTAAATGCATACATCTACGAAAAAATGGTTGTTTACCAAGATAAGTTCATTAATTTTGATACCATTAATGATTTGGTTTGCTCTAAGTTTTGTAGCAATATACGATGGAGACTTTAGACAAATAGTATCTTTTTTTTCTGAACAGCCTTCTAAAATAATATTCTCAATATTCATTGTAATTGCTTTCTTTTTCTCATCTTTGACAATTAGTGAGATTTTTGAGGATTATTTACATGACGATAAAATCAAAAATGTCGCAAATAAAGTGCTATATTTATTTGCTATACTAGTTCCATTATTGACAATTTTAAGTATATATAACCTTAACTAATGAGTGCTTATAAAATTATTGATCACGAGTATGATGTTGTTGTTCTTGGGGCTGGTGGCTCTGGTTTAAGAGCAGCAGTAGGATTATCTGAAGCAGGATTAAAAACTGCTTGCATATCCAAAGTTTTTCCTACTAGAAGCCACACTTCTGCAGCTCAAGGAGGTATTTCCGCAGCTTTAGGAAATATGGGTGAAGATGATTGGCGTTGGCATATGTATGATACAGTCAAGGGGTCAGACTGGCTTGGCGACCAAGACGCAATTGAATATCTTTGTAAAGAAGCACCTAGAGCTGTGGTTGAGCTAGAACGTTATGGCGTGCCTTTTAGCAGAACAGATGATGGAAAGATTTATCAAAGACCATTTGGAGGTATGACAAAAAATTATGGTAATGGGACAGCACAAAGAACTTGCGCGGCTGCGGATAGAACAGGTCATGCAATTTTACATACACTTTACGGTCAGGCACTCAAACAAAATACTGAATTTTTTGTAGAGTATTTCGCTCTAGATTTGATTATGAAGAATGGTGAGTGTAAGGGTGTAATCGCTTGGAACTTAACGGATGGTACAATTCACAGATTTAGATCTCATACTACCATTATAGCTACCGGAGGCTATGGAAAAGTTTATTATTCTGCAACTTCAGCTCACACATGTACAGGTGACGGTAACGCAATGGTATTAAGAGCAGGTTTACCATTACAGGATATGGAATTTGTACAGTTTCATCCAACTGGAATTTATGGAGTGGGATGTTTAATTACTGAAGGCGTTAGAGGTGAGGGAGGATTTCTAGTCAATGGAAAAGGGGAAAGGTTCATGGAAAGATACGCCCCTAATGCGAAAGATTTAGCTTCGAGAGATGTTGTTAGCAGGTCTATGGAAATGGAAATTAATGAAGGCAGAGGAGTTGGTAAGAATAAAGATCATATCAATCTCCATTTAGATCATTTAGATAAAAAGGTAATTGATGAAAGGCTACCAGGAATTTCTGAGGCGGCAAAAACTTTCGCGAATGTAGATGTTAGTAAAGAACCAATACCTGTTGTTCCTACAGTGCATTATAATATGGGAGGTATTCCTACCAATTACAAAGCTGAAGTTTTAACTCTAAATGGTTCAGAAAAAACTGTTCCTGGATTAATGGCTATAGGAGAAGCAGCATGTGTTTCAGTTCACGGTGCAAATCGTCTAGGCTCTAATTCATTAATTGACCTGGTCGTGTTTGGAAGAGCTGCAGCAAAAAGAGCCGCAGAATTGATTAAGCCGGGCTCACCACACGAGGAAGTTTCAAATGATGAAACAGACAAATGTTTGGATAGATTTGATAAACTAAGAAACTCGAATGGCTCTACAAAAACATCAGAGCTAAGACTTAAAATGCAGAAGACTATGCAGTCTAAATGTGCCGTTTTCAGAACTGAAAAAACGCTGAAGGAGGGAGTAAACGAGATTAGAAAGCCTTATGAAGGAATAGAAGACTTGGCGGTAAAAGATAAGTCATTGCTATTTAATACTGATTTAGTGGAAACTCTTGAGTTTGATAATTTAATACGTCAAGCTTTAACTACTATGGACTCAGCTTATAATAGAAAAGAAAGCCGAGGAGCTCATGCTAGGGAAGATTTTACAACTAGAGATGATAAAAATTTTATGAAACATACTTTAGCATGGCAAGAAGGTGACAAAGTAAAAATTAAATATAGAGATGTGCATTCTAGGACATTAACTAACGATGTTCAATATTTTCCACCTAAAGAAAGAGTTTATTAATGGTTCAATTTAACTTGCCGCAAAATTCTAAAATAGAAGTCGGCAAGTATTACAAGGATAAGACTAACTCAAAAAACTTAAAAAAAATAAACATTTATAGATGGGATCCATCAACAGGTGAAAATCCTAGAGTTGATACTTTTGAGGTTGATATGGACAATTGTGGACCAAAAGTTCTCGATATATTATTTAAAATAAAAAATGAAATTGATCCATCACTTACTTTTAGAAGATCTTGTGCCCATGGCGTATGCGGTTCATGCGCGATGAATATTGATGGTATAAATTCGCTAGCTTGTATTAAATCTCATACTGACTTCAAAGGAGATTTAAATATTTATCCACTTCCTCATTTGAAAGTTGTTAAAGATCTAATAGGAGATTTAACAACTCTTTACAAGCAATACGAGTCAATTCAGCCATGGCTGAAAGTTGATCAAACTGGTGAGGAAAAAACAGAATTAAAACAATCTCAAAAAGAAAGAGAAAAATTAGATGGTCATTACGAGTGTATTTTATGTGCTTGTTGTTCCACTTCATGTCCAAGCTATTGGTGGAATGGAGATAAATATTTAGGACCAGCAGTTTTATTACAAGCTTATCGTTGGATTAATGATAGTCGAGATGGAGATAAAAAAGAAAGATTGAAGAAGGTTGCTGATGAGCTAAAATTATATAGATGTCATACTATTATGAACTGCACCAACTCTTGTCCTAAAGGTCTTAATCCAGCAAAAGCCATAGGGTCGATTAAAAAAATGCTTGCAACAAGCTAAAAGCTTATTTAATCAATAGTTTAATGAAAAAAATTCAGCATTTTGTTAATGGTCAATTATTTTCTGGTAATTCAAAAAGAGTTGGAAAAGTATTTAATCCTGCTACCGGTGAACAAAGTGCAGAAGTCATACTAGCATCCACAAAAGATATTAATGATGCTGTTGCTAATGCAGCAGAAGCTTTTGAAAGCTGGTCAAACAAACCGCCTCTTCAAAGAGCAAGAATAATGTTTAAATTCAAAGAGTTGATTGAAAAAAATTCAGATGAACTTACTAAAATTATTGTTTCAGAACATGGCAAAGTATATGAGGATGCAAAAGGATCACTAACAAGAGGTCTTGAGGTTGTTGAGTATGCATGCGGTATACCACAATTATTAAAGGGAGAGTTTACTGAAAATGTGGGAACGGATGTTGACAGTTGGTCAATTAGACAACCACTGGGAGTTTGTGCAGGAATTACACCTTTTAATTTTCCAGCAATGGTCCCTATGTGGATGTTTCCAATGGCTATTGCTTGTGGAAACACTTTTATTTTAAAACCTTCTGAAAAGGATCCCTCGTGTGCTTTGAGATTAGCTGAATTATTAAAAGAAGCCGGCTTACCAAATGGAGTATTTAATGTCGTAAATGGAGATAAGGAATCCGTAGATGCTTTAATCGATAACAAAGAGGTAGCTGCTATAAGTTTTGTAGGTTCAACACCTATAGCAAAGTATATTTATGAAAATTGCGCAAAGAACGAAAAAAGAGTCCAGGCATTAGGAGGTGCAAAAAATCACTGTGTTGTCATGCCAGATTGTGATTTAGATCAAGCGGTAAATGGATTAATGGGCGCAGCATATGGTTCTGCAGGTGAAAGGTGTATGGCTCAATCTGTTGCTGTTGCAGTTGGTGGAATTGGAGATAAATTAGTAAATGCATTAGCTAAAAAAGTTGAAACATTAAAAGTTGGCCCAGGCATGGATAAACAATCAGAGATGGGACCATTAGTCACTAAAGAACATTTAGAAAAAGTTAAAGGATATGTTGATCTTGGTGTTAAAGAAGGAGCAAAACTAGTTGTCGATGGAAGAGATTTTAAAATTCAAGGATATGAAAATGGCTACTATATAGGAGGTTGTTTGTTTGATAATGTTACAAAAGACATGAGAATTTATAAAGAAGAAATATTTGGGCCAGTGTTATCAGTAGTTCGAGCCAAAGATTTTAACGAAGCTTTAAATCTAGTGAATAAGCATGAATTTGGTAATGGAGTAAGTATATTTACAAGAGACGGCGACTCTGGCCGTACATTTTCAAACAAAGCAAAGATTGGAATGGTTGGTGTGAATATTCCTATACCAGTGCCCATGGCTTTCCATAGCTTCGGAGGTTGGAAAAGATCACTTTTCGGAGATCAACATATGCATGGTCCTGAAGGTGTAAGATTTTATACCAAATTAAAAACTATAACTTCAAGGTGGCCTTCGGGTTTAAGATCTGACCCAGAGTTTACAATGCCGACAATGAAATAAAGGATAGTTTGTGAAAAAAAAAATAACTTTAATTGGGTCTGGCCAAATTGGAGGTACTTTAGCTCACCTTATAGCCTTAAAAGATTTAGCTGACGTAGTATTATTTGATGTAGCTAGCGGTATTGCGAAAGGTAAAGCTTTAGATATAGCTCAATCTTCTCCAGTAAGTGGATTTAATATTAATTTAATGGGCACTGATAATTATAACGATACAAAAAACTCAGATGTAATAATCATTACAGCGGGAGTTCCCCGAAAACCTGGAATGAGTAGAGATGATCTTTTAGGAATAAATTTAAAAATTATTAAACAAGTCGCAGAAGGAATAAAGAGCACGTCTCCTAATGCATTTGTAATTTGTATAACAAATCCACTAGACGTAATTGTAATGGCATTACAAAAGTACTCTGGATTGCCCAAAAATAAAGTTGTTGGAATGGCTGGTATTTTAGACTCTTCAAGACTCATTTATTTTTTATCTCAAGAACTTAAAGTGCCTGTTCAAAATATTAAGTCATTTGTATTAGGCGGACATGGGGATAGTATGGTTGCAATGTTGGGTTCAACAGAGGTAAATGGAAGAAGGATTACATCCTTAGTTAAAGAGGGAAAAATAAAACAAGAAAGACTAGATGAAATAATTAAAAGAACAAAAAATGGAGGAGCTGAAATAGTAAAATATTTAGAAAAAGGTTCAGCATTTTATGCGCCAGCAACCTCAGGAGTTGAGATGGCAGAAAGTTACCTGAAAGATCAAAAAAAACAATTGCCATGTGCTGCGTATTTGAATGGAGAATATGGTGTAGAAAATTTATACGCGGGAGTTCCAGTTATTATCGGTAAAATGGGCGTAGAAAAAATTGTCGAATTGGATTTAAGTACAGAGGAGAAAGATAACTTTAAAAAATCAATTGAAACTGTGAAAGAATTACTTTTTGCTGCACAAAAAATTGATCCTTCTCTAAAATGATTATTCTTTTTTATAAACAGCAAGAATACATTTTCCAAACTTATAATTTGTTAAATAATCACATATAATACTTATTGGCGTAAAAAACTTGTCCCAAATAAATATTTTTATTTTGGAAGGAAAAATTTCATCTTTATAAAAAATTTTATTCAAATAATAGAGCCAATATCCAATACTATCTAAAAAAATTAATTTTTTTCTTTTAAGTCCCAATAAATTTTCATTAAAAAATTCTTTTTCATATCTTCTGAAGTGACCTACCGCTTTGTCAAGATTCCCATAAATTTTTTTATGTGCTGGTGCCATAATTATTAGATGCCCATCTTTTTCTAATTTTTTTGCAGCATCACCAAGTTCTTTCATGTCATCTTCAATGTGTTCTAAAACATGAAGATACATTATGCTATTAAATTTACCCTCCACGAGAGAAGTTTCTATCTTTTTAATTTTAACATTTTGATATTTTTTAAATTTTTCTCTAAGATCGGAAAAATTTAGCTTATCAACCTCAGTAAGAGTTATCTGGAAAGAGTTATTGATATATTTTTTTGTAAAACTTCCGCAACCTGCCCCAACTTCTAATATTTTGCCTGAAAGAAATTTTTTAATAAAGTATAAGCAATATTTAATATGAAAATTCGCTGTATCAAAATTTTCGGTTGCTTTTTGAGGGTAATTTTCCATTTTAATTCTTACTTTTTAACTTATAGTATTTTTATCTTTTATGAAAAAAATTTACAACAATAAGTTTTTCAATATAACGACAATTTCAATTTTTATAATCGCTTTTTACTCTTTTATAATAAATTTTTATTTTGCAAGTTTCGGTGTTTATCCGATTGATACTTTTTTACATTACGACTCAGCATACAGAATCCTGAATAGTGAATTACCTGTGAGAGATTACTGGATTGTTTCAGGATTCATGATTGAATTTATACAGTCGATTTTTTTTAAAATATTTGGAGTTAATTGGACGGTTTATATATTTCATTCCTCAATGATAAATGTGATTGTTTCAATCTTATGTTATTTTTTCTTTTTAACTTTAAAAATTCCTTTAATAAATTCCCTAATTTATGCGCTAAGTTTCTCTACCTTAGCTTATAGCGTGTCCGGAACCCCTTTCGTAGATCATCATGCTGTATTCCTTTTATTAATTTCATCTTTTTTAATGTTAAAATTTTTCGACCAAGAAAATAATAAAATCAATTTATTTCTAATTTTACTCTTATCATTTTCAAGCTTTTTAATTAAGCAAGTTCCAGTCGGATACGCTTTTCTTTTTCAAGGAGGTTTGATTTTATTTTATATTTTTAAATATAAAAAGTTAAAATTATTCAAAAGAATATGTTTATATTTTATCATTATATTAATTTTATTTTTTCTTTTTCTAACAATTTTAAAAATTGACTTTGAATTGTTCGTAAGAGAATATATACTTTATCCAAGTCATATTGGCTCTGAGAGGTTTTTATTTTTTAATAAATCTTTCGAAATTTTTTTTAATCAATATAAATTTCTTTTTTTACCAATTTTGCTAACAATCTATACAAAATTTAAATTAAATTTAAACACTATTAAGCAAGAGACTAATGAACTTTTCAAGTACCTAATAATTTTATTCTTAAGTGCCGCACTTATCTTTCATCAATTATTAACAAAAAATCAGATTTTCATTTATTTTTTAATACCCTTATTCTTTGGTATATTGAACAAAGATCTAAACATCATTTTTCCTAAAATTAAAAAAATTATTTCTGGATTTTTGATTATAATTTTGTTGTCTATAACTTTGAAGTACCATTTTAGATATAATGAAGAAAGAAAGTTTCATGAATTATCAGGAGTTAATTTTAATAACACTGTCGATGCTAAAAATATTCATTATAGTTTAAAAGGTTTAAGGTGGATAAATCCTTTTTTTGCAGGAAAACCACAAAAGGAAATAGAGTTAATTAAGGAAGGAGTTAGTCAGCTAGAAAATCAAAAAGACAATTTAATGCTTGTTTCTAATTACTTATTTATTAACAGTATAACAAAAAAAAATATGAACTTACCAACTAGAACTTTTACAATTGATGGCGCATCTTATCCATTGGTTAATAACAAATATTTTTCAGAGTTTAAAAAATTTTTAAGAAACCATTTAAAAAAAAAGGGGATTAAAAAAGTTTATTTTTTTAATCACGAAAATTTAAATAAAAATATAATTACCGATTATTTAAGTAAAGATTGTATAAAAGTGAAGAAAAATAAACTATTTACCATTTTTGAAATTACTTGTCTCAATTAAGCGATCTAAATCTATATTGACAACAGAATGTTTTTTTTTAACAAAGATCGATAAAATTAAAAATATAATTAAAGCTCCAACACTTAATGTCTTAAGTAAACTAGTAAATAAAAATAAATTTATAACAAAAAAATAAATAGTCGATGAAACTAAAATCCTTTCCAAAAAAACAGCATTTACTCGCAAAGAATGTTCTATCAAATTGATCAGATTTAAATTTGATTTATCGAAATATCTTTTTCCTCTTTTTGCAAATAATCTCTTAATTTTACAATTTTTTGCTACAGCACCTGAATGAGCCAACCATGAATTATTCTTTTTTAAAATATTATCTAAATTTTGAGAGTGAAAAGATGTAAAATTACCGAAAGAAATCCATTTAAATGTAAATATGAAAGTTAGTACTAAATGGATTTTATATAAAAATCTTATTAAAAAAGCTTCTTCTCTCTTTTTTCTATTTGAAGTTATTACAAAACCTTTAAATTTTTTTGCTTCCACCAGCATTTTTATTATTTCTGATGGTTTATCCTCTCCATCACTATCCATTACAGTAATAAAAAAATTTTTTTTATATTTTCTCAAGTAAGATAGACCAATAGCAATTGCTTTTTGGCTACCGCTATTTTTGGCAAGTTTAATTACAGATATTTTTTTTATATTTTTTAAATTTTTGTTTAATGTATTTCGTTCTTTTGTAGATTTATCATCAACTATTAGAATTTCATTTTGAAAATTATTAAGTTTTTTAAATTCTTTATTTATTTCGTAAATTAAACGATTGAGTGATTTCCAATCGTTGAAAACAGGAATTAATATAACGTGGAGTTTTTTTTTCAATTTATTTATTTTTCTCTAAATCAGATTTTATTTTATTTAAAAATTTATTCAAAAGTTTAGCATCATCTGGTTTAATGTAATTTTCTTTTTCAACAGCTGTCTTTAATTCATCTTTAATTTTGTCTTTTAAAATTTGAATAGAATCTTTAGATAATTTTTCGTTTATTAAACTTGAAATTTTTTTTGATGCATAACCAAATGAAAAGTGAAAAGCTAATAAAAACAGACAAAATATAAGAATTGATTTATAAAAAAATAATTTCATAGTTTAATTTTTCTTGAAAATTTCATAAATAGTCAATTTTCCAATTTTTTTTTCATAAATTTTACTAAAATTTTTAGGAACTTCATATTTTTTATTTAAGATAGAATCAACTTCAGATATATTATTTTTATATATATATTTTGCCATTTCGTATTCTTGACCGACAATTATAAACTTTGACCTTTCTTTCAATTCTAAAGCTTCTAAACCTCTATAAAGAGGCGTATGACTTGCTACAGCAATTTTAATTTCATTATCATCGTCTATTTTAGAAATTTTCTCAAAAAAATCCTTAGAGGAAATCCCATAATAGTCTCCCTCAAATCCATTAATTTTTTTTTCACTTAAGAAATTATTAAAGTACAAACTTTGGTATGGGTGATATTTTATGATCGCATAATAATTGTAAGTAACTAAAATAATCAAAAAAATTTTTAAAAGTGTAAAAAGATTACTTTTCTTTTGAAATCGTATCAGTATTAAATTCAAGATATTGATTGAAAAATAAATCATAAAAAAATTCATAAAGTAAACCAAGCGCCATCCATTATACAAAGGTGCGTTAAAAACTAAGAATAATAGGTAGAAAGACGATAAAAATAAAAAAAAGATAAAGTCTGTTTCCTCTCTGTGACCTCTCCATAAATCATTGTAGACAGAATTTTCATTAATCTTAAAATATCTATTTAATAGTCTTATCGAATAAAAAAAATATCCCATTAAAAATAATAAATTTTGTAAAATAGGTGAAGAAATAATTAGCCAATTTAATAAGTAGCCGTTAGGGAGCGTACGATTAGATATGTAATTTTGATTATATAATATTTTTACATCAATTAAGTCTTTGTTAAGTGATAAAAATAAATCAATAAAATTATTAATAGGACTAGCCCAGAGATATGGCCAAAAAATAAAAATAGAAACAAAGAAAAATATGAGATAAATTAAAATCTTTTTAATATTTTCTCTATATTCATTTGTTTGGAAGCTCTTAATTATAATTATAAAACAAAATAAAAATGGAATTAAAATTGAAAATATTCTTAAGTTTACAGAGAAAGCTGTAAATAAAGAAAATAAGATTAGATTTTTAAGACTATTTTTTTTTAAATATTTTAAAAGAAAATATATCGTGAAAGTTAGAAAAGATAGAAAGAGAACATCTTTGTAAAAAAAACTATCTCCAAATATTCTTGGAGTTGTTATAAAAAGCGATGTACCTACAAAACTTAATAAAAAATTATTATACCTTTTGATAAGAATTTTATAAAAAGCAAAAGAACTCAAAAGAAAAATAGAAAAACTTAAAAAATGTTTAAGATAATAAACACTTTTAATATCATTAATTCCTAAAAAAATTTCTAAAAAAGCAGTAGGTAAATCAAATATAATTCCGTATTTGTTATACAAGATTACACTCGAAAGTGAAAAGTCAGAAATTTCACTCGCTTTCTCAGATGAAATGTCATGCAAGTTACTAAAGCCTAAAACTTCTGAAACATAGCTTAACCAATAAAGTCCATTCAACCGATGAAACTTTTCCTCTATATGAATTCCTGCATCCTGAAGACTGTAAAAAGCAAAAGATAAAAGTAATAAGTAAAAAAAAAGCAATAAATAAGTATTTTTTTGTTTATTAAAATTCAATTTCATTATATTTAATAATTTTAAGTTTTTATTTTAATATTTATTTATCTAAAACTTAAAATATACTATTATGAATATTCATGAACACCAAGCGAAAGAAATTCTTAAGGAATTCGGTGCGCCCGTTTCAAATGGTGTTGTTATTTTTGATGTAAGCGAAATTAAGCAGAAAATCAAAAAATTAATGTCAAAAAATTTTGTGCTGAAAGCTCAAATTCATGCTGGAGGAAGGGGAAAAGCAGGTGGAGTTAAATTAATCAATAAAGAAGAGGATTTACAAATTGAAGCAAAAAAAATGATGGGTAAAACTTTGATAACCCATCAAACGGGACCTGAAGGAAAAGTAGTTAAAAGGCTATATATCGAGGAAGCCTCAGAAATTGCTGAAGAATTCTACTTATCATGTCTTATTGATAGAGAGACTTCTAAAATAGCATTTATTAGCAGTATAGAGGGCGGCATGAATATTGAAAAAGTGGCAGATGAGTCTCCAGAAAAAATTATAACTAACAAAGTCGAGTATAAGACTGAAGGACCATCAGAGGATGAAATAAATCAAATAATAAAAGTTTTTAATTTTAGCGAAGAACAAAAAACTGAAGCTCAAAAGTTAGTTAAGTCTTTATATAAAATATTAATAGAAAAGGATGCCAATTTAATTGAAATCAATCCATTGATTTTAACGAAAAATGGAAAAATAATTTGTCTTGATGCAAAAATGAATTTTGATGATAACGCAATTTTTAGAAGACCTGAAATTTTAAAGTTAAGAGACTTAAACGAGGAGGATCCTGCTGAAATCAAAGCAAGTGAGCATGATCTTGCTTACATAAAGCTTAATGGGTCAATTGGTTGTATGGTAAATGGTGCAGGTTTGGCGATGGCGACTATGGATATAATTAAATTATATGGAAAAGAACCAGCTAATTTTTTAGACGTTGGTGGAGGAGCTTCAAAAGAAAAAGTTACAGCAGCTTTTAAGCTAATATTAGCTGATAAAAATGTAAAAGGTATTTTGATCAATATATTTGGCGGAATAATGAGATGTGATGTATTAGCACAAGGAGTAGTAGAAGCTGTCAAACAAGTAAATTTATCAGTTCCGCTAGTAGTTAGACTTGCAGGTACAAATTATCAAGAAGGAAAAGATATTTTAGATAAGTCAAATTTAAACATTCTTTCAGCATCGGATTTAAATGATGCTGCAAAAAAAATTGTTGAAGCTATAAAGTAAATGTCCATCCTAGTTAACAAAAAAACAAAAGTTATTTGTCAAGGTTTTACAGGCAAGCATGGAACTTTTCACTCAGAGCAAGCATTAAAGTATGGAACTCAACTAGTTGGTGGTGTTACACCCAAAAAAGGAGGGCAACAACATTTAAATTTACCAGTATTTAACACTGTTCAGGAAGCAAAAGATAAAACTTCAGCTAACGCGACAATGATTTACGTTCCGCCCAAATTTGCTGGAGCGGCAATAATAGAGGCAATAGATGCAAAGATTGATTTAATTGTTTGTATAACTGAAGGAATACCAATTTTAGATATGCTCAAAGTAAAGAAAACTCTAAATAAAAGTACCTCAAGACTAATAGGTCCTAATTGTCCTGGAATAATTACCCCTGGTGAATGTAAAATTGGTATTATGCCTGGGAATATTCATAAAAAAGGATCGGTGGGAATAGTTTCTAGATCTGGAACTTTAACATATGAAGCTGTTGCTCAAACATCATCAAATAAAATGGGTCAATCAACTTGTATTGGAATTGGAGGAGATCCAATTAACGGAACAAACTTTATTGATTGCTTAGAACTATTTTTAAAAGATGACGAAACAAAGTCTATAGTGATGATCGGAGAGATCGGAGGATCAGCTGAGGAAGAAGCAGCAGAATTTTTAAAAAGAGAAAAAGTTAAGAAGCCAACCGTGGGATTTGTTGCTGGATTAACAGCTCCGGCAGGAAGAAGAATGGGTCACGCTGGGGCAATTATTTCAGGAGGCAAAGGAGGAGCTGAAGAAAAAATAGAAACGATGAAATCCGCAGGAATTACTATATCAAAATCACCAGCAGACATTGGTAAAACACTGTTTGATAAACTAAATAGTTGATTTTTTTTAATTTATGTTAAAATAAATTAATAATGTCTTCTTCAGATAATAATATAACTTACAAAAAGACTTCTTTTTTATCAGGAATTAACTCTGAATTTATAAATCAATTTTACTCTGATTATTTGTCAGATCCTAGTTCGTTACCTGTTGGATGGAAAAAGTTTTTTGAAGGTTTAAGTGAGGACGAAAAACTTGTTCTTAATGACCTCAATGGCCCTAGTTGGTCACCAGAAAAAAAACTTAAAAAGAAAGATATATTAGCTAACGAATTAAAAGATGACGATTATAAGAATAAACTTAATGATCCAGATTTAGGTTCTATTAAACAAGCATCAAAAGACTCTGTCCGAGCAATAATGTTAATTAGAGCGTATAGAATTAGAGGACATCTTATTGCTGAACTAGATCCCTTGTCTCTTCAAAAAAAAGATGAACATCCTGAATTAAAGCCAGAGTCATATGGCTTTAAAAAAAAAGATTATAATAGAAAAATTTTTTTAGATGGCGTACTAGGACTTCAATATGCGGATCTAAACCAAATACTTCAAATTCTTAAAAAGACTTATTGTTCAACTATTGGATACGAATTTATGCATATGGGTGATCCAGATGAAAAAGCTTGGATAAGAAATAGAATTGAAGGGCCAGAGAAAAATATATTTTTTACTAAAAATGGAAAAAAAGCAATTCTAAATAAGATTGTACAAGCAGAGGGATTTGAAAAATACTTACATGTAAAATTTATTGGAACAAAAAGATTTGGATTAGATGGTGGAGAGTCTCTTATACCGGCCCTGGAACAAATAATTAAAAGAGGAGGAAATCTTGGTGCTAAGGAAATCAAAATTGGCATGCCCCACAGAGGAAGGCTAAACGTTCTTGCAAATGTTATGGGAAAACCTTTCAAAGCAATATTTAGTGAATTTTTTGGTAAATCAGTTAGCGCAAGCAAAGATTTTGAGGGAGATGTAAAATATCATTTAGGTGCCTCTTCAAATAGAGAATTCGATGGCAACCTTGTTCATATAAGTTTAACTGATAACCCTTCACATTTAGAGGCAGTTAATCCTGTTGTGCTGGGTCAAGTAAGAGCAAAACAATTTTTTCACAAAGACAAGAAGAGAAAAAAGGTTATACCCGTTTTAATGCACGGCGATGCTGCCTTTGCTGGACAAGGAATCGTAGCTGAGTGTTTTGCAATGTCAGGTTTACCCGGTCATAACATAGGAGGAACAATACATATTATTGTAAACAATCAAATCGGTTTTACAACTGCTCCAAGGTTTGCCCGATCATCTCCTTACCCATCTGATGTTGCAAAGATTGCGCAAGCTCCAATATTCCATGTGAATGGTGATGATCCAGAGGCAGTTGTACACTGTGCAAAAATTGCTACCGAGTATAGACAAAAATTTAATCGAGATGTTGTTATTGATATGGTCTGCTATAGACGATTTGGTCATAATGAGGGAGATGAACCATCATTTACGCAACCATTGATGTATAAAAAAATTAAATCTCACCCAACTACTCTCTCTATTTATGGAAAAAAATTAAGTCAAGAGGGACTCACAACAAGTAAAAAATTATTAAAAGAAAATATGGATTTTAAAAAATTTTTAGAAAAAGAATTTGAGACTTCAAAAAATTACAAATCAGAGTTAAAATGGTTTGATGGTGTCTGGTCAAGATTTAAACCTGGTTTAGGCAAAGATAAAAAAGGTGTTAGTGGAGTCGATAGTAAGAAATTAGTTAGTATAGGTAAAAAAATATCAACTATCCCAAAAAATTTTAATGTACATAAAACACTAAAAAGAATTTTTGAATCAAGGTTTGAAATATTCGATAAAAGAAAAAAAATTGACTGGTCTACAGCTGAAAGTCTCGCTTTTGCAACTTTACTTACAGACGGTTTTTCAGTTAGACTATCTGGACAAGACTCAGGTAGAGGAACATTTAGTCAACGACACGCAGTTTTAAGGAATCAAGACAATCATGAAAGATATATTCCTCTTAATAATATTCAAAGCGACCAAAAAAATTTTGAAATTATTGATAGTTTGTTGTCTGAACTTGCAGTTCTAGGTTTTGAATTTGGCTATTCACTTTCAGAGCCAGAGACACTTGTTTTATGGGAGGCGCAATTTGGAGATTTTGCAAATGGAGCACAAATCATCATTGATCAGTTTATTACCTCCGGCGAGTCCAAATGGGGAAGAGCAAGCGGGTTAGTAATGTTGTTGCCTCATGGTTATGAGGGTCAGGGCCCAGAACATTCATCAGCAAGATTAGAAAGATTTTTACAACTTTGTGCAGGTGAAAATATTCAAGTAGTGAATTGCACAACCCCATCTAACTACTTTCATGTTTTAAGAAGACAAATGCATAGAGAATTCAGAAAACCATTAATTGTTATGACACCAAAGTCTTTACTAAGGCATAAAAGATGTACGTCTAATATTTCAGAATTTTCTACTAAAAGTACATTTCATAGAGTCCTTGAAGATGACGCCTATATAAAGGAAAATGATTTAATTGCATTAAACAAAGATAATAAAATCAAAAAAGTTGTTATATGCTCTGGAAAAGTTTATTATGATTTAGTCGAGTTTCGCCAAAAAGAAAAAGTTAAAAATGTAGTTTTTGTCCGTTTAGAACAACTATATCCTTTTCCTGCAAAAACACTGGCCAATGTGTTAAAAAGGTACAAACAGGCTGAATTTATATGGTGTCAAGAAGAACCAAAAAATATGGGTGCTTGGAATACTGTAAGAAATTATATAGATAGAACGCTTGAGATCATAAATTTAAGAGATATCAAGGTAAAATATGTGGGTAGGCAGGCTTCTTCATCAACTGCGACTGGAAATGCTAACAAACATCTTGCACAACAAAAAGAAATATTAGAAAAGGTACTTAAGGATTAAATGTCAGAAAAAATCACAGTCCCAACCCTAGGTGAATCAGTTACTGAGGCAACCGTTTCAAAATGGCTTAAATCTCAAGGAGACAAAGTCATAGCTGATGAGCCAATTGTGGAATTAGAAACTGATAAAGTAAATGTTGAGGTACCATCACCATCCAATGGATTCCTTGGAAGCATTGCTGTGAAGGAAGGCGAGACTGTAAATGTGGGGTCATTACTTGGAATCATTAATCAAAATTCCGATCAGGTTACTAGTAAGCCAAAAGAAATCAAAACTTACAACCCGCCTAAAAAAAAGTCTAAGAGTGAGCCTAAACTATTTGATGACAATAAAACAATATTATCAAAAGTTACAAGTAAACCAAAAGCTGCTGAAACTGTTCTAAAACTGGAAGAGGAAAGTGTAGATAAAGATGAAGAGCCACTAGTTTTAAATGTAGCCCATAAAGATGTGAGAGACGTTTCTAATAATCTTAATCCTAAAGTAGATGAAATAAAGATATCTCCAGCGGCGCGTAAGATGGCTAATGAAGCCAGTGTAAACATTAATGATATCTCTGGAAGTGGAAAAAACGGTGTAATTTTGAAAGAAGATATAATGAGTTTAATGGGCTCCAAACCATCTCCCTCGGAAAGGAAGATTAAACACGGTCCAGAGGAAAGAGTAAAAATGACTAGATTGAGAATAACAATTGCTAAAAGATTAAAAGAAGCTCAGGAAAATGCTGCAATGCTTACGACTTTTAATGAGGTTGATATGAGCGAAGTAATCGGTATGAGAGCTGAATATAAAGATGAATTTCAAAATAATTATGGGATCAAACTCGGTTTTATGTCTTTTTTTGTAAAAGCATGTGTTATTGGATTAAAAAATTATCCTGCAATTAATGCAGAAATTCAGGATGAAGAAATAGTTTATAAAAACTATTATAATATAAGTATTGCTGTAGGGACTGACAGGGGTTTAGTTGTTCCGGTTTTGAGAGAAAGTGATGAAATGTCTTTTGCCGATATTGAAAAAAATATTGGAAAGTTAAGTCAAAAAGCTAGAGATGGCAAAATAACTATTGAAGATTTACAAGGAGGAACATTTACAATTACCAATGGTGGAATTTATGGATCAATGCTTTCAACGCCAATATTGAATCCGCCACAGTCAGCTGTGCTTGGAATGCATAATATTGTTCAAAGACCTGTAGTTAAAGATGGTAACGTAGAAATAAGACCCGTAATGTATTTGGCATTATCTTATGATCACAGGATAATTGATGGTAAAGAGGCAGTATCGTTTTTGAAAATCGTAAAAGAGTCTTTAGAGCAACCGAAGAGACTTTTTTTAAATATTTAAAATGGATAATTTTGATCTATTAGTAATTGGTGGAGGTCCAGGAGGTTATGTTTGTGCAATTCGAGCAGCTCAACTTGGTCTTAAAACAGCATGCGTTGAGTCGAGAGGAGCCTTGGGCGGAACCTGTTTAAATATTGGCTGTATTCCATCTAAAAGCTTGTTAAATTTATCTGAAAATTACCTTAAAGCAAAAAAAGATTTTAATCAGCAGGGTATTGAGATCGAAGGCATTAAGCTGAACATAGACAAAATGATGTCTAACAAGAATAAATCAATCCAAGTTCTCACAAAAGGAGTAGAATTTTTATTTAAGAAAAATAAAGTAACTTATATTAAAGGAAAAGGAGTTCTATTTTCTAAAAATGATGTGGTTGTTTACGATAATAACAAAAGAACAAGCTACAAGACAAAAAATATAGTTATCGCGACAGGATCCGAAGTGGTTTCTTTGCCAGGGATAGATATTGATGAAAAAAATATTATTTCCTCGACTGGAGCTCTTTCACTTAAAAAAGTCCCGAACAAATTAGCTGTAATAGGCGGCGGCTATATTGGATTAGAAATGGGTTCAGTATGGTCTAGGCTTGGTTCTGAAGTTACTGTGATAGAGTACCTTGATTATATAACACCAGGAATGGATAGAGAAATATCAGATGAATTTAAAAAAATATTAATTAAACAGGGAATTAAATTTAAGTTAGGTTCAAAAGTTAATTCCGTTAAAAATACTAATACGGGTGTATCAATAAATTATACCGATATCAAGAATTCAAAAAATGAAACATTAAGTTTTGATAAAGTTTTAGTTTCCGTGGGAAGAAAACCTTACACCGAAGGTCTTAATTTATCAAAAGTAGGTATTAAAAAAGATGGCAAAGGTAGGATAGAAGTAAATAACAAACTGCAAACTTCAGTTAGAAATATTTATGCAATAGGAGATGTAATAAAGGGACCAATGTTAGCCCACAAAGCAGAAGAGGAGGGAATAGCGGTAGCTGAAATTTTAGCTGGTCAAGCCGGACATGTGAATTACGATGTAATACCTGGGGTAGTTTATACCTCTCCTGAAGTTGCTACAGTTGGAAAAACTGAGGAACAACTAAAAGAGGAAAATAAAGTTTACAAAGTCGGAAAATTTCCTTTTTTAGCTAATTCTAGAGCAAAAGTAAATAATGAGACAGAGGGTTTTGTTAAAATTTTAGCAGATAGTAAGACTGACAAGGTCTTAGGAGTTCACATCATCGGTCCTCATTGTGGTGATATGATAGCAGAAATGGCATTAGCAATGGAATTTGGAGCTAGCGCCGAAGACATAGCGAGAACTTGCCATGCTCATCCCACTCATACAGAGGCAATAAAAGAAGCCGCATTAGCTGTTGATAAAAGACCAATTCATTTTTAATTAAAAAAAATTCAAATACTATCATCTTATGAAAGCACAAATTCTGTTGCCAAAAGTTTTTAATTTTCCATTTACTTACAACACAAATACCAAAAGTAAAATAGGAGATTTAGTCGAAGTTCCCTTTGGTTCAAAAAAAGAAATCGGTGTAATTTGGAAAAATAAATATGCAGAGCCAGAAAATATAACAATCAAAGATATAAAAAAAAGTACAGGTTATTCAATAAACAGTAAATTGATTGATTTTATTGAATGGTTTTCATCTTATAACATGGTCCCTTTAGGACTCGTTTTAAAAATGGCAATAGGTGGAGCAGATAAGTTTATAAAGTTTAATGATGAATTGAACCATATTAAGAAAACTAAAATTAAAAGCTTCAAACTAAATAAAGAACAAGAAATAGCACTTAAGTTTCTTGGAAAGGTTAAAAATAAATTTGATGTATCGGTCTTACAAGGGACTACGGGATCAGGAAAAACTTTAGTCTATTTTGAACGTATAAAAAAGACAATTGAAAAAAATAAACAAGCCCTTGTTTTATTACCAGAAATATTTCTTACAAATGAATTTAAATCAAGATTTGAGGATTTTTTTGGATTTGAGCCTGCGATATGGCATTCAAAAATAACTCAGAAAAAAAAAAGGTTAATTTGGAAAGGTGTAATAAATAATAAAATAAAGATATTAGTAGGAGCCAGATCTGCATTGTTACTTCCTTTCAAAAAACTTGGAATAATTATTGTAGATGAAGAGCATGATACTTCCTATAAACAAGATGAAGGAGTCATTTATAATGCTAGAGATATGGCAATCTCCAGGGCTAATTTTGAAAAAATTCCTATACATTTAGTGACATCGGTCCCCTCCGTAGAAACTTATAATAATATTTGTAAAAAAAAATATAGACATATTAAAATTTTTAAAAGGTTTAATAATTATCCCCTTCCAGATACTAAAATTATAAATTTAAATATAAATAAAAATAAACATAGGTATATCGCAGAAGATACAGTGAAAATAGTTCAAACTTATATCAAAACAGGAAGCCAGATTTTATTCTTTTTAAATAGAAGAGGTTTTGCTCCATATTTAATTTGTAAAAAATGTGGTAACAAACTAGCTTGTTCCAATTGCTCGCTTTATCTTACTTTTCATAAGATTAAAAATAAAGCAATTTGCCATCATTGTTCACTTGAAAGAGAAATTAACACAAAATGCAAAATTGATAAAAATTGTGAATTTATTATGTATGGCCCCGGGGTGGAGAAAATATTTGAAGAAGTAAAGGAAATCTTTCCAGATAAAAAAATTAGTATATTTTCAAGCGATTACCTAAAAAGTCAAAAAAGAACAAAAATTTTTTTTAAAGAGATAAGTGAAAATAAAATTGAGATTTTAATTGGAACTCAAATGATTTCCAAAGGTTTTAACTTTCCTAAACTAAACTGTATTGTTGTAATTGATGCTGATTTTTCTGGAAGAGGTTATGATTTGAGAACTACAGAGAAAAATATTCAACTATATCATCAGTTAAGCGGAAGAGCTGGTAGATTTAGCTCTAATTCCATAATAATTTATCAGACTCTGACACCACAAGATTTAATACTCAATGAATTAATTAAAAATCAGTCAGAAAAACTTCTCAAAAATGAACTTTATTTAAGAAAGAAAAACAAACTTCCACCTTTCATAAGGCTGATTGCAATTATAATATCTGCAAAAAACCGGAGTCTAAGTTTACAAGGAGCTAGAGAAATAAAAATTAAATTAAAACAGATAAAAGATCTTGAAGTTTTAGGACCAGTGGACTCCCCATTACTTAAAGTAAAAAAATATTTTAGATCTAGGCTATTAATTAGGTTTAATAACCGTTTATTAGTGCAAAAAAAAATCACAAATGTCCTAAATAGGCTTAAAATCTCATCAAAAATTAAACTCACGGTTGATGTAGATCCCATCAATTTTGCTTAACTCCAAAATTGCTAACTTGATCATAATAAACTCTTGTGGTACGACCATCGCATAATTTCACAATAAATTCTAACAATTAAAAATGAGTGCAAATAAATCTTTCTCAACTGAAACATCAGAAAGGTACTCACGCGCTTTATTTGAAATTTCTAAAGAGACCGCTGAACTTGAAAAAGTAGAAAATGATATAAAAAATTTTCAATTATTAATAGACTCAAGCATAGAACTTAAAAATTTTCTAAAAGATCCAACTCAAGCAATCAGTCAGCAAAATAAAGCTATAAATTTATTAGCGAATCATTTAAGCTTCTCAAAAAATCTTAAAAATTTCTTTTTACTATTAATCGAAAAAAGAAGAATTTTTTTTATAAAAAAAATCTTTGAAAGTTTCCTGAAATTGTGTTCAAAAAAGAGAGGTGAAATTAAAGCTTCATTAATTTCCTCTAAGGATTTATCTCAACTAGAGCTTGATAATATTAGCAAAGATTTATCAGACTCAACGGGGTCAATTATAAAATTTGATTATAAATTTGATAAAAAATTGATTGGAGGATTAAAGTTACAATTAGGCAGCATTATGATTGACACGTCAATAAAAAGTAAATTAAAAAAATACGAACAAGCGATGATAGAAAATTAAAATGGCAGTAAATCCTTCAGAAGTAACAAAATTATTAAAAGATCAAATTAAAAACTTTGGTGAAAAAGCCGAGGTTTCAGAAATAGGAAAAGTTTTGTCAGTAGGTGATGGAATAGCACGTGTTTATGGTTTAGATAACGTGCAAGCTGGCGAAATGGTTGAATTTGATGATGGATCAAAAGGAATGGCATTAAATTTAGAAAATGATAACGTTGGTGTAGTTATTTTTGGTGATGATAAAAATATAAAAGAGGGCGATACTATAAAACGAACAAATGCAATAGTAGATGTTCCTGTTGGTAAAGAGCTTTTAGGCAGAGTAGTTGATGGATTGGGTAATCCAATTGATGGAAAAGGCCAATTATCTGCCAAAAGTAGAAAACGTGTTGAAGTAAAAGCCCCAGGTATAATTCCACGTCAATCAGTGAATGAACCTATGCAAACAGGTTTAAAATCGATTGACTCATTAATACCAATTGGAAGGGGTCAAAGAGAATTAATAATTGGAGACAGGCAGACAGGAAAAACTGCTGTAGCAATCGATGCAATTATAAATCAAAAAAAAATAAATGAGTCTTCGGATGAAAAGAAAAAGTTGTACTGTGTTTATGTAGCTATTGGGCAGAAGCGTTCAACCGTAGCACAGATAACAAAAACATTAGAGGAGGCAGGGGCTTTAAAATATACTACAATAGTTGCAGCTACGGCTTCAGACTCAGCTCCTTTACAATTTTTAGCTCCATATACCGGATGTACGATAGGTGAGTTTTTTAGAGATAATGGAATGCATGCTTTAATAGTTTACGATGATTTATCAAAACAAGCCGTTGCATATAGGCAAATGTCATTATTATTAAGAAGACCTCCAGGTAGAGAGGCATATCCAGGTGATGTTTTCTATTTACATAGTAGATTGTTAGAACGTGCAGCAAAATTGAATGATAAAAGTGGTGGAGGATCTTTGACAGCCTTACCTATTATTGAGACCCAAGCAGGAGATGTATCGGCTTATATACCAACAAATGTAATTTCAATAACTGATGGGCAAATCTTTTTAGAGACTGAATTATTTAATCAGGGAATAAGACCTGCAGTTAATGTTGGATTATCAGTTTCAAGAGTTGGTTCAGCGGCTCAAACTAAAGCTATGAAAAAAGTTGCTGGCTCGATAAAATTAGAGTTGGCACAGTACAGAGAAATGGCTGCGTTTGCTCAATTTGGTTCTGATCTAGATGCATCAACTCAACAACTGCTTAATCGTGGAGCTAAATTAACCGAGCTCTTAAAACAAGATCAATATTCTCCAATGACAGTGGCTGAACAAGTTATATCAGTATTTACCGGAGTTAAGGGTTATCTCGATGACATTGATTTAAGTGAGATCAAAAATTTTGAAAAAAACATTTTAGAAAAAATTAAGAATGAAAAACCTGAGATAATAGAATTAATACAAACTTCTGGTAAAATTGATGAAAACACAGAAAAACTTCTTAAGCAGATTATTGAAGAGTTTAAAAAAGGAAATAAATAATGCCTAGTCTAGATGACCTTAAGAAGAGAATTAAAAGTGTTAAATCTACACAAAAAATAACTAAAGCTATGAAAATGGTAGCGGCAGCAAAATTGAGAAAAGCCCAAGAAAATGCAGAAAAAGGGCGACCATATAGTCAAAAAATGCAAAATATCATTCTTAATTTAACTAAATCAATAAACGATCCGAGTAACGCTCCAAAGCTTCTTGTTGGAACAGGAGACGACAAAACATATTTATGTGTTGTATTAACAGCTGATAGGGGATTATGTGGTGGCTTTAACTCAAATATTTGCAAGCTAGCAAAAGCAAAATTTAAAAAAATACTAAGTGAGGAAAAAAATTTAAAAATAATTACAGTGGGATCTAAAGGACTTGATCAAATTAAAAGAGAATATGGAAAATATATTATAAAAAAGTTTAGTTTTAAAGACAAAAAACAAATTTCATTTAATGAAGCGGATATAATAGGTAAAGAAATAATTAACTTATTTTATCAAAAGGAATTCGACAAGTGTCTATTATTTTATAATAATTTTAAAAACGTGATCACACAAATTCCTCAATCTCAGCAAATTATACCAGCAGAAATAATTTCTGAATCTAAATCAGACAACAATAATTTATATGAATTCGAACCAGATGAAGATGAAATTTTAGAAGACTTGTTACCTAAAAATATATCAACTCAAATTTTCAAAGCTTTCTTAGAAAACGCTGCAAGTGAACAAGGATCGAGAATGACCGCAATGGATAATGCAACAAGAAATGCTGGAGATTTAGTAGATAAACTTACAATTAATTATAATAGAAGTAGACAAGCCTCAATTACAAAAGAATTAATAGAGATTATATCAGGAGCAGAAAGTTTATAAGTATGAGTGATAAAGGAAAAATAACTCAAATAATCGGGGCCGTAGTAGATGTAAATTTTGAAAGTAATTTACCGGAAATATATACAGCATTGGAGGTTAATAACTCTGGAAATAAATTAATACTAGAAGTTGCACAGCATTTAGGAGAAAATGATGTCAGGACAATAGCAATGGATGCAACAGAGGGGCTAAAAAGAGGTGATGAAGTTGCTAACACAGGTTCTCCAATAAGTGTTCCGGTAGGGCCAGAAACCTTAGGAAGAATTATCAATGTGGTTGGTGAGTCCATAGATGAAAAAGGTGACGTAAAAACAAAAGAAAAATGGCCAATACACAGATCAGCACCTAAATTTACAGATCAAGCTACCGAAACAGAACAATTAGTAACTGGCATTAAAGTTATTGACTTACTAGCACCATACGCAAAAGGTGGAAAAATTGGATTATTCGGTGGGGCAGGAGTCGGAAAAACAGTAACGATAATGGAATTAATTAACAATATTGCAAAAGCTCATGGAGGATTTTCAGTATTTGCAGGAGTGGGAGAAAGGACTAGGGAAGGAAATGATCTTTATCATGAAATGATTGAGTCCGGAGTTATAAAAACTGATGGTAAAGGCTCAAAAGCTGCTCTAGTTTATGGGCAAATGAATGAACCACCAGGGGCTAGAGCTCGGGTTGCACTTACTGGTTTGACGGTTGCTGAATACTTTAGAGATAAAGAGGGACAAGACGTTCTTTTCTTTGTAGACAACATATTTAGATTCACTCAAGCCGGCTCTGAAGTGTCAGCTTTATTAGGTAGAATCCCCTCAGCTGTAGGATACCAACCAACTTTAGCTACAGATATGGGAAATTTACAAGAAAGAATAACTTCGACTGACAAAGGCTCTATTACCTCTGTGCAAGCAATTTATGTTCCGGCAGATGATTTAACAGACCCCGCTCCAGCTACGTCATTTTCGCACCTTGATGCAACAACGGTTCTATCAAGACAAATTGCAGAAATAGGTATTTACCCAGCAGTAGACCCTTTGGATTCTACTTCAAGAATATTAGACCCAAGAATTGTGGGTGACGAACATTACAGAGTTGCGCGAGATGTTCAAAGAATATTACAAGCTTACAAATCTTTGCAAGATATTATCGCTATACTTGGAATGGATGAACTTTCAGAGGAAGATAAATTAACTGTTGCTAGAGCAAGAAAAATTCAAAGATTTTTATCTCAACCATTTTTCGTCGCAGAGGTTTTTACTGGTTCTCCAGGTAAACTAGTAGATTTAGATGCAACTATAAAAGGCTTTGATGCAATTTGTAAAGGTGAGTACGATCATTTGCCAGAAGCGGCATTTTACATGGTTGGCGGAATTGAAGAAGTTATAGAAAAAGCAGATAAACTAGCTAAAGAAACCAAATAATGTCTGAGAAATTTACAATTGAAATTATTACTCCTGATAAAACAATACTTAAAACCGAAGCCGATGAAATTGTGATACCTTCATATGAAGGAGAAATGGGTATTTTAAAAGACCATATTCCTATAATAACTTTTTTAAGACCTGGTTTTATAAAAGTTTTAAATGACAAGGAAACAACTTTTTTTGTTGAAGAAGGTATTGTTGAATTTAACAACAATAATTTATTAATATTAACGTCTACGCCAAAGGAATTATCAAAAATTGATAAAAGCTCATTAAAATCTCTAATTGAAGAAGCTGAACAAAAAATTAGCAAAGAATCTATCTCTGATAAAGAGAAGTATTTGTTAAACTATAAGATAGATACTTTAAAAAGTATTAACTGATAATTTTTTTTATTTCTTTTAATAGATTAATATATAAATTTTTTTTGAAACTCACTATCACTTCTGGAAGCTTTTCTGGATCAACCCATCTCCATTCAATAAATTCTGGCTGTTTTGTATTTAAGTCGATTTCATCTTCACTGCCTAAAAATTTTACTATAAACCATTTTTGTTTCTGTCCTCTGAATTTGCCTTTCCAGATCTTTCCAATTAAATTTTTTGGAAGCTCATATTCAAAAATACCTCCGATTTCTTTAATTATTTTTATATTTCTAATATTAGTTTCTTCCAAAAGCTCTCTTTTCGCTGCTGTGAGATAATCTTCATGCAAGTCAACACCACCTTGAGGCATTTGCCAATTATCTACTGGATTATCTTTTCTCTTGCCAACAAAAACTTTATCTTCACTATTTAATACTATAATTCCAACACTCTTTCGCATAGGAAGAATTTTTGCGTTCATTTTTATGAACTAAAAAGTTTTATTGCGTAATTTAATTGGTTGTCCTGATCAGAATTAATTTGAAAGTTCTCACCTTCCTCTTTGACCAATATATCTGGGGTAACTCCAACTTCAGAAATAGATTTACCAGATGGTAAATAGTATTTTGATATTGTAAGTCTCATTCCTCCCCCATTTCTTAAAGGTATAATTGATTGAACCGATCCTTTTCCGTAGGAATTTTCACCTAAAATAATCGCTCTTTTGTGATCTTTCAAAGCTCCTGCAAAAATTTCAGAAGCTGAGGCAGAACCATTATTTATTAAAACTACAATTGGTTTACCATTTGTTTCATCTCCTTGTTTCGCGAAAAATTTTCTAGTTTCAGAAATTTTCCTCCCTTTAGTAGAAACTATTTCACCATCATCTAAAAAAAAGTCGGTAATATTTATTGCTTGGTTTAACAATCCGCCTGGATTATTTCTTAAGTCTAACACGTATCCTTTTATTTCTTTTTTCTTTTCAAAGTCTTTAATTGATTTTAGGAATTGTTTATCACTATTCTCATTAAATGACTTCAATCTAATATAACCAAGAGAATTATTTATACCAATACTCTTTGAACTGACAGAACGTACTTCTATTATTTCTCTTATAATTTTAAATTCAAGAGGTTGTTTTATATTTTTACGTCTTATAGTCAAATTTATTGACGATCCAACTGGTCCTCTCATTAACTTTACAGCCTCTAATAATGATTTTCCTTGGACTTGTTCTTTTCCAATTTTTACAATGTAATCACCTGACTTTATTCCAGCTTTTGCAGCGGGAGTATCATCAATTGGTGAAATAACTTTTACTACTCCAGCCTCCATCCCAATTTCAATTCCTAATCCTCCAAACTCACCTTTTGTATCAGTTTGCATTTCTTTAAAAAGTTCAGGGCTCATGTAAGCAGAGTATGGATCTAAAGATTGAAGAACACCATTAATAGCCGACTCAATCATTTCTGCTTGATCTATTTCATCAACATATTCTTTCTTTACATTCTCTAGAACGTCTCCAAATAAATCTATCTTTTCGTAAAGGTCATTTTTTGTTAAAACTATTGATGGAAAAAAAACAAATGATAACAAAAGTGTTGTTAGTATTTTTTTCATATCATTGATTTTTCTTTAGGTATTTCTTCTGACCACATTCTTTCTAAATCATAAAATTCTCTCTTTTCAGGATGGAATATGTGTACTATTACATCGTGAGTGTCGACTAACTTCCAATCTTTACTGTCTTTTCCCTCAATTTTACAATTTCCTAAACCAAGTTTTTTAAGCTCCATGACTAAAATTTCAGATAAAGCTTGAAGATGTCTGGAAGATGTTCCAGAAGCGATTATCATGTAATCTGCTATATAAGACTTATTTTTTAAATTAATGGAGATAATATTATTAGCTTTATTATCATCTAAGATTTTTTCGATACTTGTTTTTATTTCTGAAACTTCCATGAACTATTTTTTTTTATATTTTTTCTTAATAAAGTAGACGAAATTTTAATAGGTTTATTTTTAATAAATATAATATTATTTTTATATAAATATTTTGACACAACAGATTCCTTAGCCTTTTTATCATATCCTTTACGAGAAAAAACAACTAATTTTGTTAATTTTACAATCTTTTTCCAGCTGTACCACTTATGGAGCTCACATAAAATATCTGATCCAATTATAAAGTAAAGGTTTTTGATTTTTTTTTTCTTCATCATGTATTCAATTATTTTTATAGATCTTGATGATTTAATTATGTCATCTAAGTACATCAATTTTATATTTCTTTTCCCTTTAATGATTGCTTTAGCTTTTTTAAACCTTACTTTTAGAGAATAGTAAGGTTTCTTTTTAAATGGATTTTTTTTTGTAATTATCCAATAAATTCTTTTTAAATTAATTTTACGTATTGCAATTTCAGAAATTTTAAGATGACCTTTGTGAGCAGGATCAAATGTTCCACCTAGTATACCATTTAAACTCATTTTAGGTTTTGCCATTTTTTATGGTCTTATAATACCCTTCCCAGTAACTACATATTTATATGAAGTTAATTGATTAATACCCACAGGTCCTCTAGGAGGAAGTTTATTAGTGGATATTCCAATTTCACCGCCAAATCCAAATTCTCCCCCATCAGCAAATTGAGTAGAAACATTGTGCATTGCAATCGAGCTATTAACACCATTTAAGAAAATTTTAGCATTTTTTTTGTTTTTAGTAATAATACTATCGGTATGCATTGTTCCATATTTTAAAATATGCTTTACTGCGTCATTCACATTTTTAACTGTCTTAATTGAAATAATTGCATCAAGATATTCTGTTTTCCAATCTTTCTCTATTGCTTTCTTTAATTTTCCTTGAAAAAGTTTGTTGACTTTTTTATCAGCTCTTACTTCACAGCCTGAATTTAAAAGAGCATTTATTATTTCTTTAGCATGTGATTTTAAAGCATTTTCTTCGATAAGAACAGTTTCAGCTGCTCCGCAAATACTTGTCCTTCTCATTTTCGCATTAATAATTAAATCTTTTGCCATTTTTAGATTTGCGGATTTATCAACATAAATGTGACATAATCCTTCAAGATGGCCAATTACATGCACATTAGAAAATTTTTGTACTTTCGCTACAAGTCCTCTGCCTCCTCTTGGTACAATTACATCAATATACTCACTCATTTTTGATAATAACTGATCCACTATTGTTCTATTTTTTTTTTCGATAAACTGAACACAGTTTTGATTAATACTGTTTCTTCTTAAATTATCTCTGAATAAATTAGCTAATAATCTGTTTGAATTAAAAGCTTCAGACCCACCTCTTAAGATAGAACAGTTACCCGATTTTAAACATAGCGCTGCAACATCAGCAGTTACATTAGGTCTGCTCTCGTAAATTACACCTATAACACCAATAGGTGTTGTTACCTTTCTAATAGTTAAATTATTTGGCCTACGCCATGTTTCTAAAACTCTTCCAACTGGATCTTTAAACTTTGCTATCTCATTTATCGAATGTCTAATGCTTTCAATTCTTTTTTTATTTAAAATTAGTCTATCAACTAAATGTTTTCTTTTAACATGTCTAACATCTTTTAAATTTTCTTTGATAATTTTGTTAGTATTTTTTAAAAGTGACTGATTATAACTTTCTAAAACCTTTTTTATTTTTATATGTTTCACACCTTTTAAATCTTCAAAAGCTTTTTTTGCATTCTTTCCTATTGATTTTAAATAATTCATTTATAATAATACCATATCATCTTTATGAATTACCTCAGTTTTGCTTAGATAACCAAGAATAGTTTCAATCTCTTTACTTTGTTTACCTTTAATTTTATCTATTTCGTTAGAGCTGAAAGATGACAATCCTCGAGCTAGTTGATTGCTATTATGGTCTAAAATTAATACGTTTTCACCCTTTTTGAAATTTCCATTAATCTTAGTTATGCCAGCTGCAAGCAAGCTTTTACCGTTAGATAAAGCTTTAGCTGCCCCACTATCAACATATATAGTCCCGTTGTAATTAAGAGAACCAATGATCCACTTTTTTCTGGCGTCTAAAGTAGAAATTTTTGGTAAAAAATGAGTAAATTTTTTATTTTTAATCATATTTAAAATAGGGTTATTTACTTTACCATTAGCAATAAACATGTGGCTACCTGAATTCATACAAATCTTAGCAGCGTCTAATTTTGTAGCTATTCCCCCTGAGCCAAACTTATTTTTCTTATTGTCTATAAGTGATATAATTTTTTCATTAATCGAAGTTACCTGCCTTATAACTTTCTTACCTTTTGTCTTATCATAAAGTCCATCAATATCAGAAAATAGTATAAGCATATCTGCCCCAATAATTTGAGCTACTCTTGCAGCTAATCTATCATTGTCTCCATATTTTATTTCACTTGTGGCGGTTGAATCATTTTCATTTACAACAGGGATAGCTTTAAGCTTAAACAGATTGTCAAAAGTTCTTCTTACATTAATTGCTCTTCTTCTTTGTTCTGTATCATCTGGACTAATTAAAATTTGACCAGTTTTAATTTTGTATTTATCAAATAGTTTCTGGAACTCACCTGCCAAATGAATTTGACCAATAGCAGCAATAGCTTGGCTCATTTCTAGTTTAATTTTCCTTTTTTTGATTCTGAGATATTTTTGCCCAAGCGCAATAGCTCCTGAAGACACAATAACAAAGTTTTTTCCCTTCCCATATCTTTTAATATCTTTTATGAGAGAAGTTACCCACTTTTTTTTGAAAGCACCTTTACTATCAACCACAGTTGTAGATCCAAGTTTTAAAACTATTTTCTTTGTGTTTTTAATTAACATATTTAATCAATAATTTTTTTATTTTTTGGATATCCTTATTTGAATAAATAGAGATAATTTCATATTTAGTCTTAATTTTTTTTTTGAAATCTTTTAATTTTTCATTTATCTCGTTAACCTCTAATAAATCTGACTTGTTTAAAAAAATAATTTCTTTCTTTTTTGTTAAATTTTTATCATAATTAGAAAGTTCTAATTTAATTTTTTTGTAAGAATTAAACAAATTATCCTCTGTTAAGTCTATCAAGTGTAGTAAGATCTTGCATCTCTCTATATGCCTTAGGAATTTATCTCCAAGACCAACACCTTTATGCGCACCTTCTACTAAACCTGGAATATCAGCTAGAGTAATCTCTTTACCTCCGTGGTAAGATACTCCTAAGTTTGGATTAATCGTTGTAAAAGGATAATTGGCTATTTTTGGTTTTGCTCTTGTTAAGGCTGCAAGCAAACTAGATTTACCAGCGTTTGGTTTACCTATAATTCCAATATCAGCGATTACTTTTAATTGAAGCCAAATCCAAAATTCTTCTCCAAATTTTCCATTAGTCTTTTTTCTTGGGGCTCTATTTGTTGAGCTTTTAAATCTTACATTTCCAAGTCCACCTTTACCACCCGATGCTACAAGATATTTTTCTTTATTTTTGGTAAAATCAAAAATTAAAGTATTATTATCTTCTTCATATATTTGAGTTCCTAATGGAACTTTTAAAATTAAATCTTCACCATTTGCTCCGGTTTTATTTCTTTTACTTCCAGGCTTTCCATGTTGAGCTTTAAAATGCTGCGCATATCTGAAATCAATTAATGTATTAAGATTTCTATCAGATTGAACAATTATAGATCCGCCATCTCCTCCATCACCACCATCTGGCCCACCATACTCTACAAATTTTTCTCTTCTGAAACTTGCAGAGCCTGATCCACCATTTCCAGCTTTAATATAAATTTTTGCTTGATCTAAAAATTTCATACTTATTATAATATAAATAACTTTTGTTATTTATATAGATTTAATTGGGAATTACAGAAACAAAAGTTCTGTTTAATTTTGATTTTTTAAATTTTACTTTTCCTTTGATTAAAGAAAAAATTGAGTGATCTTTACCCATGCCTACATTATCACCAGGATGAATTTTAGTTCCTCTTTGTCTTACTATGATGTTTCCAGGTATTACAATTTGATCACCATATTTTTTGACCCCAAGGCGTCTACCTTTACTATCTCGGCCGTTCTTCGATGATCCACCTGCTTTTTTTGTTGCCATTTAATTTCCTATTTCTTTACATCCTTTTTTACAACTTTTTTCTCGCCTTTCATAGGTTTCTTTTTTTCTAATATTTTTGCCTCATCAATCACTTTACCATCTTTTGCTAAGATTTTTGTAATTTGTATTTTTGAGTGACGTTGTCTATGACCGTTCTTTTTCCTAGAGTGCTTTCTTCTTCTTTTATGAAAAACTAATACTGTTCGATCTTTAACATTATCTAAAAGTTTAGCTTCTACCGTAGCTCCCTCAACTTTAGGACTTCCAACTTCTGTACTTTTGTCATCGTTTAAAAGCAAAACATTGTCAAATTTTATAGTTTGTCCAACTTTAACATTAAGCTTTTCAATTTCTAATATTTTACTTGCAGATACTTTGTACTGCTTTCCACCTGTTTCAATTATAGCAAATGACATAAAATCTCTTTATTTTAATTTCCACGCAATATAGCCTGCAGTGTAAACAAGTCAAGATTATAGAAGTTAAAAAGTATCCTTTAAATCTCGTAATTTTGAAAAAACCTCAACTTCAGATGAATCATTAAGGTCTAAAGCATACTTAATTTCAGGGTCATTACATCTTAAGAAAATGTTTGTTTCAATTTCTTGACCTAAAGTAGTTGGTATAGTTGGTTGATTATATCTTAATTTTTTAAGAACATCGATTTCTCTTTCTTTTAAAAAGGTGTTATTACGATCGTAAGCTAAACAGAAATTTAAATTTGATTTTGTGTACTCATGTCCACAATAGATTTTAGTATCAGGCGGAAGATTTTTAATTTTATTCAGAGATTTTAACATTTCTTTATGAGTGCCCTCAAAAATTCTACCACATCCTAATGAAAACAATGTATCTCCTGTAAATGCAACTTTTTCCTTACTAAAAAAAAAAGCAATGTGGCCTTTAGTATGACCAGGAACAAAAATTACCTCAAATTCCAAATTTCCAATTTTTTGTTTTTGATTTTCCTTAAGCAATATATCTATTCCTGGAATACGATCTTTATCTGAGTCTGAACCTAAAATCTTAGATCTATATTTTTTTTTAAGCTCTAAGTTTGCTCCAACGTGATCAACATGATGATGAGTATTTAGAATAAAATCAAGCTTTTTGTATTTGTTAATTACTTTATCACAAGCCTCAAATTCAGCAGGGTCTACTATTGAAACAGTATTAGATTTTTTTTCGTAAATTAAATAACTATAATTATCACTCAGACATGGAATAATTTCTATTATCATTTTAACTTATTAAAAAAATACCGACTTTTGAAAAAAGATTTTTGATTTCGAGGTTACTCTTCTTTATTAATGAAGTTTTATCTTCATTAACACCAACGACCTTTTTAATATTAATTTTTTTTTCATCACAATAATTGAATAAATCTTTTATTGTACACATATGTAAATTAGGGGTATTATACCATGTATTTGGTAATGTTTTTGTAACTGGCATCTTACCAAAAAATAAAAGTTTAGTTCTTACTTTCCAGTATCCAAAGTTAGGAATTGAAATAACTACTGATTTTCCAATTCTCAAAAGATTTCTTAAAACTTTTTCAGGCTCATAAAAAGCTTGAAGGGTCTGACTCAGGACTACGTAGTCAAATGATTTATTAGGAAATTGATGCAATTCAGTTTCTGCGTTACCTTGTATAACAGGTAGCCCTTTATGAATACATTCTTGAACGTTTTCTTGACTAAGCTCTAGTCCGCGCACTTCTACATTTTTCTCTTTTTTAAGAAGATTCATTAAAGATCCATCACCACAGCCTACATCAAGTACTCTTATGTTATTAGGCAATAAATCTGCTATTACTTTAAATTCTTTTTTCATTTTTGAATTTTTCATGCATTGAGTCGATAAAACCTTTAAGTGTTTTTAAAAATTGAGGTTCATTCAACAAAAAAGAGTCATGACCTTTATCAGTAATAATCTCAGAATAAGACACGTCTGCTCCTGAAGCATTTAATGCTATAACTATATCCTTATTATCTTTAGTTGTGTAAAGCCAATCAGAAGAAAATGAAATAATTAAGAATTTTGTTTTTTGATTTTTAAAAGCCTCTACCAATCCTCCGTTAAACTGTTTTGAAAGATCAAAATAATCCATTGCTCTAGTAATATATAACACTGAGTTAGCATCAAATCTTTCTACAAAGGCATAACCTTGATGTCTTAAATAGCTCTCAACTTGAAAATCAGCATTAAAACTGAACTCATAATCTGCTTTCTCTTGTAATTTTCTTCCAAATTTTTCCTGCATACCCTTTTCTGATAAGTAGCTTATGTGACCAACCATCCTTGCTACAGCTAAGCCATTTTTTGGCTGAAGATCTTTTAGAACATACTTTCCATTATCCCATACTGGATCAGCCATAATTGCTTGACGTGCTAATTCGTTTAGAGCAATATTTTGTGCACTATGACTTGAACTACAAGCTATCGGTATTGCTGAAAAAGTTTTATCCGGAAAAGTTGCACAAAATTGTAAAAGCTGCATTCCTCCCATCGAACCACCAGTCGCACATAAAAGCTTCTTTATACCTAGATGTTCAAGCAAAGTTTCTTGAGCTCTAACCATATCTTTAATTGTTATTACTGGAAAATCTAAACCATAAGGTTTTTTTGTATCTGGATTTATATTTCTAGGTCCTAATGACCCCATACAACCCCCAATTACATTAGCACATATTACAAAATATTTATTTGTATCTATTGCTTTACCAGGACCTACTGCAGTTATCCACCAACCTTCTTTATTAGTAATAGGATTAGTTCCAGTTACGAACTGATCTCCAGTCAATGCATGAAATACAAGTATTGCGTTGTCTTTGTTATCGTTCAATTTTCCATAAGTCTCGTAAGCGAGAGGAAAATCTTTTATAATTTTTCCACAGTCTAGTTTAAGCGGTTTAGCAACTTCTAATTTCTTTGTATTCTCAAGTTTTATATTCATCCAAAAAAAAAGCCCAGCTAAACTGGGCATCCCCTTTTTAGCTACATTTATCATGCGCTTGCAATATGGTTAAATCAGCGCAAATAATGTTTACTAAATCATCACAAACTTGTCAATTTTATATACGATAAAGAGCTATAGAAAAACTTAAACAATTTAGATAATACATTAATTAAATGAGATTTCCGAAACCAAATAACATTGTTGCAGAGAAATATGTTGCTGGAATGAGCTTATTCAAGAGCAAATTAGCAAAGATTAAATTATCTGCTAATGAGTCTGCTCTTGGTCCCAGCCCGAAAGCAAGAAAAAAATACTTAGAAGTTTCAAAAAACTTTGCAAGATACCCTGACTCTGATGGAACTTTTTTAAGAAAAACTTTAGCTAACAAATTTAAGATTGATAAAAATAGAGTAATCTTAGGATCGGGTTCTGATCAAATTTTTGAACTTATATGTAAATCTTTTTTAAAAAAAGGAGACGAAGTTATAGTTCCTAAGTTTAGTTTTATAATTTATAGAATTTACAGCAGGATGAACGGTGCAAAAGTTATTTATTCAAAGGAAGATAATTTTACTGCTTCTGCTAAAGATATTCTAAAAAAGGTTACAAGGAAAACCAAAATAGTTTTTTTAGCTAACCCAAATAACCCAACTGGAACATATATTTCAAAAAAAGAGTTATTCTTTTTAAGAAAAAAATTGAGAAGCAATATTCTATTAGTGGTAGATGATGCATATTTTGAGTATGTAAAACAAAAAGATTATTCGTCAGGTTTAAAAACTTTTGCAAATTTTAAAAATGTAGTTATGACAAGAACCTTTTCAAAAATATATGGTTTAGCAGGGCTAAGAGTAGGATGGGGATACGGGTCAAAAGAAATTATTTCTGCATTAAATAAGGTAAAACCACCTTTCAATGTAAGTAGACCAGCTTTGTTTGCAGCTTCTGCTGCTGTAAAAGACAGTTCATGGTTAAATAAAGAAATTAAACATGTAAATAAATGGAGCAGAAAAATGTTTTCTGAGTTCAAAAAAATGAGAATAGAGACAAATAAAAGTTTTACTAATTTCTTATTGGTAAAATTCGATAAAGTCAAAATAAACTCTGCAAAAGTTTTTAGATTACTTGCAAAATCAGGAATACTCGTTCGTAGAATGGATGCTTACGGAATAAAAAATTCTTTAAGAATAACTATAGGGACAACAGCAGAGAATATTGCATTAATAAAAAAAATGAGAAAAATTTTAAATGTTCGGTAAAATAAGTATAATAGGATGTGGATTGATTGGCTCTTCAATTCTGAGAGTAACTCTAGAAAAAAAATTAGCTACAAAAATAAGTGTTTACGATAAATCAAATAAAGCCACAGAATATTTAAAAAAAAATTTTACAGTTGATATTTGCTCTAATCTGTCTGAGACTACAAAAGATGCAGATCTGATAATAATTTCTGCGCCATTAAGTAGTTATAAAGAAATTTTGCTTTCAATAAAATCATCTTTAAAAGAAGGCTCTATTCTTACTGACACTGGATCAGCTAAAAAAGAAGTGAACAAAATTGTAAACAATTTAGGTTTTAAAAATATCAGTTGGATAGCTTCACATCCAATAGCTGGAACTGAGTACAGTGGTCCTGCTGCAGGATTTTCAAGCTTATTTAAAAATAGATGGTGCATTCTCTCAGCTGATAATAAAGTTGCTAAAGATAAGATAGAAAACTTAAAAATATTTTGGTCAAAACTAGGAAGTAAAGTTAAAATCATGTCATTTGAAGACCATGATTATGTTTTGTCTTTAACAAGTCATCTTCCACATGCAGCTGCATACAGCATTGTTAGAACCGCAATTAATAATGAGGACAAATTTAAAAGTGACGTCATTCAATATAGTGCTGGAGGGTTACGAGATTTTACTAGAATTGCTGCTTCAGATCCTTTGATGTGGAAAGATATTTTTATTGATAACAGTGAAAATATACTGAAAGTTTTAGATAACTATTCAAAAAATCTTGATGATATTAAAAGTGCAATTAAAAATAAAGACAGTAAAAAGCTTCTAGAAATATTTTCATCAACTAAAAAAGTAAGAAAAGAAATTATTGAAGCTGGACAGGATACTGAAAAACCAGACTTTGGAAGAAAATAATTAATAATATTTTTTTATTTCAGTATAAATCTTATTTTCAAGTTCTTTAGTAAATTCATCATTTTCTTTACCAGGCATAATAGGATCTAGAAATGAAATATGAATATCTCCTGAGAATTTCATAAAACTATTTTTAGGCCAGACTTTTCCTGTATTTAACGCGACAGGAATACAAGGTAAATTCAATGCTTTATATATTCGTCCTACTCCTTTTTTAAATGGAGGCTGTTCATCTAATTTTACCCGTGTACCTTGAGGAAATATCAATAGTGGTCTTTTATTTTTTTCTAATCTTTCTTTTATTTTGTCAAAAAAATTTAAATTTTCTTTAGTAGTAGTCTCTCTTATTATTGCTACAGAACCAATTTTTCTTAAATACCAACCAAATAAAGGTATATTCAAAAGTTCTTTTTTTAAAATAAAAATTGGACCATCAAGCGGAATTTGTAATGCAAAAGTTTCAAACATTGATTGATGAGCAGAAGCGACAAAAAAATTATCAACTTTTTTTAAGTTTTCTTCTCCGTGAAAAATTACTTTAGTATTCATTACAAGTTTTAAAATTAAAACAATGTATTTCGCTGATAACCTTCCAAAAAAAATTGTAACTTTATTAGGAAGAATTAATGTTGGTATTGCTAATATGAAAATAAAAATAAGTCCAAAATAAAGAAAGATATTAAAAATTAAAGATTTAATAAATTGCATTAAGAATTTATCAATTTAAGTAAATTTTGTTTTTTTCTTATATATTTAAATTTATTTTTATTGATTAAAATTTCAGCGATTAAAGGTCTCGTATTATAGTTTGATGACAGTGAGGAGCCGTATGCACCAACATTTGTAATTGCTACAAAGTCATTCTCAATTAATTTTTGATATTTTTTGTAAACTCCAAATTTACAAGTGCTTTCACAAATTGGACCTACAAATTCTATTGCACTTTTCATTTTGGATGAATTTTTAGTTATAGGAATAATCTTATGAAATGCGTCATATAAAGCTGGACGCATAAAATCATTCATACCTGCATCTAATATTATAAAGTTTTTATTGAGCCCTTTTTTTATAAATTGAACTTTACTTACAAGTAAGCCTGTGTTTCCAATAATGGATCTACCAGGTTCAAAAATAATTTTACATTTAAGTTTTTTTGCAAAATTATTAACTAATTTTGCGTAATTATTTAAATTTATTGGTTTTTCATTATCATTATAATTAATTCCAAAACCTCCACCCAAATCGACATACTTTAAATTTAATTTTAGTTCCTTGATTAATTTGTTCATTACATTAAGTGTCTTTTTAAAGGGACCATCATTTAAAATTTGACTCCCTATATGAACACTTAATGCCTCAAGTTTGATATTTTTAAATTTATTTATCTCTCTTAGAAAAGACTTAAAATTTTTTATTGATAAACCAAATTTATTATCTGCTTTACCAGTAGATATATTTTTATGTGTTTTTGCATCGACATTAGGATTTAACCGAAAGCCAATGGAAACTTTTTTTCTCAAATTTTTTGCTAATTTGTTAACTAATTTAGCTTCACTCTCAGACTCACAGTTGATCAATAAAATTTTTTTATTAATTGCTATTTTTAACTCGTCCTCAGATTTACCAACTCCCGAAAAAACGATTTTTTTTGGTTTAATGCCTGCTTTAATGGCCTTTAATAGTTCTCCGCCAGACACAACATCAGCTCCAGCACCAAGTTTACTTAAAATTCTTAAAATATTTGTATTGCTATTAGATTTTGCAGCAAAACATATTAAAGGATTAGTTTTTTTAAATGTTTTTACAAAATTTAAATAATTAGAAACTATTTGATTTTCAGAATAAATATAAAAAGGAGTTTTATTTTTCTTTAAAAAGTTCTGGATAGATACTCGCTCCAGAAATAAATTTTTACCTACATATCTTAAATTTTGCATAAGATTATAAAATTATTTGTATATGATTAAATTTTCCTTGATACTTTGGTTCTGATTTCTTTCCACATCCAGATAGAGTGAAGATTATTATACAAATTGATACTAATATTTTCATTTTACCTCCTTTTTATATTTTTTAATCATTGCTTTAACATTAGTAGCAGAAGTTCCTCCATAGGATTTTTTTGCGTTCATAGAGTTATTTACATCAAATATTTTTAGTACATTTTTATCTAAATTTTTGTACATTTTTGTTATTTCTTGTAAAGATAACTCAGATAACAATTTACTTTTCTTTTCGGCGTAATTCACTAATTTTGTTGCAACCGCATAAGACTCTCTAAAAGTGAGTTTCTTTTCCTTTACCAAATAATCAGCAAAATCAGTAGCCGTGGTAAAACCTTCACTAGCCATTTTTAGCATATTTTTTTCATTCGGTTTTATTGAATTAACTAATTCAAGACTTAAAACCAATGAGTCATTTAAAGTATCAAATCCATCAAAGACAAGTTTTTTATCATCCTGAAGATCTTTGAAATAAGACATTGGAAGTCCCTTCATTATAGTAAGCATCGAATTTAAATTTCCATAGTTCAAACCAACTCTACCTCTGATTAATTCAGCAGGGTCAGGATTTTTCTTTTGTGGCATTATCGATGATCCAGTCAACATACTGTCATCAAATGAAATTAAATTAAATGCATTCGAATTAAAAATTATAAAATCTTCAGCTAATCTAGATAAATGCATTGCACATAAAGCAGAGGCATATAAAAAATCTACTGCAAAGTCTCTGTCTGCAACAGAGTCTATTGAATTATCAGTTGGTTTCTTAAAACCAAGTTGTCTTGAAGTATAATTTCTATCTATTTTATAAGAAGTTCCCGCTAGTGCGGCTGAACCTAATGGGCACTCATCTAAAAGTTTTATATTATTTTCGAATCTTTTTTTATCTCTTTTAAACATTTCAAAGTAAGACAGAAGATAATGTGCAAACGAAATAGGTTGTGCATTCTTAAGATGTGTTAAGCCAGGCATAACAGTATCAACATTTTTCTCTGCTTTTTTGATTAACATTTTCATTAAATAGTTAATGTTAGCTATAGTTTCTTTTGATGATTTTTTAATCCATAATTTGAAATCTGTAACAACTTGATCATTTCTTGATCTAGCTGTATGCAAAAAGCCTGCAGAAGGACCAATTAATTCAAATAATTTTTTTTCTATATTTAAATGTATATCCTCGAATTTTTCTTGAAATTTGAATTTTCCTTTATCAATCTGTGATTTAATTTTTTTAAGACCATTGATAATTTTAGATCCCTCTTTTTTGCCAATAATCTTTTGTTTAACAAGCATTTTGGTATGAACAATGGACGCAGCTATATCTTGCTCATAAAGTCTTTTATCTGCACTTATAGATGAGCCTATTTTTTGAAAAGAAAGTGATGTCTTTCCCTTTAGTCTATTCGCCCAAACAGTTTTATTTTTCATTTTACTATGTTATCTACAATTTAAATTAATATGAAAATTAGTAAATCTTTTAAAATCTATATTCACATAATAGTTTTATCTCTTGTTAGCCAAAATCTTATTGGAGCAGAAGATTTTTCAAAAAATGTTATTATTCATGAAAAACCTCAAATTATCAGCGAACTCAAATTTAAAGACTCAAATCTTCAAGACGTTGATTTAATCAACAAAAGAGGCAAGATCATGATAATTAATTTTTGGGCTACATGGTGTGCACCGTGCCGAAAAGAAATGCCATCTTTAGAAAAACTAGGCACTAAGTTCCCAGAAATTGATATTTTTGCAGTGAATATTGAAAAACCAAACAATATAAAAGTAGATAAATTTTTTAAAGATATAGGAGTAAAAGATCTAAAAACTTACTACGACCCTGAATTAAGATTAGTTAGAGGGTTCAAATTAAGAGGCTTGCCCACAAGCATACTTATTAATAAAGAAGGAAAAGAGTTAGGAAAAGTGATCGGTGAAATCGATTTTGCTAGCGAGGAATTTATTAAACTTTTAAGAAAATATATTTAGTCTTTAAAAAAATAGGCAAGCAAAACTAAAACAATAATTGCAATAAATTGTAACAATACTCTTAACTGCATAAGTTTATTTGAATATTTTTTACTAGTACTTCCACCTTTAAATAAAGTATAAATACCCATTATTAAAACTATTGCAACAGCACCTAATAAAGTGAAACCTATAAAGTTAAATAAAAATTCTGACATTGGTATTTTATCTATATGACCTTTTCATTAAATACAATTATTTTAGAGCCACTTTCTAAAAAAAAACCAAAGAATGCAGTAATTCTTTGTCACGGTTATGGTGGAGACGGAAAAGATATTTCAATTTTAGCCAGTTATTGGAGAGCACACCTGCCAGACACTATTATAATTTGCCCAGATGCACCTGAAAAATGCGCAGCAAGCCCAACAGGTTTTCAATGGTTCGACTTAATGGATCAAACTCCTGAACAAATTTTATCAAAATCTTTAGTAGCTGAGAATAAACTTAATAAATTTATAGATGAAGTTAAGGAAAAATATAATTTAAAAGCTAATGAAATTATCATTGGAGGTTTTAGCCAAGGTTGTATGATAACATTACAAACAGGAATAAAGAGAAGAGACACTATAAACTCAGTTGTTGGATATTCTGGTAGAATTATAAGTACAGAACATCTCTCTAAAAATATAATTTCCAGACCGAATATTATCTTAATGCATGGAGATCTTGATCAAGTTGTTCCAATAGAATCACTTCTTGAAGCAAAAGAATTTTTTGGAAAAAATAATTACAAAATTGAAACAAAAATATTTAAAAACTGTGAACATCGTATACCAACCGAGGGGTCAAGTTTGGGTCTTCAATTCATTAAAAAACATTTCAATTAATAAGTATTTTACCTGGTACATAATTATAACTTGATAAAATTTTTCTTATCAGTTAGCTTTAGTCATGATTATTTCTTCTGCAGAAAAAGTTCCGTTAGAAAAATGCCCAGCATTGGTTCTTAATGCTGATTTTAGACCTTTGAGCTATTATCCCCTTTCAATATGGTGCTGGCAAGATGCAGTTAAATCAGTTTTTTTAGATAGAGTGAGTATTGTTTCGAATTACAAAAGAAAAATTAGAAGTCCATCTTTTGAAATGAATTTACCAAGTGTAATAGCTTTAAAAAATTTTATACAACCATCAAAAAATCCAAACTTTACAAGATTCAACGTTTTTTTGAGAGATAAGTTTGCTTGCCAATATTGTGGAGACAAAAAAGATTTAACTTTTGATCACCTTCTTCCAAAATCCAAAGGCGGTCTTACAGACTGGAACAACGTAGTTACAGCTTGTTCAAGTTGTAACGTGAAAAAAGGCGGTAAACTTTACAAAGATTGTGATTTAAAATTAACCAATAAGCCTTATGCTCCTACTGTAGAAGACCTTCACAGAAACGGTAGAAATTTTCCGCCTAATTTTTTACACGAAAGTTGGATGGACTATCTTTATTGGGATATCGAATTAGAACCGTAATTAAATTTTTTCAGAAATTGTAATAGCTATTCTTGATGAAGTTTTGATAACTTTATCTAACACCCCAAATAAACCTTTTTTTGTTGCACCATTGTCATAAGCTATATCTTTATGGTCAAGTTCATCTTGTCTAAACTTCATAATTTTCTTTTTTAACTCTTCCTCATCTTTACCAAGTTTATATGTTTGATCTTTATAATGACCATCTATTACTTCTTCAACAGAAGCAGTACATAACATAGCTGCTTTCTCACCAAGCATTGCCGTTCCAAAACCTAAAGTAACTCCCATTAAATCCCAGAGAGGCAAAAGTTTAGTTGGCTGAATATTTCTTTTTTTAATTTCATTATCAAAGTATTCATAATGCTCTCTTTCGTGCTCTTTCATTTCTTCAATCTTTCTTTTCAAAGAGGCATTTTGTTTGAAAGTTTTTAAAGCAAGTAGCTGGCCTTCGTAAATTTTAATAGCACCACGTTCTCCAGCATGATCTACTCTTATAATCTCTTCTAAAGTTTTTTTATTAGTTTTTTCCATAATTCTTTATTACTTTTAACATAATACCACTTAACAATATCGAAATAACTGTATTTATTGTAGCAAGAGAAAGTCCGAAAAACCTAAAAGTTACGTCTTTACAGCTTATTGGAGTTTTATTCTGAAGTTGTTTTAATAAATCCTCTTTAGACATGTTTACATTAGACGAACCCAAATCGCACACCAAAGACTCACTAAAAAATCCTTGTTCGATCCCTACATGGTAAAAAGAAACTACCGAACCAAAAATAAAAAATAATAGCACAATACCAGCAATTAATTTTTCAAATTTATTAATTATAAATATTAACGAAATAAGTATTAAAGACGCTAAATAAGGAATTCTCTCAATTAGACACAAATTACAAGGTTCATGTCCTAATATGTATTGAATAAAATAAGCTATAGCCAAAGATAAAAAACTAAAAGCTAAAATACTGTTTAAAATTAACTTATTGTTATTCAACATTAAGTGAGAATTATATAAAGGACGACGGCTAAAACCACAATAAAAATTCCAGTTAAAGTAAACCATAGCGCACCTCTTTTCTCGATGAAATCACCAAATTTTTTCCCAAAAAGAAATGTTAAATAAGAAACTAAGAAAAATCTCAGTCCTCTGGTAAATAAACATATAAAGAAAAATACTGGAAGATTATAAGCGATCACTCCACTAGTAATAGTAAAAACTTTAAAAGGAAGTGGGGTAAAGCCAGCCAAAAACATAATTCCAAGCCAAGTTAAAAATCCACCTTTTGTAGACATCTTATCCTGCATCTCAAAAACTTTTTCCTCGTAACCATAAAATTCAATAATGACCATCGATGCATCTAAAAAGAAAACTCCAAGCATATATCCAAATAAACCGCCTAATACTGATCCAGTTGTAGCTATTAGAAATATCCTGAGATAATCTTCTCTCTTTGCCACTACCATTGGAACTATCATTAAGTCAGGTGGAACCGGAAAAAAGAAACTTTCGATAAATGCCACAAAACCTAATAGAGGCTTTGAAAATTTATGTCTAGCAAGCTCAACGCATCTATCGTATAATTTTTTTAAAATCATGAATTTAAAATGCACAATCCTTAGGTATCTGGCAAGTTTAATATTATCTACAGTTGCTATTTATTCAATCGTTATAGTTGCAGGAATGTTTGGAGCTGATTACGGGTTTTCGCCGGAAGGTACATTCATCATTTGGATTTTAATGGCTATTTTAATCAATCAAAGCGTAACGTGGAAAAAGTAAATGTCTAAGCCAATAGATCTAAAAACTGTAAACATTTTTGAGCCTTTAAAAAAAAAACCATCTTTCGAAAACAAAATTTTTAATACAATAAATTCAGATGAGGTTTACGATGTTTTATCCAGTCATTCTAATGAAACGGTAACTTTGTGGTTTAAATTGCAGCAAGCATGGTGCAATAACGCTTATAATACCTTTAAAGATTATGATATTTACTTAATTTTAGTTTATTTAATCAATACTGTATTTCGAAAATATTCAGATCGTTTTCAGTATTTGTCCTATACAGAATTTTACGACAAAAACGAACTTTTGATTGATAAAATTAACTTAATTGAAATTTCAAAAGAATTAAATATTCCGAAGGAAACTATAAGAAGAAAAGTAAATTTTTTACAAGATCAAAATATTATATATAGAAAAGGAAAATCAATTTTCTTTAATAGAAAGATAACAGAACTTCAAAGACCAGCAAATTCAAAAAGATTTATGGCTAATTTTTTAGAAAAGACTAGTCAAATTCTCTCAAAAGAATCTTGGTTTGGTAGAGCGTTTTCAAAAGAAGAAATAGAAGCATTTATTGATAAATATTTTACAATATGCTGGCAACATTGGTTCAGAATGCAAATTCCTTTTCTAGTTAGACATAGATCTTTTTTTGGTGACTTAGAAACCTGGAATGTATGGGGTGCAATAGGTATCTCACAATTTACCGACTACTCAAGACAGGTAAAAGGGCGAGTTGTTGAGGATCCTAGAACTTACGCAGACTTATATTTACACCTTTTAAGGCATACTCCTAAAAATGGAATAAACGCCTCTTCTATTTCAGAGATTTCCACAATTCCAAGAGCTACAGTAATTAGAAAATTAAAGTATCTTTTAAAAGAGAAATTAGTTACGAAAAATAAAAAACTTGAATATATGCTTTTACCATCTCCTAAAAATATCAAATCTTTCGAACAAAATTATATGCATAGCCAAAAGCATAAAGCTGGTTTCGTAACTACAATTTTCGATCTTATGAAAAACTCTTCCTTTAAAGTAGAATAGGAACTTATAAAATTATGGAAATCGTAACAACAATAGCACCCTTGTGTCTTGCCATAATAATGTTCGGTTTAGGTCTTGGCTTAACGATTGGGGATTTTACAAGAGTGCTTAAAAACCCAAGAGACTTCCTAGTAGGTTTTTTATGTCAGGTTATTTTGCTTCCTATAATTGCTTTTATTTTAATTAGTATTATTTCACTACCACCAGAAATAGCTTTAGGAGTTATGGTAATAGCTGCAGCACCAGGAGGAGTAACCTCTAATATTCTTACCAAGTTTGCCGATGGAGATGTTGCTCTATCAGTCAGTTTGACAGCGATTGTTAGTTTATTAAGTATTTTCATCGTTCCTTTGATAGTTTTTAATTCTGCCGATTTTTTAGGGATTGAAACAGCAAAAGATATATCAATGCTCAATATTGCAATGAAGATGTTCCTTGTAGTAACTGTTCCTGTTATTTTTGGAATGATTGTTAGAAGTTTAATGACTAATTTTATTATTTCTAAAACTCTTATTATTCAAAGATTGTCAGTAATTTTATTTTTAGTCGTATTTATTGCAATTTGGGTTGAGGAATGGGATAGAATTGTTTCTTATTTAACTAGAGCAGGTCTAATAGCTTTCATTTTAAATATGACTATGATTTTCGTGGGATATTATGTTGCAAAATTTTGGACATCAGGAATTGCACAAAGAAAATGTATTTCATTAGAATGTGGCTTACAAAATGGAACTTTAGCAGTGTTTGTAACAACACAATTATTTGATGATATTGTATTCATGGTACCAACAGCAGCCTACGCTATAGTAATGTTTTGCACCTCAATTATTTTTGTTCTCATAGTAAGAAAAATCAATTAGATTATCTAAGAAAAGGGCGAATGGTGGAACTGGTAGACGCGCCGGACTCAAAATCCGGTGGTAGCAATACCTTGAGAGTTCGAGTCTCTCTTCGCCCACCAAGTTATGGATATAAGTAAATTAAATAGCTTAGTTGAACTTTATTTTAAAAAGACAGAGGAAGTTGAAGGTAAAAGACCATTTTTAAAATGGCTTAAACCGGACAAACGAACTTATAATTGGAAAGATATAACTGAGAGAATTAATAAAATTTCTGCAAAAATTAGATCGTTAATAAAAAAAGGTGATAGATGTTTAATACTTTCTGAGAATAGACCATATTGGTTAATGACCGATATTGCTATCATGAATGCAGGTGGAATTTCAGTTCCTATTTTTACAACTTATTCAGCAAACGATTATGAATATATTTTAAATGATTGTAAGCCCTCATTGATATTTGTATCAAACCAAGACCAATTTAATAAAATTAAAAAATTTATAAATAGCGATGTTAAAAAAATAATATCTTTTGAGAAAATAGATACTGATAGTTTGTTAATTCAAGAAATACTAAATGAAGAAATTAATGAAAAAATAGTTAATAAAGATTTAAAAAGGAATATGCCTGCATGTATTATTTATACCTCAGGTACATCGGGAAATCCTAAAGGAGTTGTTTTAAGTCATGGTGGTATTTTATCTAACTGCGAGGGTGCAGTTGAATTATTAGAAACTTTAACAAAAAAAAAAGATCCGGTATTTTTAACCTGGCTACCTTTATCACATTCTTATGAGCATACAGTTCAATTTATACAAATTATAGTTGGAGCAAAAGTTTTTTACGCCGAAAGTTTAGAAAAACTCATTTCTAATATGGGAGTTGCAAAGCCTACAATCATGACAGCTGTGCCTAGATTTTATCAAAATCTTTTTACAAAAATAAATATGAATTTTGAAAAGCAATCTGGATTAAAAAGAAAACTAATAAACCAGACATTAAATTTAGGTAAAAAAATACTCAAAAAAGAGGAATTAAAATTAAGTGAAAAAATCATAAATTTCTTTTGCGAAAAATTAGTTAGAAAAAAAATCAGAAAACAGTTTGGTGGTAATCTCCAAGCTTTCGTATCTGGGGGAGGGGCTTTAGACCAAAATATTGGAGAATTTTTAAACGCTGTTGGTTTACCCACACTTCAAGGATATGGTCTAACGGAGGCTTCTCCGGTCGTTAGCTGTAATTTACCAGATCTAGTCAAGGTCGAATCAGTGGGGCCTCCGTTTAGGACTAATAAAGTTAGGATAGCAGAAGATGGAGAAATACTTATTAAGGGTGAAAACGTTATGTTGGGATACTGGAATTTGAAAGAGGAGACAGAAAAAGCAATTAAAGATGGATGGCTTCGTACAGGGGATATAGGTGAACTCGATAATAATAATTATTTAAAAATTACAGATAGAAAAAAAGATATCATTGTAAATCTTGGTGGAGATAATATTTCTCCGAGCAAAGTAGAAAATATTTTATGTTTAAATGAAAACATTAAGCAATCTTTTGTTTACGGAGATAAAAAAAATTATTTAGTTGCGTTAATAGTATGTGAAAAAGAAATTAATAAAGAAAAAATTAAACTTATAATTGAAAATATAAATAAAAATTTAACTTTAATAGAAAAAATTAAAAAATTTGTCTTAATTAATGAGGAATTTACAATTGAAAACGGAATGCTAACACCAACTTTAAAGTTAAAAAGAAAAGAAATAATTAAAAATTATAAACAACAACTAGAAAATCTTTATTAAAAATTAAATTAAATCTTATTTAATTTGCTTAAAAAAACATTGGTATTACTAACTTTTTTTAATTTTATAAAAAATTAAAAAAATAATTAAAAAAATTTAATTTTTGAATCAATTTTGTAAATTAATTTATATTTGACATGAATCTTTTAATAATTAATGTTTAATTAACAAACGAATCATTAAGATTTGTTTAAAACAAGGGAGAAAAGATGGCTAAAAGAAGAAAAAAAGCTAAAAAGAAAACTAAAAAGAAAGCAAAAAAGAGAAGAAGAAGAAGATAGTTTTCTCTTTAACTAAACGCCCTTTTTATTTTTTAAAGAGGGCGTTTTTTTATTCTAAACTTTCTTGAATTTTTGTTCTTCCCAAAGCTTTGTCCATTTTTTTTTGGGCTTCCTCTGAACTAGTTTTTAGCACAGCTTCAAATTCTGATTTAAGTCTTTCATAAGCCTTTTCAAATAATTGTCTTTCAGAGTAAGATTGATCTGCAATTATATCTGTATTTTTATTTAAATCTTTCACAACTTCAGCTAATTCATAAATTTTTCCAGAATTTATTTTCTGATCGTATTCTTGAGCTCTCCTGCTCCACATAGTTCTTTTTATTTTAGGTTTTGTCTTTAAAATTGATATGCATTTGTTAATTTGATTTATTGAAGCTATCGGTCTTAATTTCGATTGCTGATTAATTGGAACAGTTAAAGTCAATTTTTCTTTCTCTACAAAAATCTTGTAAAACTGAATATCTATTTGTCCTATATTCGCCTTTTCTATTGCAGTGATTTTTCCTACTCCATGTTTAGGATAAACTACAAAATCTTTGAGATTATAAATTCTTTTTTCAGTAGGTTGCTTTTTTACTTTTTTTATTTCTGGTTTGTCATCTTGACCAGGAATTAATGTTTTTTTTTCAACCACTTTTAGTGCAGGTTTAATTTTAATCTTTTTTGCTTTGTTAATTTTTTTAGCTTTTTTAGCTTTTTTCTTCTTTATCATTTTTTATTTTCCAGGTTTTTCTGAAAAGTGTTCATCAAATTTATTTTTTATATTTTCAAATTTTTTGTGATCTTTCATTGGTTCTTTTTTTTTAGAAATATTAGGCCATATTGCAGAAAACTTTTTATTTAGCAATAACCATTTTTCTTTTTCCTCAACACTATCATCATTATCTGCTTTAATTGCATCAATAGGACACTCAGGTTCGCAGACTCCACAATCTATACATTCCTCAGGGTTAATTACTAGCATGTTCTCGCCCTCATAAAAACAATCTACTGGGCAGACTTCAACACAGTCTGTAAGTTTACATTTAATACACTCATCTTTTACAATATAAGTCATTTTGAATTTAATAATTTAAGTTTTATTTCTGCACACTCTTTATCAGGAAAGTAAATTAGGCCACAAATTCTTCTCATTAAATTAGCTTCATATTGATCAATAGAGTTATCAGAAATAATAACTTTCCAAAGATGTTCAATTACATCTTTCTTTAAATCCATTGAATTTTGTTTTACTAAATTTGTGTAATTTAATAATTGATTTGAGTTTTCTTCTATATCTTCGGCTTTTTTTAAAATTTCATCTTCATTTTCATTTTTTAAGTAAGATTTTATAAAATCTTTAATTAACTTTTTTTCATGTTCAGAATAAATTTCATCTATATTAGCGGCGTGGACTAACAATGCCGATATCCCTATTATACTCTCTTTGTTAAGTTTGCTCATTTATTTTAAATTTAATGAAAGGAGTTTATTAAATGGATTCTCTTTTTTGTCAAATCGTATTATTTTCTCTTTTTTCTTTTTTTCACCTTTAAAAATATACGTATCTATTGATTTATCCTTTTTGTAATTCATATAAGTCATTAACTTGTAAAAATTATCTTTCGAACATCCCAATAAATTCATCATTTCAGAATTTATCTTAAACTTTTTGTCTTTTGTATTTTCTAAAATTTTAAGAAAAAGCTTCTCTAAAATATCAATTCTTACGAAAAATTCTCTAAATTTTTCAAAACCGCATAAAAGTAAAAATTTTTTTTCTAAACTTGCTCCTATTAAAAAATTTAACCCTGACTTAGGTATTTTATTATTACTTGAAAGATTGTGAAAAATTTTCCATAAACTTACTCTAAATCCTACCGCTTTCGGTTTTAGCATTTTAGGTAAATAGATGTGATATCTTCCAATTTTAATTCCCATACCCCATAATTTTTTCCTATCCTCTGTTGGAATTAATTTCACAATTTCTTGAACTTCTTCTCTTTTAACTACTCCGTTATTTTCATATAGCTGGAATACCAAACCTCTTAAATACTGATTGGAAATCTTATAAGTTGAGAGTTTTATTAGATCTCCTAAAATCTCATTAACATAGTTACTTAGCCATTTATTTAAAAAGGAAATCAATTTAATTTTTGAGTCCTCAACCAGTGAATCGTCCGCAATAATATCTATTTCTGGACTTAAATAATCATTTCCCTTTTTCAACCTAGCTATACGATTGTTTTTCCAAATAATTTCACATTCATTATTTATGTTTATTTCTCCTTTAGTTAAAATTTCATCAACTCTTTTTATTAGTTCTTTTTCTATTCCCTTCCTTGCAGCTTTTTTTATAGACTTAATATCAGTATCTAAAGTTTTTGGTGTAACCTCTATTAAAAATTTAAGTCCTTTTAGTTCACCAATTAGTTGTCCATCTATATGAATTTTATTATTCTCGTTGATTTCTGTATTTAAAATAAGATCTTGTTTAAGATTTCTTGATAAAATGCTAATCTTTTTATCAATAAAACTTTTTGTTAATTCCTCATGTAATTTATCAGAAAGCTTATCCTCAATACTCTTTGTGAGCTGTATCCAATAATCTGAATTTTCTACCCAATTTTTTTTGTTAGCTACATATGACCAAGTTCTTACATTTGATAACCTATGAGATAATAAATCTACGTTACCATGATCTCTTTCAAGACCTTTAAGTTGTTCTTTCATAAAAAAACTCGGAATTTTTTTTTTTCGAGTTGACAAAAATTGAAAAACTTTATCAATCACATTTATATGCTGGCCGTAAGCCTTTTTTTCAAAATCAGGTATTTGACAACACTCCCACAGTAATTCTAAATTTTTATGGTAAATAATATTATTTGATCCTTTTTTTAAAAAAAACCTTAAAACACTTTCATCAAGGGAGTCGTTGGTTCTAAGTAAATTCTTCTGGTCAGGCTTTTTTTCCAGTGATAAAATTAACTCTTCTGGGCTTTTAAAATTTAATTTTGAGTTTCTCCAATAAATTGTTCGAGTGTCAGGTAATTGATGTTTTTCTATTTTTTCAATCTCATCAGAATTTAAAGTTTCACAATCTCCTGTTGTTCCAAATCCACCATCATTTTTATATCTACCAGCTCTTCCAGCTATTTGAGACATTTCGATTAAGTTCAGCCTTCTAGTTTTTTTTCCATCAAATTTTTTTAAATTAGAAAAATAAATTTCATTAATATCCATATTTAAACCCATTCCTATAGCATCTGTTGCAATTAAGTAATCTACATCACCCGATTGATACAATCCAACTTGAGAATTTCTTGTTTTAGGACTTAAGGATCCCATTATTACTGCAGCCCCGCCTTTCTGTCTTCTAACAAGTTCAGCAATTGCATAAACCTCTTCAATTGAAAAAGCTATAATTGCAACTTTTCTCTCTAATCTTGAAATCTTTTTTACACCTGAGTAACTTAATTTAGAGTATCTTTCTTTTTTCTCAAACTCGACATCTTTTACTAAATCTTGGATTATTTTTTCCATAATTTGTGAACCTAAAAACATTGTCATCATTGACCCACGAGCTTCCAACATTCTCTCAGTAAAAATATGTCCTCTTTCTCGATCTGCGCACATCTGAATTTCATCTATTGCAACAAAATCAACTTTTTTATCTTTGGGCATAGACTCTACAGTGCATATAAAATAATTAGCAGTGCTTGGTATTATTTTTTCCTCACCAGTGATTAATGCTACTTTTTGAATCCCAACCTTTTCAACACATTTGTCGTAAACTTCTCTTGCAAGAAGTCTTAGTGGCAACCCAAAGATTCCAGTGTTGTGCTCTAGCATTTTTTCAATTGCTATATAAGTTTTGCCGGTATTAGTTGGCCCAAGTAAAGCTATAATTCTGTTTGATTGTTTTTCCATTTTTGTGTCAGCTAATTTTTTTTACACTATATGTAGATCAAAGTTGAGAACAAAGTAGGATTAAAACATGACCGAATCAATTTGTCAAATGTTCCTATTTACAACAATTGATTTGACTTTTTACTTGCAGTCCCCGTATAGATATTTGTACTTTAATAATGAAGTCAAAAGTTAAAAAAAATATTTTAAAACTTAAAGAGTCCTCAACTTTAGCAATAAACGAAAAGTCAAAAAATTTGATAAAATCTGGTAAAAAGATTTACAGATTTGGTTTTGGTCAATCACCTTTCCAAATTCCTGATAAGATTGTTGAAACTTTAAAACTAAATGCTCATAGAAAAGAATATTTGCCAATACAAGGCTTGCCTGAACTGAGAGAAAATATTTCTAAATATTTATTCGAAAGATCTGGAGTAAAATATTCAAAAGAGAATATTTTAATTACTCCGGGCTCAAAAGAGGCAATGTTATTAATGCATGTTACTTTTAACGGAGAAATTATAACTCCTGCTCCAAGCTGGGTTTCGTACGAGCCCCAAGCAGAAATTGGCACAAATAAAGTTCATTGGCTTGAAACGTCAAGAGAAAATAATTGGTTTCCTACAGCAAAAGAACTTGAGAATAAACTAAAAAAATTAGGAAAAAGTAAAAACAAAATATTAATCTTGAACTCTCCAAATAACCCATCTGGTGCTATTTGTCATAATTTAAAAGAGTTAGCTAAAGTTGCAAAAAAAAATAATCTAATAATTTTATCAGATGAAATTTATACCGATTTATCTTTTGATAATAGCTATAAATCTATTTCTAAATTTTATCCTGAATCAACGTTTATAAGTGGAGGTCTTAGTAAATGGTGTGGTGCAGGTGGTTGGAGGTTAGGTTTTTTAGCTGTACCAAGTGGAATGAAAGATTTTATGAGTAGTTTAAAATCTTTAGCCAGTGAGTCTTATTCAACAGTCAATACACCAACTCAGTTTGCAGCAGTTGAAGCTTATCATGGTAACTACGAAGAGTATAAATTAAAAGTTACAGGTATATTACACGCAGTAGGATTATATGTTTACAATAATTTAAAATCTAATAAAATTTTAATAAATCCACCACAAGGTGCATTTTATCTAATGCCGGAATTTAAAAATAAAAAATATAAAACTTCTGCAAAACTTTGTGATGCAATTTTAAATGAAACTGGAGTTGCAATGTTACCAGGTTCCGATTTTGGTTTCAAACCAAAGAGAATGTTAACAAGATTAAGTTATACAGATTTTGATGGAATTGAATTTTTCAAAAATGTTTCTAACCATAAGTCTATTAGTGAGGAAATGGTCAAGACCTATGCACCAAATGTAGTTGAGGGGGTTAGTAAGTTGTCAAATTGGGCTAAAAATTTATAAGAATTTCTTTGACCTCAATTAAATAACGTAGTTAAATTAATTATTATAACAAGAGGAGTACAAATGAAAAAAATGATGTCATTGATTTCAGCGGTACTAGTAATGTTTGCTTTTTCAAGCCCCATTACATCAATCGCTAAATCAGCAGAGTTTTTTACAATAGGAACAGGAGGACCTACTGGAGTTTATTTCCAAACAGGTAACGCTATTTGTAAAATGCTACACAAATCAGCAATAAGTGCTGATCACGGTAGAAAAAAAGGTACAGCAAAAGCTTATAGATGTACTGCACCTTCAACAGGTGGATCAAACTACAATATTGGACAAATCAAAGATGGTGAGTTTCAATTTGGTGTTGCTCAGTCAGACTGGCAGTACCATGCTTACAATGGTTCAAGCAAATGGGAAGGAAAACAGTTCAGTGACTTAAGAGCTGTATTTTCTGTTCACAATGAACCTTTCCAAATTTGGGCAAGTAAAAAATCGAAAATCAAAGATTTTAAAGGTCTAAAAGGAAAAACAGTAAACATTGGTAACCCGGGTTCTGGTCAAAGAGGAACTATGGAAGAATTAATGAAAGCTATGGGAGCAGATATGAGTATGTTCAAAGCAACTACTGAACTTACTTCATCTGAACAAGTAAAAGCTCTTTGCGATGGTAAAATAGATGCATTTGGATACTCAGTGGGATTTCCAAATGGTGCTATGGAACAAGCAGCTACTTGTAAAGCGAAAGCTAGCCCAATCAATTTAACTGGTGCGCCAGTACAAGGCTTAATTGATGGAGCTGACTATTACGCTAAAGCAGTAATACCTGCTGGAACTTACTCAAACCAGAAAAAAGACGCTACAACATTTGGTGTAAAAGCTACCGTTGTGACAAGTGCTAATGTTTCTGAAGAGCTTGTATACTTAGTAACGAAAGCAGTAATGGAAAACTTTGATGATTTCAGAGCTCAACACCCTGCTTTTGGACCTCTGGAAAAGAAAAATATGATAGCTGATGGATTATCAGCTCCATTACATCCAGGTGCAATTAAGTATTATAAAGAAGCTGGATTAATGTAATCTAACTTTTTAGTTTTATAAAAAAAGGCCCAATATTTCTTGGGCCTTTTTTTTTAGAATAGGGTATCTTAACCAAAATGAATCAAAACATTCAAAGTAAGATAAAAAATAAAATCCAAGAAGATATTTCACCAACAAGAAATTTATCTGGAGTCCATTTAAAGATAGTTTTTGGAATTGCGATACTTTGGACTTTTTTTCAACTCTGGTATGCTTCCCCATTTCCTTTTTGGTTCAACTTTGGAATGTTCAAAGGTTTACCAGCTAGAGCCATTCATTTAGGTTTTGCTCTAACTTTAGCATTTTTAATTTTTCCAGCAGTTAGGGGAAAAAGGATTTCAGCAATTGATATTATTATTAGTATTACTGGGGCATTAAGCTGTTTATATATTTATTTTTTCTATGACGATTTAGTAAATAGAGGTGGAATACTTTTAGTAAAAGAAATATTCGGTTTTAAAGTACCAGTTGAACTGATAATTGGTGCAACAGGTATATTAATTTTATTAGAAGCGACTAGACGAGCTATAGGCTTGCCTTTAGTAATAATAGCAGTTTGTTTTCTTTTATTTTCTTATTTTGGAAAATATGCTCCTGACATTATTTCTCACGGAGGACTTTCTGTAAAAAGATTAGTAGGATTCCAATGGTTTGATCAAGAAGCAATATTTGGAATTCCAATAGGAGTTTCAGTTGATTTCATATTTTTATTCGTACTATTTGGAGCTTTATTAGAAACCGCTGGTGGAGGAAAATATTTTTTAGACTTAGCTTTTGCAATGGTTGGAAAAATGCGAGGTGGTCCAGCTAAAGCTGCAATATTAGGATCTGGAATGACTGGAATGATCTCAGGTTCATCAATTGCAAACACTGTAACAACAGGAACCTTCACAATCCCTATTATGAAAAAAACTGGTTTTTCTCAAGAGAAAGCCGGAGCTATTGAAGTATCTTCTTCAGTCAACGGGCAGATAATGCCACCGGTTATGGGTGCGGCTGCATTTGTTATGGCAAGCTTTATTGGTGTTACTTATTTTGAAGTTGTTAAACACGCTTTTTTACCTGCTATCATCTCATATATTGCTTTATTTTATATCTCTCATTTAGAGGCGCTTAAGTTAGGTCTAAAAGGAATGGATGATGCTGATGTTCCTCATTTAAAGAAAACTTTTTTATCTGGGTTACATTTTCTTATTCCTATTTTCGTATTAATATTTTTACTTGTTTACATGCGATACACTGCTGGATTCTCTATCTTTTATGCAACTTTATCTTTAATATTAGTAAATTTGATTAGTCGTATAATTAAAAATCCAAATTTAAAAACAGGCTTGATTGATTGGTATAATCAAACAATCGTAGGTCTTCAAAAAGGTGCGATAAATATGGTGGGAGTAGGAATTGCAATCGCTACAGCAGGAATAATTGTAGGAGCAGTAGGGTCAACAGGTTTGAGTACAAATTTAATTATAGTCATTGAAACAATAGCAAGAGATAATGTGATAATTTTAATATTGTTAACAATTATTCTTTGTTTGCTTCTTGGAATGGGCCTTCCTACAACTGCAAACTATGTGGTTGTAGCATCTTTAATGGCTACAGTTCTAGTTGATGTTGGTAATGCTTCAGGATTTATATTTCCATTAATCGCAGTTCACTTATTTGTATTTTATTTTGGTTTAATGGCAGACGTAACACCTCCAGTTGGTTTAGCTTCATATGCAGCTGCTGCAATTTCTGGTGGCGACCCTTTAAGAACAGGACTCCAAGCTATTTGGTATAGTTTGAGAACAGGAATTTTACCAATTGTCTTTTTGTTTAATCACGAGCTACTATTGATTGGGATAAACAGTATCTGGCAAGCCTTGATAGTAATCATTACATCATTAATCGGAATATTAGTTTTCACATCTGCCACTCAACAATGGTTCATTAATAAGTTGAGGTGGTATGAAGTTATAGCTTTTTTAATTATTTCTCTTTCATTTCTTGCTCCTGATTATGTTCTGAGTAAATTTTACCCAAAGTTTAACAACCAAAATCTCTCATCTAAAAGTATCCAAAAACTATCTTTTGATCCTTTAAAAGAGGTGCATATAAAAGTTACAAGAGTCACGGAATATGGTGAAAGATACAAATTATTTGTGATCGAGAAAGGAAAATTTCAAAACGAGTATAACCTTGAGGACTATGGAATCACTTTATCTGATCAAAACAATAAACTAATTGTTGACAAGTTAAATTGGAGAGGAGAGGCCAAAAAGTCAGGAGTACAAATGGGGGATATTATAAGTAATTTTAAAATAGAAAACACTAATAGACCCAGCAAAACTATTGTCTACCCGTTTGCGATGATCTTACTTGTAGTCTTTGGATATATAAACTTTAGATCTGGTAAAGTTATTTCCAAAAACTCAAAGTGATAATTTGCAAAAAATTATTTTCTGCTTATTCTGCTATTGCTCCAAGAATTAATAAAGCAACTATTATTTCAATCCACGGCATATAATTACCTCCTCTAAAAAAAATGTTATAGTACAAATTTGTTATAAATATGATTAGATGGTTGTATTTGTTGCTTTGCAAAGTCGGTATTCATAGATATGAAAAAATCGATATTAATTATAGTTTTGGACCTGGCGGTTCAACTGAAACGATAAAATGTAAAGATTGTGAAATTAAAAAAATTAGAAGAAAAAATTAATATCAGCTAAGTAATAACACCGCAGTGAAAATAACTTTAAAATGTTTAAGCTTTATTAATGAAATTTTTTTGTAAAGTATTATTTTTAATATTAATTCACTCCTCATCAACTACTGCAGAAGTAAACTTTCAACAAAAAAAATTTTATTACGAAAACCTAGTTAAAAACTGGTCTAAAATATTTCCAGACAACAATAGGAATGCTGCAGGTCCAAGATTTTTTAAATATTTAATTGACCAAGACTTAACTTACGATGAGTTTAAAGAATATAATAAATTTTATTGTCCTGTTTCAGGTTCATTAATCAATCCGGGAGAAAAACCTGATTATATTTATGTTAAAGAACTAAGAACACAAAAGAATATTTGCGGCGAACTTTATAGATGTTGTTGGCCTTGTTCTTGTGATCTCATGAATTATACAAAAGTTAAAAAGATAAAACACAAATTTAAAGACGGTTCTAAAAAAATTGATGTTTTATTAATTAATAATCCATGTTCAAAAAAAGATTTTCCTGAGGAAGTAAATAGAAACTATTTTTGTAAAAACCAAAGACTAAATGATGATGAAGTATTCGTAGTCGACGGTAAACTTGTAATAGGTCTTTTCTATGAAGCCAAAAAATGTCAAAAAGCTGATATTAAAAAGATAGACGCCAATGAAATAACAGGTAGATTCTGTGCTTTTAAAAATGATATTCCACTAGAAGAAATGAATATTGGAATGGGTGATATTTTTATTAGGATGGCGAGATAGTCATTTTGCTTTGTTTGAAAATATAAGTCTTCCCTGTTTCTTTTATTTTATAATTATTTGTTTTTCCGTTTGTCCATTTAATTTGTACTTCAAAGTCTTTTTCATCATTTCTAATTCCATAATGGGCAACAGGTTCCATTTGGCATAAATATCCTGATCCAGAGTCTATTGTTTTAGAATGCTTTCTTAAATTGGATTTAAGCGTTACTGTTGCTCCTCTAGCTGGAGCTCCATTTTTATTCAAAGCTTTTATTCTTAAATAATTCTTATCTTTTTTTACGTTTGCTTTGTAAAGTGTAAGTATTTGATTTCCTGTTTCTCCATGGGCAATTAATAATTCTAAAATTCCGTCTTTATCAATGTCTGCTACAGCAGCACCAGTTCCAAGACCATTTGCTTCAGAGTTAGAAGTGATATCAATTTCCTTTAATTTTCCATTTTCCTTAATTTTGAATAATTTATTTGCTTCGCCGATATTATTAAGAAATATTTCATCATATCCATCATTATCAAAATCAGCTGAGATAACTGTTCGAATTTTAGATGGCCTTTTAAAATTACTATCAGCAATGTCTTTAAAAGAGTTTTCTTCTTTTATAAAAATACGATGTTCTCCATCCCAATTTCCACTAATAATATCTAATTGACCTCTGTACAAAATATCACTTAACGCAGTACCTCTTCCATTTTCATAAGGGTCTAAAACATTGTACCCTGATGCTACATCGTAAAAAGTACCATCAACGTTTTTATACAAAAAGTTTACACCTCTTTCATTGGCTGCGAAAATATCAATATTGTTTGATAATATATGTCCAGCAACGACTGCTCTTCCCCCAGTTATTTTATCTAAGCCGAACTCTGCTGCCCTATCTTTTATTCTTCCCTTAAACTTTTCATAAAATCTTGTTGGACCACCATAATTAGCAACATAAATACCATATTTTCCATTTCCGTTTCTATCTACGCAAACAACGGAACGACCAGCTGTAAAGTTTAAATCTATTTGATTCTTCTTTTGTTCAAAAATATCAAAAAATTTCTTATTTTTTATATCTATTAATCGGTCGGAATATTTCTTTTCACCACTGTAAGTATCAGTATTTAAAAAATAAATCTCTTCATACCCATCAGAGTCAATATCGCAAGCAGCTACACCAATAGTAAAACTTCTTTTATCTGTGAACTTAGTATCATTTACAATATTTATTAGTTTATTATTTTTGTATGATAATGCTAAATTTTCACTTCCAAAACCAGCTACTATAAATTCATAAGTGCCGTCATTATCAACATCAGCTACAGAAATACCATATCTAAGACTTTCGTAGTTGTTATCTATTAAATCTGTAATATTTTTAAAAAAATTTGCAGACGCACTTTTAATTGAAATAAAAATAAATAAAATTGAAACGAAGACAGTTTTTGATTTCATTAAATACTATTGTAGTATTTTCCAAGTACCGCTTGCAGAGGCAACTATGTCGCTTAAATTAGAAATTTCACAAGTAATAAAAACTAGTGTTTTAGTTTTTTTTAATATTTTTACTTTCCCAACAAGCTTATCACCAAGTTGGCTGACTGAGATAAATTTCATATCTAAATTAATTGTTACACATCTCTTGTCACCTGCAACTCTGTGAGCAGCCGTTCCCATTCCAGTATCAGCAATAGTAGAGAGGAATCCACCATGAGCTATTTTACCAGTGTTCAAATGTATATCTTTTACCTCTACTGTAAACTCATATTGAGTGTCGCTAATTTTTTTTAAATCTAATCCACCGAGATGTTTCATAAATCCTTTATTAGACTCGTCCATAATTTTTTTTACCATAAATTGGTATCAATTGTGAAAATATTACTGCCAATAAAATAATCATTATACCAAATACTTTTATTTCACTTAAAAACTGATCTAAAAGTATCCATCCAAAAATTGAAGCAAACACTCCCTCAAGCGAAAATATAATTGCTACAGATGCGGGGGATAAAACTCTCTGAGCATATGCTTGAAGCATAAAAGCAACTCCACTAGATAAAATTCCAGCGTAAAGTAACTCTGTAATTTCTTTTGAAATTAAATTGATTGTTACTGTCTCAAAAGCTAAAGCAGGAAAAGAACAAAATATACCTGCGACTAAGCATTGAAAAGTTGCAATTGCTATTGGAAAATTGAAAATTTTCAAAACTTTATAAATAAAGATTATGTGAAAAGCCCAAAAAAATGCTCCTATGATGACTAGCATGTCACCAAATCTTACATCATAATTTTTAATTTCACTTAAAAGCAATCCACCAATTAAACAAAGCGTAACAGAAGGCCAAATAGATGGGTGAATTTTTATTGAAAAAATAAAATATGAAATTAACGGGACTATGACAACATAAAGAACAGTAAAGACTGCAGAGTTAGCAATGTCTGTATAAAGAAGCGAAATTTGCTGAAGTATATTTGCCATTCCAAATATTGAGCCAAGTATTAATGTAAAGAAAAAGACCTTTCTTAAATCAAAATTAATCTTTTTAATTTCATTAAATTCAAAATATATAAAAAAAGGTAATAATCCTAAAAATCCTAAAAATAACCTAACAGCACAAAATGTATAAGGTCCAATAAAGTCCATTCCTGTATCTTGGGCAACAAAAGTTGTTCCCCAAAGAAACGAACACGCAAGGGCACAAGATATAGGGATTAAATTATTCTTCATGACCCTTACTAATTTAATTTGATCTATACAGCAAGCTTGAAAGCAAAGTCTTTGCCAAGGCATTTACCGAGATAAACGCAAAACCTAGCACCCTCCGCACCATCAATTATTCTATGGTCGTATGAAAGCGAAATAGGTAAAATTTTTCTTGAAACAAATTTGTCTTTTACTTTTGCTAATCTATCAAAACTTTTTCCAACTCCAAGTATCGCAACTTCAGGAGGATTTATAATTGGGGTAAAGAAGGTTCCTCCAATACCGCCCAAGCTTGATATCGTCATTGAACCGCCAAAAAATTCCTTCTTATCAATTTTCAAATCTCTGCAAAGTCTACTTGTTTTTCTTAAAGCACTTCCAATTTCTTTTATACTCATTTGATCAACATCTCTTATTTTAGGCACCATTAAACCATGAGGGGTATCTACTGCAAAACCAACGTGAAAATATTTTTTATAAATAATTTTATCGTTAGCACTGTCAATCGAAGCATTAAAATTTGGAAATTTCTTCAAGGCACTTACAAGTGCTTTTGCAATAAAAGCAAGAGGCGTAACTTTTATTTTTTCACCAGTATAGTAATCATATAATGATGATCTAAATTGCTCCATTTCTGTTATATCAACTTCATCATGCTGTGTTACATGGGGAATTTCAGTCCAAGATCTTACTAAGTGAGGACCAGATAATCTTTTTACTCTTGGTATATCTTTTAATTCGATTTCACCAAACTCTTCATGCGGATACTCTTCTTTATGAACTTTCTTTTCTACTTTCCCACCGCTTACTGTAACTTGAGATCTTACAAAATTTTTAACATCTTCCTCAGAAACTCTGCCACCTCTTTGAGAACCAGGTATTTCAACTACATTGGCACCTAACTCTCTTGCAAATTTTCTAACTTTTGGACTAGCTGACTTGCTACCTGATTGTGATGTAGACACTACAGGAATAATTTCTTTTTGTTTCTGAGGTTTGATTTCTTTTTTATCTGTCTTCTCTACTTTTTTTTGCTCACTGGCTGCTTCTTTTTTTTCCTCAGTAGCACTCTCTGCATCCAGATTAAGAATTAAGTCTCCTTTATTAACTTTATCACCTACTTTAACATTTATTTTTTCAATAACTCCCTCGTGTGTTGATGGCACTTCAACACTTGATTTGTCACTTTCCAATGTAATAAGAGAGTCATTTTTTTTTATTTGTTGACCTTCTTTGACCAGAACTTCAATAATCTCCACATCTTTGAAGTCACCCATATCTGGAACTAAAATTTTTGTATTAGCCATATTTATAAATTAGATGGAAAATCTCTATCTTTATCAATCTTAAACTTTTTTATCGCTTTCTCCGCTTTTTTAGTTTCAATTAATTGTTCTTTTGCTAAGGCGCTTAAAGTATAAGCAACTATATGTTCTTTATCTACTTCGAAAAATTTTCTTAGATTTTTTCTTGTATCACTTCTTCCATAACCATCTGTACCTAAAGAGTAAAAAGGTTTTTCAACATATGGTCTTATTTGATCAGAAAATGATCTTGTATAATCAGATGCAGCAACAATAGGCCCATCTCTTTTTGATAAACATTTTTGCACATAAGATTTTTTTCTTTTTTCATCTGGATTAAGAAGATTCCATCTTTCTGTCTCCATTCCGTCTCTTCTTAATTCATTAAAACTTGTAACGCTCCAAACATCAGAGTCGATACCGTAATCTTTAGATAGAATTTCTGCTGCTGAAATTATTTCTCTTAAAATTGTTCCCGAGCCTAAAAGCTGAACTTTAGTTTTATTCTTGTTATTGTTTTCTTTAAATAAATACATTCCCTTTAAAATTCCTTCATCGGCACCCTTTGGCTTTTCTGGGTGAGAATAATTTTCATTCATTGCAGTGATGTAGTAGAAAATATTTTCTTTTTTCTCATGCATTCTTTTTAGTCCATCTCTTAAAATTACAGCCATTTCATAAGCAAATGTAGGATCATAACTTATACAGTTTGGAATATTTGATGCTAATAAATGACTATGACCATCTTGGTGTTGAAGCCCTTCTCCGGCTAAAGTAGTTCTTCCTGCAGTAGCACCAATCAAGAAACCTCTTGCTTGAGAGTCTCCTGCGGCCCAAGCCAAATCTCCAACCCTTTGAAAACCAAACATAGAGTAAAAAATATAAATCGGTATCATTTCTAAATCATGATTTGTGTAAGCTGTACCAGCTGCAATCCAAGATGACATTGCTCCTGACTCGTTTATTCCTTCTTCTAATACTTGGCCACTTTTATCTTCTCTGTAAGAACTCAACTGCTCTGAGTCCACAGGCTCATATTTTTGACCTTCATGAGCATATATTCCAATTTTTTGGAAGAATCCCTCCATACCAAAAGTTCTAGCTTCGTCTGGAATAATAGGAACTAATCTTGGTGATATATTTTTATCTCTTAGTAATGAAGTCAGCATTCTAACTAATGCCATCGTAGTCGACATTTCTTTATCTCCGGTAGATTTCATAAAGTTATCAAAAATTTCTTTAGGTGGAGCTTTTATTTGTTTTGCAAAGGAAGATCTTTCTGGAATAAAACCACCAAGCTTTATTCTTTGATCTTTTAGATATTTTATTTCTTCAGAGTTTTCATCTGGTTTATAATATTCAATGTTTTTTACTTGTTTATCAGTAAGAGGCACACCGAAACGATCTCTGTAATAAAGTAAATCCTCCTCATCTAATTTTTTTTGTTGATGGGTAGTATTTATACTTTCGCCAGATTTTCCCATACCGTAACCTTTTATGGTTTTAGCAAGAATAACAGTTGGAGAACCAGTATGCTGCATTGCTGAATGATAAGCGGCGTAAACTTTATGAGGATCATGACCACCTCTATTTAGTCTCCAAATATCTTTGTCTGTCATAGTAGATACCATTTCTTTTAGTTCAGGATACTTACCAAAGAATTTTTCCCTAACATATAAACCATCCTTCGCTTTAAAAGCTTGGTACTCTCCATCAACACATTCATTCATTCTCTTCACTAGAAGACCAGACTTATCTTTCATTAAAAGCTTATCCCAATAAGATCCCCAAATAACTTTGATCACATTCCAACCAGTTCCTCTAAAACTTCCCTCAAGTTCTTGAATAATTTTTCCATTCCCTCTTACTGGCCCATCTAGTCTTTGAAGGTTACAATTAATTACAAATATCAAATTATCTAATTTTTCTCTTGCAGCTAAACCGATTGCTCCCATAGACTCTGGCTCATCCATTTCTCCATCTCCTAAGAATACCCAAATCTTCCTTCCTTCGTCTTTGACTAAACCTCTATTGATTAAATATTTTAAGAACCGCGCTTGATAAATTGCCATGATAGGACCAAGACCCATTGATACGGTTGGAAACTGCCAGAAGTCAGGCATCAACCAAGGGTGAGGATAAGAGGAAAGTCCATCTTTACCAACTTCTTGTCTGAAACCATCCAATTGTTTGGCTGAAAGTCTTCCTTCCAAAAAAGCTCTTGCGTACATACCTGGAGCTGAGTGACCTTGAAAATAAATTAAGTCCCCTCCAAACTTATTATTTTTTGCTCTCCAAAAATGATTCATACCAACGTCATATAGTGTTGCTGCTGATGCAAAAGTCCCTATGTGCCCACCTAGTTCAGAACTTTTCTTATTTGCCTTAACAACCATGGCAGCAGCATTCCATCTAATAATTGCTCTTAATTTTTTTTCAATATTTTGATCACCTGGAGATTTAGCTTCTGCCTCTGGCGGTATAGTATTTATATACGGAGTTGTTCTAGTATCAGGCAAAACTAATCCTGATTTATAAGCTTGATCAATAACTTTATTTAATAAATAGCTTGCTCGTGGTGCTCCATCGGACTCAATTACTGAATTTAACGACTCTATCCATTCATTTGTTTCAATTGGATCAATGTCATCTTTTGAGGCAGGTTCCGCAAAAACTTTTTTAACTTGTTTTATAGGATTTAAGTTACCGTTTGTTTTTGGTTTTTCTTGGATCAATTCTTCTTTAGCAACTTCTTGTTTTATTTCTTGTTTTGGCGAAGAAGCTACTTGACCATTTTCAATAGTTGCTAACAAGCTTCCCTCGGATACTTTATCTCCTATCTTTACTTTTAAATCTTTTATTTGGCCAGCTGAAGGAGATGGAATTTCTACACTAGATTTATCACTTTCGATTGTTACTATAGGATCGTTTTTATTTATTTGATCACCAGGTTTGACTAAAATTTCTATTACTTCTACGTCTTTAAAATCACCTATATCTGGAACTGAAATATTCTGAGCCATATCTCTATTATAAACTGGATGGAACATATAAAAAAGTTATTGAATAATAAACTAGAAAGAATAGCGCCTGTTAGTTGAATAGTTCAATTTCTGACACATTTTTTGCCATTTTTTGTCACCTCTTAATGGTTCTATAAGCTATGAAATGGCTTATTAATTTATTGTTTAAAAAGAGAGAAATAAGAAGCAACCAAGGTCAAATTGTTCAGAAATTTCTATTAAAAAAATATCTATTAAGATAATTTTATAAGAGCTAAATTAGCTTTTATGAATAAACCGCTCTGGCAACCTTCAGAAAAATTAAAAGAAAACTCTTTATTAAAAGATTTTTGTAAATTTATAAATTTTAAATCATCAAATAATTTTAAAGAAATTTGGCAATGGTCGATTGATAACCCAAGTGATTTTTGGTCAAATTTTTGGGATTATTCGAAAATTATTGGAGATAAAGGATCTGAAATAATTAAAAAAGATAAAGTATTCAATAAAACAAAATTCTTTCCAGACTCAAAATTGAACTATACAGAAAATATCCTAAAAAAAAGATCTGATAAATTAGCTATTAATTTTCTATCTGAAAAAGGTTTTGAAGAAAATATTACTTGGAATGATTTATATGAAAAAGTATGTAAATTTTCTTCTTATCTTAAAAAACTAAATCTTCAGAAAGGAGATAGAGTAGCAGCATATGTGCCCAATAAAATAGAGTCCATTATTTGTTTTTTAGCTTGTGCAAAAAATGGTATTATATGGTCTTCTTGCTCACCTGATTTTGGAGTTCAGGGCGTTGTAGATAGGTTTAAACAGATAGAACCAAAAGTTTTTATTACCTGCGATTATTATTATTATAATGGAAAAAAAATAAATATTTTAGACAAAGTCGAAGAAATTCTTAATCAAATACCTTCAATCAAGAAAGTGATTGCATACAATTACAATAAAAAAGAAAAAGACAACTTAAAAGATTACATTAATTTCGAGGAGACTTTCAATAGCGAGGTAGACGAGGAATTTGAAAGGTTTGAATTTAATCATCCTATTTATATTCTTTTCTCTAGTGGAACCACTGGAAAACCAAAATGTATTACACACGGATCAGGAAATGTATTAATTGAACATAACAAAGAATTTATGCTTCATTGCGATATTAGAGAAAATGAAAAACTATTCTACTACACTACAACAGGCTGGATGATGTGGAATTGGTTAGTTGGAGGGCTAGCTACAGGATCATCAATTTTTCTTTTTGATGGAGCTCCAGTTTATCCTAAGATAGATATACTTCTAGAATATTGTCAAAATAAAAAAATTAATCTTTTTGGTGTAAGTGCAAAATATATAGATCATCTAAAGAATGAAAAGTATGACAGTAAAAATTTAAATTTGAATTCTATTAAAATTATTACTTCAACTGGTTCTCCGTTAGCAGAGGAGAGTTTTAAATATGTATACGATAATATTAAGAAAGATGTTCACCTCGCGTCAATTGCTGGAGGAACAGATTTGGTTGGGTGTTTAGTTCTTGGCAATCTTTTTTCAAATGTTCATAAAGGGGAAATCCAAGGACAAAGTTTGGGAATCGATATTGATGTTTTCACCGATGTTGGAAAAAGTACCGAGGATGGAGAAAAAGGAGAACTAGTTGTTAAAAAACCTTTTCCTTCTATGCCAGTTAAGTTTTGGGGAGATAACGATGGTCAAAAATATCACAATGCTTACTTCACAAGATTTAAAAAAATTTGGCACCACGGAGATTTTATTGAGAGAACTAATAATAATGGATTTATTATGCGTGGTAGATCTGATGCCACTTTAAATCCAGGAGGAGTAAGAATTGGAACCTCAGAAATTTATCAGCAAGTAGAAGATATAGATTTTATCACTGAAGGATTGGTTGTAGGGCAAGACTTTGATGACGATGTGAGGATTATTTTATTTGTTACTACTAAAAATAATCAGGAAATAGATTATGAAAAAATTAAATTAATAAAATCTAAGATAAGAAAAAACTGTTCTCCCAAGCATGTGCCTGCAATAATCATCAAAGTTCCAGAAATTCCAAGGACAAAAAGTGGAAAAATTGTGGAGTTGGCCGTAAGAAAGATAATTAATGGAGAAAAAATAAATAACAAAGAAGCAATTGCAAACCCCGAGTCTCTCAAATTCTTTGAGAATCTGCCGCAGTTAAAATTGTAGCGCGTCAGATTTAATAATTTTTTTAAATTTCAACAAGTCTATTATCAGTTAAGTTCTGGCTTTAGTCCCTAAATTTAAACCATCTAAAGTCAGAACCAATCAAAAATACTTAGCACAGTTTTTGTGTAACATTGAATGAAGGTCAATAAGCTTATCAAAACTTTTGTTATAACCACCTCCGAGAACACCACATAAAGGAATATTTCTCAAAAAAAAGTTTTCAATTACTATCTGATCTCTTTTATTAATCCCATCATCAGAGATTTTAAGTTTTCCTAGTCTATCGTTGTAATGAATATCAACTCCAGCAACATAGAAAACAAAATCAAAAGTATTATTATTTAAATCTTTGAGGTTTTTATTTAAAACATTAAGATATTCTTTATCTTCCATATTATCATTAAGCTCGATATCTATGTCGCTTTTAGATTTTTTTGCAGGATAATTCGAAGCACAATGCATACTAAAAGTTAAAACATTTTTATCATTTTGAAATATTTCTGAATTTCCATTACCTTGATGAACATCCAAATCTAATATCAAGATTTTTTTTGCATATCCTTTGTTTTTCAAATAATTAGCTGCGACAGCCGTATCATTAAAAACACAATATCCTGCTCCATAATCAAAAGTAGCATGATGACTACCTCCAGCAGTATTACAAGCAAGTTTGGATTCCAACGCGAGCTTGCTAGCTAGAACTGTTCCTCCAGTAGCAACAAAAGATCTTTTTACCACACTGTCATTAATTGGAAATCCTATTTTCTTTTGAGCTTTGATGTCTAAAGTTTTATTCTTTATATGATTAATGTACTCTATAGAATGTGATGTTTTTAAAGTTTCAAAAGAGCATTCTTTTGGAATATGAAATTTTTTGACTACACCTTTTTCCAGAAGGTGCTCAGCTAATGCTCCAAATTTTTTAATAGGAAATTTGTTATCATCGTTTATTTTTGCGACATAATCTGGATGATTTATTACAGGTAATTCCATAAATTTAACCTATACTGTAATATTATCTTTTTTAAAGAGGTCAAATGATAAAAAAATATAGATGGAAATGTAGAGTTTTACTAATTAAAACTCCTGATTATAAAAACTTTAAGTATAAAAATGCAAAAGAGCTTTATCAAAAGAATATTAAGTATTTCCATAAAAGGATCATTAAATTGGTTTCAAAGAAAACTAGTAAAAATTTTTTAATTGAGCTATTTGGTTTTGACGGTACGAAGAAAAAAACATTTAAAAATTTTGATTGTCATAAAATTTTTAAGATAATTGATCAAATGCCAATGTCTAAAATTTTAAAAGATAAAAAAATTAAACCATTAAATTTATCTTTATTTTCTGATTATAATCCTAAAACAACTACTTATGGTTTAGGGTTTAAGGATAAAGCAAAAGCCTTATACACAGTTGAAGCTATAAAAAATAGAGACCTTAAATACCAAGTGAATGTTGTAGCGACGATGTTAGGTAGAGCAAAAAAACACCCGTACAAAACTAAAAACATGAAAGAAGCAATAAAAGTTTTTAGTTTATGGATGAAAAACTACAAACAAAATAAGATGACTAAATTTTAAGCAGTTTGTTCGAGGCAAACATCTTTAATAATAGGAACCGTTTTACAATCTAAACATTTGTTCTCTTTCACCAAACAACCTTCGGCGACAATCTTTATATCAACAACCCTATCGCATTGTGAGCAAGTTGTAGGAATTGTTAAACCGCATTTTTTACAACTATAAGTTTTCATACTCTAAGCCTAAATAATATAAATTTAATTTCAACTTTTATGTTTAATATTGTAAATCATTATCACTAAAAATTAGGGAAAAGACTTTTAATGATAATCATTAGCAAAAATAAATAAGATTATCTTTCTATACACATCGCAATACCCATTCCACCACCAATACAAAGAGTTGCTAAACCTTTTTTAACATCTCTTTTTATCATCTCATGAATTAATGTAACAAGTATTCTTGTACCCGATGCGCCAATTGGATGACCAATAGCAATTGCTCCACCATTTACATTCACTTTTTCTTCTGGAATAGAGAGTGTTTTCAAAACTGCTAAACTCTGAGCTGCAAAAGCTTCATTAATTTCAAATAAGTCAACATCTTTCACAGACCAACCTGCTAAATCTAATGCTTTTTTTGATGATGGAATCGGACCTGTTCCCATAAGTGCGGGATCAACACCACAACTTGCCCAAGATTTTATTGAGACTAGTTTTTCTATACCTCTTTTTTCAGCTTCATTACTGGACATTATAGCTACTGCTGCTGCCCCATCATTTATTCCAGAGGCGTTTCCAGCAGTGACACTTCCATCTTTTTTAAATACAGGTTTTAATCTTGATAATGCCTCTATATTAATACCTTCTCTAGGATGCTCATCTTTGTTAAAATCAATTTCTGCTTTTCTGGATTTTATTTTAAAATTAATTATTTCATCTTTAAATCTATTCTCTTTTTGAGCTTTTAAAGCTTTTTCTTGAGATCTTAGTGCAAATTTATCTTGTTGCTCTCTAGTAACTTGAAATTTTTCAGCAACATTTTCAGCTGTAATTCCCATGTGATATCCATGAAATGCATCCCATAGACCATCTTTAATCATCGTGTCGACCATTTCTGCATCTCCTAATTTTTTGCCGTCTCTAAGATGTATTGCATGGGGAGCCAAAGACATACTTTCCTGGCCTCCAGCAATTATTATTTTCGCATCTCCTGATTTGATACTTTGATATGCAGAAGCAACCGACCTTATACCTGAGCCACAAACCTGATTAACAATATATGCAGGTTTTTCTTTCGGTATTCCAGATTTAATTGATGCTTGTCTTGCAGGATTTTGCCCCGTACCACCTGTTAAGACTTGACCCATGATCACCTCGTCAACATCAGTTGATATTAAATTAGAGTTTTTGATCGCTGCCGAGATCACACTACTTCCTAGCTCATCTGAACTCACGTTTTTGAGAGATTTACCTAATGAGCCGACCGCAGTCCTTTTAGCTGAGGTGATAAACAAATCTTTCATAATAATTAACTTATATGTTTAGCGATTCTTTTCAATTGAATTTTGTTTAGGAATTAAACCTACTAATAATCCCATAATCAAAAATAAATAAGTAGTATTCCCTGTGGTAAAAAAACTTCCTGTGCTTTTTATAGGAAATATTTCTATGAAAAATAAAAAAATGAAAGGGATTATTACATTATCATAATTTTTAGATGACCTTGAAAAGTATTTCTTTATAAAAGTAGATTGCAAAATGAGTAAAAAAGCAGATACTAAAATTATAAAACCTACTAAACCTGTCTCAGTCAATATTTCAAGATAGTAATTGTGAGGATGCATGTTGCACACAAAATTTGAATTTTTGTCAATATTAGGTCTTGTATGGCAATAATATCTAAAATTTTTTAAACCACCTCCGATGTATTTATTCATTAACCATGTATCATAAAATGACTCAAATTCTCTCAAATATTGTGGTGAATTATTGTTTTTAAAATCTCCTTTGATCACGATTTCCGTCATAGAAGACACCTGATTATAGAATTTTAGAAAATTAATTTTTACCTCATTATTAATCTTAAAAATAATTATAAATGTGATTGAGAATATAAAAACAAAAGGTATTAAGAATTTAATTGTTTGTTTATTAAAAATTATGATTAATATTATAGAAAATACAAAAAGCAACATCGGCATCCTGTTACCTGAGATAAGAATACCACATGTAAATATAATAAATAAAACTGGCAACAAGTATTTAGAAAATTTATTTGAAAAATTTGAATAAAAAAAGGGTAAAACAAAAAAAGCAAAAATTGAAAACCTTTGAATATAACCCCCTGCGATTAGTTCATCACGAAAAGGCCCTCCTATCTTTCTTCCTACTGCCTCGAATCCAAAAATATTTTGACCTGAAAAAAATTGATAAAATAGGTCAAAACAAACAAATAAAGATGCAGTTGCGCAAGTAATAAAAAAAAATTTTAACTTAATCATTTTATTTTCAACTAAAAACCTGAGACAAATATATAAAAAAAGATATTTAAAAAAAAATAGTGATTTTACCACTGTAGAGAAATAACCTTTCCAAGCTAATTTCTCCTGATAAAAAATAAGATCATTGTAAATACCGGTATATAAGATTAAAAAAAAATAAGCTATGATGAGCTTATCAAACCAAAAAAACTTGATTTTAAAAACTTCTTTTTTAAAAAAAAAGAGGGATGATAAAATTAGAAGTAAAATATTGATATTTATTATCATATTACCAGCAATAAAACTCACAGGCATTAAACATAAAAAGAAGGTTAAGAAATTTTTTACCTTTTCTGAACTATCTGATAATAAGATCATTTGTAGTAATTAAATATGATATTGATTTATAACATGAACATTAAAAATAAGTTAAAATTATGTTTTTTCAATATTATTTGGCGCCTGTAGCTCAATTGGATAGAGCGCTTGGCTACGGACCAGGAGGTTCTGGGTTCAAATCCTAGCAGGCGCACCACTTATGAAAAATATACTTAACAATTTTACTATATCTAAAATTTTATTTTTTTCATTTTTACTTAGGCTTGCACTCATGCCTTTTTTTTCAGACAATTTTTTAGTAAACGAATGGGCAATTATTTATCAAAACTTCAATTTATCAGGGGTCCTTGGATACAATGTTGCCTTAAACGATTATCTGGCAGTTCCTAAAATTGTAGAACCTGGAGAAAGAGTTTTGCCATCAGTTTTTATGCCTCCATTGTATATTTTTCTTATACTTTCTCTAAAATTTTTATTAAATGATTACATATCAATTGCACATTTAGTCATTTGGTTTCAATTATTTTTAAATTTAATTTCTATTTTTCTTTTTTATAAGATTTTAGAAATTTTAAAATTTGGAAAAAATACAATGTCAATTTTTACTTTTATATTCGCTTTCTTCCCATTAAATATTTATGCATCGTTGCAAATTTCTTCAATTACATTACAAGTCTTTTTATTATCTTTGTTTTTTATATCTTTGATAAAAGTTGAGAAAAATAATTCTTTTTTATATCTTGTATTATTCTCCCTAACTGCTGGATTTTTAATATTAACCAGAGGTGAATTTTTCTTATTTTATATTTTAACGATTTTTTACTTTTTTATTTTTTTAAAATTTAAAATTAAACCATTAATTTGCTCAATAATAATTAGTACTATTGTAATTTCTCCTTATTTAAAGAGAAACTATGAAAATTTTGACACTCTAGTTCTTACGAAATCTTTGGGTTATAATCTTCTTAAAGGTAACAATCCATCATTTAAGGTAGAGGGCGACACCAATTTTGTTAATGAATTTAGTAAAAACAACATCAAAATAAAAACTGAAAAAAATTATGAAATAAAATTAGATGATTTTTATAAAAAAGAAGCGATTAAAATTATTAAAGATAAGCCAATTGACTATCTAAAGTTCTATTTTGTTAAACTTTTTTCTTTTATACTATATGATCTTAATTCAACTTATCCTAACTATTATAATTTTATACATTTAATACCAAAAATTGTAGTTTCGTTAGGAGCTCTAGCAGGTGCCATTATATCACTGAGATATAAAGGTTTTTTTCAATTTTTCTCTATATTCTATCTTTCAAATATTTTTTTATTTTCAGTTTTTTTTATTTTACCAAGATATAGTCTTATTCTATTACCTATCCAATTATTACTTTGTACAGTTTTCATAAACTATTTAAAAAAATTTATCAATTAACTCTAAAATTATTCTTTTTGAAGAATATATTTGTTTCCAATTTGGATAATCTTTTTTAAATTTTTTCATGTTAGAAATATACCAAATATGATCTCCGATTCTATTTTGTTTGATAATATTTTTTTTTATTTTCATTTTTGTAGTTTCCTCTACTAAATTTAAAGCTTCAATCACTGAACAATTTGAAAATCGTCCACCACCAGTATTATAAACTGTACCCTTTTTGGGTTTTTTAAAATATTCCCAAAAGCATGTTGCTAAATCGTAACTATGAATATTGTCTCTTACTTGTTTCCCTTTGTAGCCAATCAAATTATATTTTTTAAATCTTAGTGAAGTTTTTACAAGATATGACAAAAATCCATGTAATTCTGCTCCTGCATGATTGGGTCCAGTTATACATCCAGCCCTAAAACAAGCAGTTTTTAGTCCAATATTTTTACCATATTCCTGAACTACTAAATCGGCATAGGTTTTTGAAGCTCCAAAAAAACTATGAGTACAATTATCGACTGACATAGTTTCATCAATTCCATTAAAAAAATTATGATCTTTTCTAATTTCCCATCTAGTTTTTTTTTCGATTAGTGGAAGTTTATTTGGATTATCCCCGTAGGTTTTGTTTGTAGATACAAATATAAATGGAGCATCATAAGAATATAATTTCGTTAATTCTAGAATATTTAAAGTTCCTCTAGCATTAATATCAAAATCGATAAATGGCTTGTTTTTTGCCCAATCATGCGAAGGTTGAGCCGCACAATGAATGATGATTTTAATCTTTTTTTTATATTTTATGAAAATTTTCTTTAGTGCATTATAATTCCTAATATCTGTATTGTAATGAAAATATTTTTTAATTTTTTTTTTTAGTTTTTTCTTTACTTGTAAAATATCACCGTCGTTTCCAAAAAAAAATTTTCTAGAATTATTATCTATCCCGACTATTTCAAAACCTTTTTTTGAAAAAAATAAAGCAGACTCTGAACCAACTAAACCACAGGAACCTGTAATCAAAGCAACACTCATTTGAAATACTTTAATATCATCTTATTCTGTCGTAACCAAATAAAAATATCCTTCAGAATACGATCAACATTTTTTTTAGGACTCCATTTATAAAATTTTCGAATTTTTTTATTATCTGTCACGAAATAAGGTATATCGTATATTGAAGTTCTAGAAATTCTTTTAAATTTTATAGTTTTATTTGTGAGATTTGAAGATAGTAATGTTAAATCTTTTAAAGATAAAACATTTTTCTTACCTCCTCCAATATTGAAAGTTTTATTATGGATTTTATTTATTTTCTTAAGTTGAAGGTAAATAATTTCACACACATCATCTATATGTATTATATCTCTGATTTGAAAACCATTTCCACCAAAGCCAATATAAGATAATCTTTTTTTAAGCATGTGTCTTGCAATCCATAAAGTAACAAAACCTTGGTCTTGTTTCCCGAATTGCCAAGGACCGGATATCACACCAAAACGGTTAATTAGATATTTTAATTTTTCTTTATAGAACATTTCTTTAATTAATTTTTCAGAAGCTAGTTTAGTAAATCCGTACAAAGAACTTTCGCCAGATGTATCAAACTTTTCATCAATAAGTTTATTAATTTTTATGGGTTTTTTTAGACTTTGTTTTTTGATAATATTTCTTAAGCTCTTTATCGAATAAACTCTACTAGATGATAAAAAAATTATATTACTTTTGTCTCTTAAGCATTTTTTTAAAATATTAAACGTACCTAATAAGTTAGTATTAAAAACACGAGTAGGATTTTTTTTAGAAGCCTCTATTGCTGGCTCAGCACAACAATCAATTACTAGGTTAAATTTTGGTAACGAATTAATTTTTTTTGAGTTCTCAATATTATAATTATAATTTTTAATTTTGTATTTTTTCAATCTTTTTTTATTTAATTCTGACCCAGTTCTAGACAGATTATCTAAACTGGAAATAACGGTATTTTTTAATTTTTTTTTTAAAAAAATAGCAATATTTGAACCAACAAATCCGCAACCGCCTGTAATTAGTATTTTCATTGTAAAATAAATATCTTACTAATAGAAAAAAATAAACAAACTTATGCTTTCAATAATAGTACCAGTTAGAAACGAATCAGAAAACTTAGATGAAGTTTTTAATTATTTTACTCAAAATCTAAAAAAAGTAGATTATGAGGTTCTTATAATTAATGACTTTAGCGAGGATGATACTTTTGAAAAGGCAAAGAAATTAAGTGAAAAAAATAATAAGTTCAAAGTTTTTGAAAATAAAAAAAAGGGTTTGGGAGGAGCTATAAATTTGGGAATAGTAGAGTCAAAAGCAGAATTTGTTTCAATTATGATGGCTGATAGATCTGATGATATTAATGATTTAATTAAATATCACGATATTATAAGCTCAGAAGGATATGATGCAATTCTTGGATCGAGATTTATGAAAAATTCAAAAGTCTTAAATTATCCGCTACAGAAATTAATCTTAAATAGAATTTTTAACTCATTTGTAAGAATAATTTTCTGGAATAAATATAATGACTATACAAATGCATTCAAAATTTATAGGAGAAATGTTTTATTAGAAATTATGCCTCTAATTTCTGAAAGTTTTAATATATTTTTAGAAATACCATTGAAAATAATATCAAGAAACTACAAGTATAAGGTAATATCTATAAATTGGATGGGTCGCATTAAAGGTAAATCTAAATTTAAAATCAAAGAATTGAGATCAAAATATCTTTTTACTCTAATTTATTGTTTTATAGAGAAGAATTTGTTAAATTTAAAAAAATAGAATTTTATATGTCATTACAAAAATCAGTAATAGTTTTTTTTATAGTCGTATTTATAATTTTATTAGGATTTACTTTTATTTTATAAGTAAGAAATCGTTATTAAAGCCGTCCCTAAAATTAATCTATATAACACAAAAAGATTTAAACTTGATTTTTTAATATAATTTAAAAAGAACCTAATAGTAAGATAGGAGAAAATGAAAGAAAAAATAATAGAAATTATATTTAAGTTTGTAAATGAAAAATTATCTGCCGTTAAAAGATTATTAATTCCGTAAATTGAAACAGCTGCGAGTGTTGGTATTGAAAGTAGGAATGATATTTTTGATGCGTCGTATCTTTTGAAATTTAAAAATCTACCCGCAGTTATTGTTATACCTGATCTACTAACCCCTGGAATCAAAGATAATATTTGAAAAAATCCAATTAAAATTGCTGATTTGTAGGTGAAATTTTTTTCCACATTTTTTTCTAGTTTGAATTTGTCACTTATATAGAGCAAAATAGCGAAAATTATTGTTGTCCATCCAATTATCTCTATTGTTCTAAGCTTGTCTATTAAATTTAGTTTTGCTAAGAAAAAACCTACAACTATCACTGGAATTGAAGAAATAATAATTTTAAAAAAAAAATCTTTATTTTTAAAAAAACTGAAAATTTCTTTATAAAAATATGATACTACAGCTAAAAACGATCCAATGTGTAAGCTGACATCAATAGCTAAACTTTTATTTTTAAAATCTATAAATTCTGAAACTATTATCAAATGAGAAGAAGAACTTATTGGCAAAAACTCTGTTATGCCTTGAATTAAAGATAAAAGAAATACTTCTAGCATTCTTTTAAATTAAAAATTAAGGTTGTTTTTTTCATGACTTTTGTAAATGCATAGCAGGTATGCATAAAATAACACCAAAAACATTGGATTTATAAATATTAGGTAACTAATATTGACCTTAAAAAAGTATTAATTTAAATGATAATTAATTAATAAACCTACTTATGTCAAAAAAAATGCTTAAATTTGTTGATGTAAAACAGGAAACGCCTGTTAAGAGAAGCACCGTTAAAAGAAAAGGTGATTTCAAAGAAATATACGACGAATTTATTACAGACAAAGCAAAAGAGCAATCGAGTAGATGTTCTCAATGTGGTGTCCCTTTTTGTCAGGTTCACTGTCCACTAAGTAATAATATACCCGATTGGCTGAAGTTAACCGCTGAAGGAAGATTAAAAGAAGCTTATGAAATTTCACAAAGCACAAATAATATGCCTGAAGTTTGTGGAAGAATTTGTCCCCAAGACAGACTATGCGAAGGCAATTGTGTTATTGAGCAGTCAGGTCATGGAACAGTTACTATTGGATCAGTAGAGAAGTATATTAATGATACTGCTTGGGAAAAGGGATGGGTTAAACCAATTAAAGTTAAGAAAGAACTAAACCAATCAATTGGCATTATAGGTGCAGGACCGGCTGGACTGGCTTGCGCAGAAGAGTTGAGAAAATCAGGGTATCAAGTAACAATATACGATAGATACGACAGACCAGGTGGATTATTAATCTATGGGATACCAAATTTTAAACTTGAAAAGTTTGTTGTTGAAAGAAGAACAAAACTTTTAAAAGAAAGTGGTATTAAATTTGTTCAAAACTTCGAAGTAGGAAAAGATAAAAGTTTATATGAACTAAAAGAAAAACATGATGCAATTTTAATTGCAACTGGTGTATATAAAGCTAGAGAAATAAATATTCCAGGACATAACTTAAATAATATATTTCCAGCGATGGATTTCTTAACTGCCTCTAATAGAAAAGGACTAGGTGATAAAGTAACTTTATTTGATGATGGCACTCTTAATGCTGAAGGAAAAGACGTAGTTGTTATAGGAGGTGGCGACACTGCGATGGATTGTGTTAGAACCTCAGTAAGACAAAAAGCAAAGTCTGTAAAATGTTTATATCGCAGAGATAGAGAAAATATGCCTGGATCTGCAAGAGAGGTTGGCAATGCAATCGAGGAGGGTGTAGAGTTTGTTTGGTTAACTAGTCCAAAGAGTTTTATTGGCAGCACAAAAGTTGAAGCTGTAGAAGTAAATAAAATGAAACTTGGAGAACCAGACTCTTCAGGTAGAAGAAGACCTGAAATTGAAATTGGTACGGAATATAATGTAAAAGCAGACTTAGTTATAAAATCTTTGGGTTTTGATCCAGAAAATCTACCTAAGTTATTTAATGCAAAAGAATTAGCAGTTTCTCAGTGGGGAACAATAAAAATTGACCTTAAAACCATGCAAACGAACTTAGACGGAGTATTTGGTGCAGGCGATATAGTTAGGGGGGCTTCTTTGGTCGTATGGGCCATAAGAGATGGACGTGATGCAGCGATACAAATTGAAAAATATTTACAATCCTTAATCGGTAAAGATAAATCAGATGCAGCTGCTTAATGAATAAATACAAAAAAAATAAATCTCTTTTAGAAAAAACTTTTAATTATAAAAAAGAAATGGAGCATGATGCATGTGGCGTTGGGTTGATAGCTTCTACTAATGGAAAGAAATCTAGAAGAGTTGTAGAATACGGAATTCAAGCGTTAAAAGCAATTTGGCACAGAGGGGCCGTAGATGCTGATGGCAAGTCTGGTGATGGAGCTGGAATTCAAATAGAAATAGCACCTGATTTTTTTAAAGATAAAATATTTGCAACCGGTCACACACCAGATGATGACAAAAGAATATGTGTTGGCATGATTTTTCTACCAAGAACTAACTATTCTGATCAAGAAAAGTGTAGAGAAATAATAGAGTCGGCACTATTAGAAAATAATTATTATATTTATGGATGGAGACAAGTTCCAATAAATCCAAGTGTTCTTGGAAAAACAGCCGACCAAAGCAGGCCTGAAATAGCACAGGTTATGTTTAAGAAAAATGAACACTTAAAAACTAATGATCTTGAAAGAGATCTTTTTGAGACAAGAAAGAAGATAGAGAAAGTAGCAAGAGAAGATCAATTAAAGGAATTTTATATTTGCTCATTTAGTTCAAGGTCAATTGTTTATAAAGGTATGTTTTTAGCTGAAATGCTTTCAGAGTTTTATCCAGACTTAAACGATGAGAAATTAACATCAAGATTCGCTGTGTTTCATCAAAGATATTCTACAAATACGTTTCCGAGTTGGGATTTGGCTCAACCTTTTAGAACATTGGCTCATAACGGAGAGATTAACACTCTTAAGGGTAATATTAATTGGATGAAAATCCACGAGCAAGATATGTCAAGCTCTTTATTCAAAAATTTAAAAGATCTTAAACCTGTGATTAGGAGCACATCAGATTCCGGAGCTTTAGACAACGTCTTTGAATTACTAGTCCACTCAGGAAAATTAGCTCCTTTGATAAAACTAATGATGATACCTGATGCGTGGTCCAAACGAAGCAAAACAGTGCCAAAAAATCACCAAGACCTTTTCAATTTTTTAAATAGCACAATAGAACCTTGGGATGGTCCAGCAGCTATATGTGCAACTGATGCAAAATGGGTTTTAGCTTCATCAGATAGAAATGGCTTAAGACCTCTTAGATACACAATAACCTCTGATGATTTATTTTTTGCAGGTTCAGAAACCGGCATGATAAAAATTCCTGAAGAAAAGATAATTGAAAAGGGAAAACTAGGTCCAGGACAAATTATTGCAATTGATTTAAAAAAAGGCAAATTATTTAAAGATAAAGCAATTAAAGATTTATTGGCAAAAGATTACAAAAAATACAGTAAACAAATAATCGATTTAGAAAAAAAGATTTCCGACGAAAGTGAGAAACCAATTTTTACTGGTGAAGAATTAAGAAGAAGACAATATCTATCTGGACTAAGTGTAGAAGATTTAGAATTAATTTTGCATCCAATGGCAGAAGAGGGCAAAGAAGCTTCAGGTTCAATGGGTGATGATACTCCAGTTGCTGTTCTTTCAAGTCATTTTAGACCAGTTTCTCACTATTTCAGACAAAATTTCAGTCAAGTAACAAATCCACCTATTGACTCTTTGCGAGAAAATAAAGTTATGAGTTTAAAAACTAGATTCGGAAATCTAGGTAATATTTTAGATTTTGATAATTTAACCGAAGAAAATATTTTTGTATTGGATAGTCCAGTGCTTACAAATTCTCAATTTAAGAAATTTAAAAAATTTTTTTCAAAAAAAACAAAAATTATTGACTGCACATTTGATATTTCCTCTTCACTAAAAGAGAGGCTTGAGGCAATAAGAGAAGAAGCAGAAACTTCTGTGAGAGAGGGGAGTACTTGCTTAATATTATCAGATAAAAGTATTACTAATCAAAGAGCTAGTATTCCGAGTATTTTAACTGTTGGAGCGATTCATTCTTATTTAGTTAAGCAAGGTTTAAGAGGTTATTGTTCTTTAAATGTTGAATGTTCAGATGCTCTAGACACACACTCTTTTGCTGTTCTAATAGGAGTTGGAGCAACTACTGTAAACCCATACTTAGCTATAGATAGTATTTATCATAGATATGAAAAAAAATTATTTGGTAAATCCAATTTCGAAAATTGTGTTCAAAAGTTTAAAAAATCTATTGATTCTGGATTATTAAAAATTATGTCAAAAATGGGAATATCTGTAATTAGCTCTTACAGAGGAGGTTGTAATTTTGAAGCTGTTGGATTAAGTAGAGCAATTGTATCTGATTATTTTCCAGGCATGTCATCTAGAATTTCAGGAATAGGTGTTATTGGTATTGAGAAAAAAATTAAAGAACTTCACGTAAAATTTAATTCGAAAAATGTGTTTACCTTACCTATTGGAGGTCTCTATAGATATAGAAAAAGTGGTGAAGATCATCAATACCAAGGGAGACTTATTCATCTGCTTCAAAGTGCTGTAGGGAGTGGGTCTTATGAACAATATAAAAAATATTCTGCAGGTATACATAATTTGCCACCAATCAATATAAGGGACCTTTTAGAATTTAAAAAATCAAAAAATGAGATAAGTTTGGATGACGTTGAGCCACTAGAGGATATTTTAAAAAGATTTGGCAGTGGAAGCATGTCCCATGGAGCTTTATCTGCAGAGGCACATGAAACATTAGCTAAGGGTATGAATAGGATTAAGGGAGCATCTTGTAGCGGAGAAGGAGGTGAAGATGCCAACAGATTTAAAATTCTTCCAAATGGTGATAGCGCGAATTCTAGAGTTAAACAGATTGCTTCGGCTAGATTTGGTGTAACTGTTGATTATTTAAATAATGCAAACGAAATAGAAATAAAAATTGCTCAAGGAGCTAAACCAGGGGAAGGTGGTCAGCTTCCAGGATTTAAAGTTACAGAGGAAATAGCTAGACTTAGGCACTCTACACCAGGAGTTACTTTAATTTCTCCTCCGCCGCACCATGATATTTATTCAATAGAGGATTTGGCTCAATTAATTTATGATTTAAAGCAAATAAATCCAAAAGCAAGGGTAGGAGTTAAGCTTGTAGCATCAACAGGTATAGGTACTATCGCGGCCGGTGTGGCAAAAGCAAAAGCAGACATAATATTAATATCAGGTCATTCGGGAGGTACCGGCGCTAGTCCTCAAACAAGTATAAAATATGCCGGAATACCATGGGAGATGGGTTTAACTGAAGCTAATCAAATTTTAACTTTAAATAATTTAAGGCATAATGTTACCTTAAGAACTGATGGAGGATTAAAAACAGGAAGAGATGTGGTAATAGCAGCTATGATGGGTGCTGAAGAATACGGTATGGGAACTTCATCACTGGTAGCTATGGGTTGTATAATGGTTAGACAATGTCACTCTAATACTTGTCCTGTTGGCGTCTGTAGTCAAGATAGCTCTTTAAGAGAAAAATTTACTGGGACACCTGAAAAAGTTGTAAACTTGTTTAAATTTGTTGCAACCGAAGTTAGAGAGATTTTAGCTTCTTTGGGATTCAAATCTATTAATGAAATCATCGGCCGAACTGATCTATTATCTCAAGTGAATAAGGGAGCATCAAATTTAGATGATTTAGATTTAAATCCTTTGTTAGTTCAAGCAGATCCAGGGGAAAACTTGAGATATTGTAAAGACAATCACATAAATAAAGTCCCAGAAACTTTAGATGAAAAAATTTGGTTCAATATTAAAGATAAAATAAATACAAAAGAGAAAAATAATTTTGAATATGAAATTGCAAATACATCACGATCTGTTGGTACAAGGTTATCACACCACGTTTATAAAAAATACGGAAACGAAAAATTAAAAGACGATACTATAAATATCAAACTAATAGGTTCAGCTGGTCAGTCTTTAGGGGCATTTTTAACAAAAGGAATAAGTTTAACAGTAGAAGGAGATTGTAATGATTACGTTGGCAAAGGTTTATCAGGTGGTAAAATAATTGTAAGAACTTCCCAGAATAGTAAATTAGTTGCTGATCAGAATACGATAATCGGTAATACAGTTTTATATGGAGCTACCTCAGGAAAACTTTACGCCTCAGGCCAAGCAGGAGAAAGATTTGCTGTGAGAAACTCTGGGAGTTTTGCTATTGTCGAAGGTTGTGGAGCTCACGGATGCGAATATATGACTGGAGGAAATGCAATAATATTAGGGGCAGTGGGAGATAATTTTGGTGCTGGAATGACTGGTGGAATGGCATTTGTTTATGATGAAAAAGATCAATTTGAAAACTTTGTTAATCCTACCTCAATAATTTGGCAACCGGTTGAGACTGATTATTGGAAGAAATTCTTAAAGGAGAGTATTAGTGATTTTGAAAATAAAACTTTTTCTAAAAAAGCAAAAAAAATATTAGAAAATTTTGATACTGAAATAAAATATTTCAAACAAGTTTGTCCAATCGAAATGTTAGATAAATTAGATAACCCTATAAGTTTGAAGACTCATATTAAGAAAGCAGGTTAATGAGTAGATTCAAAATCTTTTGCTTTGGTTTTGGGCAAGTGGCAGAAAGTTTTATCAATAAATTAATTGATGAAAAAAAAGACTTTGATTTAAATATTACTTCAAGACAGGAAACTCATCAGCTAGAATTTAATAAATTAAAAATAAATTCTTATCAATTTGATAATAAAAAGTTTGATGCCTCTATAAAAGCTAAATTAGAAAAAGCTGATCATATATTAATTTCCATTCCTCCCGTTGATGGTAAAGATATTGTAGTAGAATATATTGATACTAATTTTAAAGGTATTAAAAACTGTAAATGGATAACTTATCTTTCAGCTACAAGTGTTTATGGAGATCACAAAGGTGAATGGGTAAACGAAGAGAGTCCTACTAAACCAACTTCTAAAAATGGAGCTGAAAGATTAAATGCAGAAAATGCTTGGAAAAATTTATCAAATAAGATTAAACTACCATTACAAATTTTTAGACTGGCAGGTATATATTCGCGCGATTTAAATATTTTGAAAAGGCTTCAAAGTGGTCAAACTCAAATCGTAGATAAAAAAAATCATTTCTTTTCACGAATACATGTAGAAGATATTGCAAATATCTTGTTTAAATCACTTGATAATTTTAAAAATAGAGAGATCTACAATATTTGTGACGATAAGCCAGCACCGCAAACTGAAGTTGCAGAATATGGAGCAAAATTACTTAAGTTAGATCTACCAAAAACTATTAAACTCGAGGAATTAGAAAGTGAGATGTTGAAAAATTTTTATCGAGACTCAAAAAAAGTAAATAACAAAAAAATGAAAAACTTTTTTAAATATGATTTAAAATTTCCAACATATGTTGAAGGATTAAATCACATCTTTAATCATAATATTTAATTCTTTAATAATTTTCTTAAGTGGTTGTTTATTCGATAAGCTATGATCACCATTTTTAATAATTACTATTCTCTTTTTTGCAAAAGGAAAAAGAGATATAACTTTTTTTGAAAATGACACTGGCACAACTTCGTCTTTCTCCCCATGTATCATAGTTATATTAATTTTTGATCTGATTTTTCTTGTAAGAACTTTATTTCTTCTTCCGTCTTTGATTAATTGATGAGTAATGGGATATTGATTTTGTTTTTGTTTAAACTTTGAATCACCATGTGTAATAATAGATATTCCTTTACTTACAATCTCCTTTTTTATTTTTTTCGTAAATTTTTTCCACATTAATCTATCTAGAAATTCAGGAGCTGAGCCTATTCCAACAAAACCTAATATTTGATTTTTAAAATATTTAAATTGATTTAAAGAAATCCAGGCACCCATACTAGAGCCTATGAGAATAAATTTATTTTTTTTTACAACTTTTTTAATTAAAAATTTTGCGTCATTAGACCACTTTGTTATATTTCCTTTTATAAATTCTCCTGATGATTTTCCATGACCAGAATATTCAATTGCTAAAAAACCTAATTTTTTCTGTATTGCATATCTTTTAAAAGCTAGAGGTTTTTTTCCGTCAATATCTGACATAAAACCTGGAAGAAAAATTATATAAAGCCTTTTTTTAAAATAATTGTCTATATACCTAAGTTTTTTGGTATTTGAAATTTTTAGATATTTAAATTTTTTCATATCACGTTCTGTTTATTTGTTATTATATACAAAAAAATGAGTACTAAAATAAACGTTTTACAAGTAATTCCTAAACTTGGATATGGTGGCGCTGAAACTGGCTGTTATGATATTGCTCATTATTTAGCTGAACAGGAATGTAATTCTTATATTGCAACATCTGGAGGAGAACTGCTCAAGTTTGTGAAGAAAAATAAGGTAAAAGTGTTTAAACTTCCTGTAAATTCTAAAAATCCTATTTTAATTTTTTTAAATGCGATTTTTTTAATCCTCATAATTTTATTTAAAAAAATTAACATTGTGCATGCAAGAAGTAGGGCGCCTGCCTGGTCTTGTTATTTAGCATGCTTGTTTACGAATACAAATTTTGTGACGACTTTTCATGGAACTTATAATTTTAAAAATAATTTAAAAAAGTTTTATAATAGTATTATGTTAAGGTCGAAATTAACCATTGCAGGATCTAATTTTATTTTTGGACATATCAATGATAATTATCAGGAATATTTAAATAAAAAAAAAAAATTAAGAGTTATATTCAGAGGTATAAATGTTGATTATTATAATCCAAAAAATATATCCATTTTAAAACAGGAGAAATTAAAAAAAGAATGGAATTTGGATCCTAATAAAATAACTATATTATTACCTGGCAGATTAACGTACTGGAAAGGACAAGAAAAATTTATTGAGGCTTTAAATATTCTTATTGAAGATTACAACTTTACAAATTTTCAATCTATTTTACTTGGTTCTAATCAAGGTAGAAAAGTATATACCAAGAAACTTTCAAGTTTAGTCGAAAGATATAGTTTAAATAAAAAAATAAAGTTCATAGAAAATTGTAAAGAAATGCCTTTAGCATATTCGTTAGCCGACATTGTTGTGTCTGCATCTATAGAACCTGAGGCTTTTGGAAGAGTAGCAGTAGAAGCTCAAGCGATGGAAAAACCAATCGTAGCAAGTAATATAGGTGGATCAAAAGAAACAATTCTAAATAAAAAAACTGGATTTTTGTATAAACATGATGATCCAAGAGAGCTTGCTAAAAATCTAAATACTGTTATTCAATTAAATCAAGAGGAGTTGAAATTAATGGGAAACGAAGGTAGAAAAAACATATTAAAAAAATTTGATGTAGAAGTAATGTGCGACTCAAACTTAAGAGAATATAGAAAATTGTTGAAAAATTAATGCCTCATGTTCAGTTATTAGACGGTAAAAAAATTTCTTTTACCAAATCAATTAGTGGTTTTGAGCTTACAAAAAAAATTAGTAAGACGCTTGAAAAGTCTGCCCTCGTTATGGAGGTAGACGGTCAATTAAAAGATTTAAGCCATGAAATTACAAATGACTCAAAAGTAAGAATCATTACTTCAAAGGATAAAGAAGGTATTGAAGTTATAAGACATGATGCAGCTCATATAATGGCAATGGCAGTTCAAGAATTATATCCTGGAACTCAAGTGACCATTGGGCCAGTTATAGAAAATGGTTTTTACTATGACTTTGCAAGAAAAGAGCCTTTTACAAGTGATGACTTGAAGAAAATTGAAAAAAAGATGTCAGAAATAATTGATAGAGATGTGAAGACTAGAAGGGAAGTGTGGAAAAGGTCAGAAGCAATTGCTCATTTTAAAAAGATAGGAGAAAAGTATAAAGCTGAAATTATTGAAAGCATACCAAATAATGAAGAGTTATCAGTATACCATCATGGAGATACATGGCATGATTTATGTAGAGGCCCGCATTTGGCGTCTTCGAGTAAAATTGGAAAAGCTTTTAAACTAACAAAAGTTTCAGGAGCGTACTGGAGAGGTGATTCTAATAATGAAATGCTACAACGAATTTATGGAACTTGCTGGAGCTCAAAAAAAGAATTAGACGATTATCTTCATCGTTTAGAAGAAGCTGAAAAAAGAGATCACAGAAAATTAGGTAGGGAGATGGATCTATTTCATTTTAGAGAAGAAAGTCCTGGCTCTGTTTTTTGGCATGAGAAAGGATGGATGTTATTTCAAAGACTTGTGGAATATATGAGAATGAAACAAAGACTAGCAGGCTACAAAGAGATAAATACACCAGAACTTTTGGACAAATCCTTATGGGAAAAGTCAGGACACTGGGAAAAGTTTGGAGAACATATGTTTACTTCTGAGACTCCAGATGAAAAAACTTTTGCTGTAAAACCAATGAACTGTCCTGGATGTGTTCAGATTTTTAATCAGGGTTTAAAAAGTTACAGGGATTTACCTTTGAAGCTCTCTGAGTTTGGAAAAGTTCATCGATATGAACCTTCGGGTGCTCTTCACGGATTATTAAGAGTAAGGGCATTTACACAAGATGATGCCCATATTTTTTGCACAGAAGATCAAATTACTGAAGAATCATTGTCAGTAACGAACTTAATTTTAGAAATTTACAAAGATCTTGGTTTTAAAGATATAATTTTAAAATATTCAGACAGGCCTGAACAAAGAGTTGGAGAAGATGTCGTTTGGGACAAATCAGAGGCAGCGTTGTTAACTGCAATAAAAAAATCAAAACTTGAATATACAATTAATAAAGGAGAAGGAGCTTTTTATGGTCCTAAAATTGAATTTGTTTTAAGAGACGCTATTGGAAGAGATTGGCAATGTGGAACATTACAAGTTGATTTAAACTTACCCGGAAGACTTGGAGCTTCATATATAGCTAACGATGGAACAAAAAAAGTTCCTGTAATGCTACATCGAGCACTATTTGGCTCACTAGAGAGATTTATAGGAATTTTAATTGAAAACTACGCTGGCAAATTGCCTTTTTGGCTCTCACCAGCACAAGTAGTAGTGTGTTCAATAGCAGATGAGAATAATGATTATGTTAAAAAATTATTTGAAGATCTTTTCAAAGAAGGTATAAAATGTGAAATGGATTTAAGAAATGAAAAAATAAATTATAAAGTAAGAGAACATTCACTTGCAAAGGTCCCTTATATTATTGTTTGCGGAAAAAAAGAAGTTTTGGAAAATACAGTCACTGTAAGAAAACTTGGCTCTGATAAACAACAAGTTTTAAAAAGGGAAGAATTGATAAAGAATATGCTTGAATTAAATAAATTGCCTTTGAATTAAGTGTCAAATTCAAAACCAAATTATTTCCAAAGAAGAACAAAACCGCAAGGACCAAGAGCGAATGAACGGATAAGAGCTTTAGATGTTCAAGTTATAGGAAGTAACGGTGAAAATTTTGGAATTTTGCCACTAAAAAAAGCTATCGAGCTAGCAAGAAAAGAAGAGCTTGACCTTATAGAAATATCTCCAAACGCAAGCCCTCCCGTTTGTAAAATAATGGACATGGGTAAATATAAGTATGATTTACAAAAAAAAGCTAACCAGGCAAAAAAAAAACAAAAAATTGTATCTCTCAAGGAAATTAAATTAAGGCCAGGTACGGAGACACACGACTATAACTTTAAAATTAAAAATGCAAAAAAATTCATTAGCAAAGGAGACAAAGTTAAATTTACTGTAAAATTTAAAGGCAGAGAAATGCAGCACACAGAACTTGGGAAAGAGTTGATGAAAAAAATAATTGAGGAAACTAAAGAAATAGCCAAAGTTGAAAGTCAACCAAAATTTGAGGGTAAACAAATGGTGATGATCATTCAGCCTATCTAAATCGATATTATTAGCGACTTGCTAAGAATAGATAATGCCTATATAAGACCGAAATATTTATGCCAAAATTAAAAACAAAAAGCTCTGCAAAAAAAAGGTTTAGATTTACAGCTACAGGTAAGATTAAAATGCCTCAAGCTGGCAAAAGGCACGGCATGATTAAAAGAACTAATTCTCAGATCAGAAAACAGAGAGGCACTACTATTATGACAAAGCAAGATTCGAATATAGTCAAATCGTATATGCCATATAACTTAAGAGGATAATATGGCTAGAACTAAACGTGGCGTTATAAGTAGAGCGAAACATAAAAAAGTTTTAAAATCAGTAAAAGGTCAATTCGGTAGAAGAAAAAATACTATTCGAATAGCTCGTCAAGCTATGGAAAAAGCGATGCAATATGCTTATAGAGATAGAAAAGCTAAAAAAAGAGAATTTAGATCTTTATGGATCCAGAGAATAAATGCTGGAGTGAGAGCGGAGGGATTAACTTACGCTAAATTTATTAACGGTTTGGCTAAATCTAAAATAAAATTAGACAGAAAAGTTTTAGCAGAATTGGCCTACAACAATCCAGAAGTCTTTAAATCAGTAGTAAAAAAGGTTCAATCCTCCCTTAGTTAAAAGGGTCTTTGATTTAACGCAAACTTTAATATAAAAAATCAAATACCTAATGAGTGATTTGGACAAAATAAATTCTATTTTTAACGCAAAAATTGACTCTGTTAAAACTAAGGAAGATTTACAAAATATTAAAACTGAGTTTTTCGGGAAAAATGGGGAAATTACCTTGCAGTTCAAAAAACTTGGGAAATTAGAACCTGATAAAAGAAAAGAGTTTGCTTCAAACTTAAATAAAATTAAAGATGATTTATCTAATCAGATTGAACAGAAAAGTTTTGAAATAGAGAATGCAGAAATTAGCGATAAATTAAAAAATGAAAAAATTGATGTAACTTTACCGATCCGACCATATCAACAAGGAAAAATACATCCGGTATCCCAAGTCATAGATGAAATTTCCTCAATTTTTTCTGAAATTGGTTTTACTGTTGCTGAAGGTCCGGATGTTGAAACTGAGTATAATAATTTTACAGCACTTAATACGCCAGAAGATCATCCAGCAAGAGATATGCATGATACATTTTATTTAGAAAAAAATAAAAAACTTCTTTTAAGAACACACACTTCTCCGGTACAAATTAGGGCGATGCTTGATGGCAAACCACCATTTAAAATAATTGTACCTGGAAGGACCTACAGATGTGATAGTGATCAAACGCACGCTCCAATGTTTCATCAATTAGAGGGTCTTCATATAGATAAGAATATTACTATGGGTCATCTAAAAGGATGTTTAGATCATTTTATTAAAGAATTTTTCGAAGTTAAAAATGTTAAAATGAGATTTAGACCAAGTCATTTCCCATTTACCGAACCATCTGCTGAAGTAGACATTGGATACAGAGTTGAGAATGAAAAAATTGTCATTGGTGAGGGCAATAAATGGTTAGAAATATTAGGTTGTGGGATGGTTCATCCCAACGTTCTAAAAAATGCAAAAGTTGATCCAAAAAAATATCAAGGATTTGCATTCGGGATGGGTATTGATCGTTTAGCCATGTTAAAATATGGAATTAACGATTTAAGAGCTTTTTTTGAAACAGATTATAGATGGTTAAGTCATTTTGGTTTTGACCCTTTAGATGTGCCAACAAACTATAGAGGATTAAGCAAATGATTATTACACTTCCATGGTTAAAAGAGCATTTAAAAACTAATGCAAACGAAAACGAAATTATAAATAAACTCACAAATATCGGCTTAGAGGTTGAAAGTGTAAAAGAAAACGCTGGAGAGCTAAGTGAATTTAAAATAGCTAAAATTATCAAAGCTGAAAAACATCCTAATGCAGATAAATTAAAAGTGTGTGATGTTGACATTGGCGGAAAAGAAACTTTAAAAGTTGTATGTGGAGCAGCTAATGCAAGAGATGGACTTATTACAATTTACGCTCCGCCAGGGGCTATAATACCTAAAACAAAGTTCCAGCTTAAAATTGCCAAAATAAGAGGAGTTGAATCTCGTGGCATGTTGTGTTCTGAGAGCGAACTAAATTTATCAGATGAGAGCGAAGGAATAATTGAATTAAATGCTAAGGAAAAAGAAATAGGAAAAAGTTACTTTAAAAGTAAGTCAGAAAAAGCAATCGATATTGCCATTACACCAAATAGACCAGACTGTTTAGGTATAAGAGGTATTGCAAGAGATTTATCTTCTACTGGAATAGGCAAATTAATAAATACAAAAAGAAAAAAGATAAAACAAAACTCTAAGCATCAATTTAAGATCTCAATAACTAAAGATAAGCATCAAGGATGTCTAACATTTGGAAGTTGTTATATAAAAAATATAGTTAATAAAGAGAGTCCAGAATGGTTGAAAAACAAACTTCATGCTATTGGCTTAAAACCAATCTCTGCTGTTGTTGATATCACTAATTATGTGATGTTTGATTTAAATCGTCCATTGCATGCTTACGATGCAGATAAAATTAATAAAGAAATAATTGTAAGAGACTCAAAAGAGGGTGAAGAGTTTGAGGCATTAGATAATAAGAAATACAAACTTAAAAATGGTATGTGTGTTATATCTGATAAGTCTAGTGTTTTAGGCCTTGGCGGAATAATAGGGGGAACTAAAACTTCGACAGAATTTGATACCAAAAATATTTTACTTGAATCTGCATATTTTCTGCCATCTTCCATAAGAAAAACATCTCGAGAATTAGCAATTAACACTGATGCAAAATATAGATTTGAAAGAGGCATTGATCCTAACTCTGTAATAGAGGGTCTTCAAGTTGCCACTGAAATGATATTAAAGATTTGTGGTGGGCAAGCAAGCAAGTTTACTATTACAGGAAAAAATTCTCAAAAAAATAAGACTATAAAATTTGATATCGATAATTTTGAAAATTTGATTGGTATACCAATATCTCTTAACGAAGCACAAAAAATTCTGATTTCATTGGGTTTCATTTGCAAAAAAGAAAAGAAAGATCTTAAAGTAGAAATTCCTTCATGGAGACCAGATATTAATCAAGATGTAGATATAATTGAAGAACTTATTAGAATTAAAGGTTTTAAAAATATAAAATTAGTCGCCCCTGAAAGAATTAGAGAAAGCGAAACTTTAAATTTTAAACAAAAGCTATTTCATTTGTCACAAAGATCTCTTGCATCAAAAGGATTTCTCGAGTCAGTCACTTGGTCATTTACTGACTCTAAAATTGATAGTCAATTTTCAAAAGGTGAAAAGGAAATTCCAATTTTTAATCCAATTTCCACAGACCTTGACGTTTTGAGAAGATCAATTTTTTCAAATCTTTCACTCTATCTTAAAAAAAATCAAGATAGAGGTTATGAAGATATATCTCTGTTTGAAATAGGACCAGTATTTTTCGGAAAAAATCCTGGAGAACAACAAATTGTAGTTGGCGCTTTAAAGTCAGGGAAAGTAAATAGAAAAAGCTGGATTGAAAAAGAGAGAAATATAGATGTGTTTGATATAAAAAGTGACGTAGTCAAAACTTTAATTGAGCTTGGGTTATCTGAGAAAGATCTTTTTATAAGTGATAATACAAAACAGTGTTACCATCCAGGAAGATCTGGCTCTATAAATTTAAAATCAGAAAAAGGACCTCACCTCGCTTACTTTGGAGAATTACATCCTGCCATAATAAAAAAATTAGATTTTAAAGAGCCAAATATTTATGGATTTGAAATATTTTTAAAGAATGTACCCGAACCTAATAAAAAGATAAGACAAACAAAAAAAAGTTTTCAACCTTCAGATTTTCAAAAATCCCAAAGAGATTTTGCCTTCTTAATTGACAAAATTTTTAAGATAGGGCTGCTAGAAAAGATAATTAAAGAAATAGATGAATCACTTATTCAAGAAGTAATAACTTTTGATGTTTACGAGGGAGAAAATATTCCTAAAGATAAAAAATCAGTAGCAATTAATGTTACTTTACAGTCTCCAAATAAAACTTTGAGTGAAAAAGATATAGATCAGATTAGTAAAAAAATTATTGATGTAGTTAAAGAAAAAACAGGCGCTACAATTAGGTCCTAATGTCAGATATAAAAAGAATACGTAATTTTTCTATAATTGCGCATATTGATCACGGTAAATCCACTATCGCAGATAGAATAATCCATAAGTGTGGTGGCTTGACAGATCGTGAGATGAAACAACAAGTCTTAGACTCAATGGACATAGAAAGAGAGCGAGGTATTACAATTAAAGCTCAAACAGTAAAACTAAATTATAAAGGAAAAGATGGTCAAATTTACAAACTTAATATAATTGATACACCTGGACATGTAGATTTCGGTTATGAAGTAAGCAGGTCACTATCCGCATGTGAAGGCTCACTTTTAATAGTAGATAGCACCCAAGGCGTGGAGGCACAAACTTTAGCTAATGTGTATCAGGCGCTTGAAATAAATCATGAAGTAATACCAGTATTAAATAAAATAGATTTACCCGCATCTGATTTGGAAAAAACAAAAAAAGAAATAGAAGACGTTGTCGGTATCGAAACAATAAATGCGATCCCTTGTTCAGGAAAAACTGGCGAGGGTATTGATGACATTTTAGAGGCAATTATAAATAAGTTACCAGCCCCTAAAGGTATTTCTAATGATAAACTAAAATGTTTATTGGTGGATAGCTGGTATGACAGTTACCTTGGTGTAGTAATTCTGATTCGTGTAATCAACGGTAAATTAAAAAAAGGCATGAAGATAAAACTTATGTCTAATAATCAAGAGCATTTAATTGAAAGAGTAGGTGTCTTTACTCCTAAAGCGACTGATATTAGCGATTTAAACTCGGGAGAAATTGGATTCATAATTACCGGTATTAAATCTTTATCAGAAACAAAAGTTGGGGATACAATATGCGATGCCAATGATCCAATTGATGATCCTCTACCTGGATTCAAACCAAGTAAGCCAGTTGTATTTTGTGGATTATTTCCAGTCGATAGCTCAGAGTACCAAAAATTAAAAGATGGTTTAGCTAAACTTAAATTAAACGATGCAAGTTTTTCACATGAACCTGAGTCTTCAAGTGCACTAGGTCTTGGTTTCAGATGCGGTTTTTTAGGTCTGCTACACCTTGAGATAATAACAGAAAGGCTAGAAAGAGAATTTGATGTAAGTTTAATTACAACAACCCCAGGTGTAATTTACAAAGTTCACACAACATTAAATAAAATTTTAGATTTACAGAATCCAACGAATATGCCGGACCCCTCTCAGATCAAAAAAATTGAAGAACCTTGGATTAAGTCTACTATTATAACTCCAGACGAGTACTTAGGATCAATTATTAAGATTTGCCAAGATAAAAGAGGAGTCCAAACAAATTTATCTTACTCAGGGAGTAGAGCAGTTTTATCATATGACCTACCACTTAATGAAGTTGTATTTGATTTTAATGATAGGCTTAAATCTGTATCAAGCGGTTACGCAAGTTTTGATTATGAGATTTCCGGCTATAGGGAAGGTGATTTGGTAAACCTAGGCATTTTGGTTAATTCAGAACCTGTTGATGCTTTAGCAATGATTATTCATAAAGACTTTGCTCAAAAAACTGGCAGACAAGTTTGTGAAAAGTTAAAAGATTTAATTCCAAGACATAACTTTATGATACCGGTGCAAGCAGCTATCGGAGGAAAAATCGTAGCTAGAGAATCAATCAAAGGGTTTAAGAAAGATGTATTAACAAAAATTCACGGTGGTGGAGCAACAGATCGAAAAAGAAAACTTTTAGAAAAACAAAAAAAAGGTAAAGCTAGATCAAAACAATTTGGAAAAGTTGAAATACCACAAGAGGCATTTATTGGAGTTTTAAAAATTAATAAAGAATCATAATGAAAAAAAAATTATTTATTTTTACAAATGAAAGTATTTTTTCTCAAAATGAAAAATTTTTTTGTGATAATATCGATCTTAAATCTAGCCCTGAAGGGTTGAATAAAAAATTTGAAGTGAATCTATTTGGTAGAAAATCAAAAAAAAAAAGAGCGCATGAGATAAAGTTGAAAAAGATTAAGATTTTCTCAAATATTTTTTCTTATTTATCAGAAACAATAAGATCTACAAAAAATAAGAACACGAAATTTTTGGTCATCTCTATTTCTCCTTATACTTTTTTAATTTGTTTGTTATTAAGATTATATGGAAAAACTCCAATTGTTTATTTAAGAAGCGATGGTTATGGTGAATACAAAGCTATTCTTGGTAACTTTGGTAAACTAATTTATCATTTAATGTTTAATTTAATTACGTTATATTCAAATCTAATTAGTTGTAGAAGATATATTTTAAGAGGAAAGAAAGGTAGGGTAGTTTATCCATCTCAACTTGACTCCATATGGCTAAGAAAGCCAAAAAATCAAGAAGTTAAAAATTTTAAACTTTTGTATGTTGGTAGAATAAGAACTGAAAAAGGTATTTTTTCCTTAGCAAACTTAATCAAAAATAAGAGAGATATTTCTCTGACTATAGTTGGTGCAGAAAAAAACACTTCCTATAAGATTAATCAAAGTAATATTGATATCCAATTAACTCAAAGTAATAAATTAAGGCTTATAAAATATTACGATGATCATGACATTTTTATTTTACCCTCTTTTACAGAGGGGCATCCTATGGTTTTATTAGAAGCATTAGCTAGAAGAAGACCAGTAATCATTTTTGAGGAAATTGAACACGTAATAGGTGACAAAAAAGGCATATTTGTTGCTAAACGAAATTTTTTAAATTTTTTTGGGTCGCTGAATTATATAAAAAAAAATTATAAAAAAATTCAAAAAGAAATGATGAAAAATAAACTTCCCACTAACAAAGAGTTTATTGAGGAATTCGTAAAAGCAATTGATGATTTCTCATAGGAGAGGTGGCCGAGTGGTTGAAGGCGCACGCTTGGAAAGCGTGTAAACGGGAAACCGTTTCGAGGGTTCGAATCCCTCTCTCTCCGCCAAAACAATTAATACTTGAACGTTTTTTAGGAAACCGTTATTCAATTACAATTTATTATGACAGGTAAAAAAAAAGTTTTAATTTTTTTAAGATTAATCGAAAAAAAATACATATTATTTTTTTTGTATTTATTCGGTCTTTCCACTTCAATTTACATCTGGTCTTATTTTATTTCTTTAGAGAATAGTCATGTTACCGATGAGATAGGAAATCTTAAAATTTATAACCTCAACAATATGTTTGGTGTCTATATCAAATCAATTCTTGAGGAAGGTATCCCTAAAATTAATATGTTTAGTATGGACTTTTACTATTCTATGAGACCAGTCCTTCCTTATTTTTTAATATTTATTTTTGAAAATATTTCAACTAACTTTTTTTTAATTATATTGATAAAAAATATAATGATGGCAATTATTATTTATTTAGTAATCAAAAATTACAAAAAAGATTATAACAATTTGTTTTTATTTATTTGCTTGTTATTAATCTTTTATAACCCACATAACATGCACACCATGTACGATATTGGTTCTGAGGAAGGTTTTTTAAATTATTTATTAATAATTTTATTTTTTACTGTACTTGGAGATTATAAATATAAATCATTAGCGGTTGGAACTACTTTAAGTTTAATTTTTTTTACAAAGGAATCCATGTTTATCTTAACCTTCATTGTGCCTCTGATATATTTATTTTTAGAAAAAAAACATAATAAATATTTACCTTTGATCATGATAATAATTTCAAACTTAGCTTGGGGATCTTATCATTACAAAATACAAAACTATTTCCCATTAGGACCCACTGGCAGTGCAAAAAACGCAGTTAACCTTGCAATTGTTTATCATAAAGATTTTAACTCGACTTATCCAAGAGTAAGCCCTGATATTTACCATTATAGGACTGAAAACTTAATTAAGGAAAAAAATATTAAAAATGAAAAACAATTAATGGAGATTTTGATAGATCGTTCACTCAAATTTCTGAAAGAGAATCCTTTTGATGTAATAGAAGGTGTATTTAAAAAAGTTTATGTCATTACTTTAAGTCCGTTTAAGGATACTAGACAACGCATAGATGATGCTAACCCAATTAGATTTTCTAACTTTCCAAATAAGACTCTATTTAATTTAAGCCTTATTTTCCTATTCATAAATATTTTTAGTAAAGGGGGATCTTTTACAGAAAAAAAAATTGATTATTATTATATGATTATATTAATCACTTATTTTATGCCGTACGTAATAGGATTTGTTTACCCACGTCATTGTACAGCAATGTACACTTTGGCCCATTTATATGTTTTTTTCAATTTAATCAAAACTAATAAGTTTAATATTAGGAAGTACATTAAAATCTCTAATTAAATCTTTACTTAATCAGATAATTATATCCACATACAACTATAAAGAGTCTTATGTAAGTTAGTAGAATCGTTTATTAATATTTTAAGGGCAGTGGAGGGAGACTGAAGCTGCCTTTTTTATTTAAGTCTTTTGACCCCAATAATATTTAGATTTGCAGTTTTTTTTATTCTTTTAATTGTCTGATTAATATTCATTACTACAGTTTTTTTCTTAGGACCGTAAGCATGAATTAGTTTTTTATTTGATAGCGCTAGAGCAACATGACCTTTCCAATAGATAATATCACCTTTTTTAATATTTTTTAATTTAACATTTTTTTTGAAATATTTAACTTGATCTTTGGCATCTCTTGGACAAAATCTATTATTAAAACTTAAAAATATTTGGATCAAAGCTGAGCAGTCTATCCCTTTAAAAGATTTACCTCCCCACTTATATTTTACGTTTTTAAAAATATTTATATTTTTAAAAGGATAACTTTCTTTAAAAGAAACATGACTTACATCATTTTTACTTATCCACCCTTTAGAAAATTTTAAAAATTTGAGTTTTTTACGTTCAACTTTTATTTTTGATCCAAAAGATATTTCGTTTATTTTCTTACCTTTTTTTGCAAATTTATAAACCTTGGCTCTCAAAACCTTAACTTTGTGAGAAGGTTTTAAAAAATTTGAAAAATTTTTCCTTTTAACATAACCTTTGTAATTATCCTCCAAAATTTTTATTTTAAGCCATTTTAAAGATCTTTTTAATATAGAAAAACTTTCACCATAAATCATTTGAGTAACAATTTCAGATTTTGCTGATGGTTTTTTGTAAAGATTAACTAGCGTATAATTATTAGTAAAATACTTAGTCATTTAATTTAATCTTATCTTTAATCATATAAAGAAATATTAGTGACGGAATTACCATTATCGCGGTTATTATAAAGAATATTCCCCAATCTCCATTTAACCAATCTACTAACGCTCCAGACGATGCTGCTAAAGTGGTTCTTCCAGCAGTGCCAATAGAGGCTAGCAGAGCATATTGGGTAGCAGTGTATGTCCTATCCACTAACATAGATATAAATGCTACAAAAGCCACAGTAGCAAAAGCTGCAGCCATATCATCAAATATAACAGCAATAGCGAACAATAGCTCAGATTTTCCCGACCAGGCTAATAAAGAAAACAATAAATTTGTTGATGCCATTAATATCCCAGAAACAAACATTGCTGTGATTACCCCAGATCTAATGGCGAATAATCCCCCTAATAATGTAAAAATAACAGTTGTTATCCAACCTAAGCCTTTAGAGTAAAGCGCTATATCGGACTTTGTAAAACCTATTTCTTTGTAAAATATTACAGACATTCTGCCTAAAAAAGCTTCACCAATCTTGAAAAGAAATACAAATCCTAAAATAGCTATTGCAATATTGAAACCATTTTTTTTGAAGAAACTTATGACTGGACCAATCACAGTTCCAGTTAGCCATACAACGATTTTTGCAAATATGTTTGATGAGCCTATTTTATTTTCGATCATTTTGTCAGTAATTTTTTGGCTTTCAGACCTATTAATTGAAGAGTTCTCTCCTACAAACATTAGACCAATATTGCAGGCAATTATTACCATACCAAGAACTAAAAAAGTTATCTGCCAGTAATTATCAAATCCAGAATTTTGAAAAAATTCAGCAGTATTAAGAGAAATCACTCCACCTAATTTGTATCCAGTCCACCAACCAACAACCGCCATGGCTGCTCCTGCTTGCATTGATTTTCCCTCGCTTTCACCAATCTGTTCTATTCTTAAGGCATCTACCGTTATGTCTTGAGTAGCTGATGCAATAGCAATTATTAAACCTATACTTATTACCAGAGCTAAATTTGTCGATGGATCAATTAAACTCCAAAATACCAAACATAGTATAATTAAAGTCTGCATAGTTACAATCCACCCACGTCTATGCCCAACTTTGTCTGTTAACAAAGGTATCTTGACTCTATCAATAATTGGGGCCCAAAGATAATTGAATGCGTATACGGCAAAAATCAAGCCTGCCCATCCAATGGTGCTTCTACTTAAACCATCTTCTTTAAGCCAAAGGCTCAAACTGCTTCCTATTATTACCCAAGGGAAACCACTTATTGCACCAAGTAAAAGTATTTTAATCATTCTCTTATCAAAATAAACTTTGAACGAGTCTGAAAGTGATTGTTTTTTATAAATTTCCATAATCAATTTCTCCAAAATGATGGAAAAAATAAAACTAATACTGCAAAAAGCTCTAATCTTCCCAGTAACATTCCTGCTGATAAAATCCATTTAGATATATCTGGAATATTTTTATAATTTCCGTTAGGACCTATTATATCACCTAAACCGGGCCCTACATTTGAAATCGCACTCGCTGCACCTGAAATGGAAGTTATAAAATCTAAGCCACTAATTGATAACAACATAGCAATGATAAAAAAAATAAATAAAAAAGTAAAAATAAATATTATTACTGAATTTATAAAACTTTCTGGAATTTTTTGATTATTATATTTTGTAATAATTACGCTATTGGGAGAAATAATCTTTTTTATTTGATTTTTTAAAAATATTAAAAGCATTTGTAATCTAAAAATTTTAATTCCACACGCTGTTGATCCAGCACACCCCCCTATAAACATTAAAATTAAAAAAAAAATTAAAGAAAATTTTCCCCACAGACCAAAATCATCAGTAACATATCCAGTTCCCGATAAAATTGAAATGACGTTAAATGAAGAAATTCTAACATTATCAATTAAGTTATTTTCATAATCAATTAATAGTAAATAAAAAAACATTACAATAATCGAAATTGATAGTAGATAAATGAGGCCTCTTATTTGAACATCTTTAAAAAAAATTTTTCTATTGCCTTGAGCAAATTTTAAATAAGAGATAAAAGGAATACTTCCTAAAATTATGAAAATACTTGCTATAATTTCAATATTAGAGTTTTTAAAGTAACCAATGGAGTCGTTATGTGTAGAAAAACCACCAGTTGCTATTGTAGTCATAGCATGACTCACGCTATCAAAAATTGTCATTCCAAAAGTCCAATAAAAAAATCCACAAATAAATGTAAGAACAATGTATGTAGAAATTATAATAGCTGCCACTTCGATAGTACGAGGCAATATCTTTTCGGTACTGTCAGGACCTTCCATCTTAAACAATTGCATACCTCCAACTTTTAGAAGAGGTAAAATTGTGATTGCCATTACAACGATTCCGATTCCACCTAACCACTGCATGATCGCTCTCCATAATAGAATACTTTTAGGACTATTGTCTAAATCGGATATGATAGTTGCACCAGTGGTTGTAATACCAGACATACTTTCAAAGAAGGCTTCGCTAAAACTAAAATTTTGCGTTGATAATAAGAACGGCAAACTTCCAAAAATTGCAACCATAATCCATGCGAGAGATGAAAAAAGAAATGTTTGTCTTAAATTTAATTTAAATTCCTTTTCAAGGTTTGCTAAAATAAATAGAATTCCAATAAAAATAGTGACAAAAGAGGCTGATAAGAAGCTGTGATTGCCTTCATCTAAAATTATTTGTAAAGCGTAAGGTGCCAACATTGAAGCACCTAAAACAATTAATAATATCCCAATTAAAAAAAATACGGTTTTGTTTGTAGCCATTAAATCAAGACTATTTAATTAACTCAAAAATTCAACTTAATATAGTGCAATTATATCTGTATTTTGCGTATAAAATTTAATAAACCTTATTTATGCTCGATAACAACTTAATTCAATCTACATCCTCTTGGCCATTTGTGGAAGTGAGGAAGCTATTAAAAGATAGAAAAAATTTAATAAATAAAAAAAATAAGATCACTTTTCAAACAGGTTATGGCCCTAGTGGATTACCTCATATAGGCACCTTTGGTGAAGTTGCCAGGACTACAATGATGATAAATGCTTTAAACCATATTCAAAAAATTAATCATGAGTTAATTACTTTCTCCGATGATATGGATGGACTAAGAAAAGTACCAGATAATATTCCTAATGATGAGGTATTGAAAAAAAATTTAGGAAAACCTTTAACTTCAATACCTGATCCATTTAATAAATTTAGTAGCTTTGGAGAACATAATAATGAAATGCTAAAATTATTTTTAAAAAAATTCAATTTTAAATTTAATTTTAAGAGTTCAACTGAAAATTATAAAAAAGGAATTTTTAATCAATCTCTCTTACGAGTATTAGAAAAATTTGATGAGATTATGAATATAATTTTACCAACTTTAAGAGAAGAGAGACGAAAAACATATTCTCCATTTTTACCAATTTGCCCAAAAACAGGAAGAGTTCTTGAGATACCGATTCTTAGCTTAGATAGTAAATCTGGACAGGTTGTATTTGATAATAATGGGGAAAAATTAGAAACTAGTGTTATTGACGGAAATTGTAAATTGCAATGGAAAGTTGATTGGGCTATGCGTTGGTTTACTTTTGACGTTGATTTTGAAATGTATGGAAAAGATTTAACAGAGAGCGCAATTTTATCGAGTAAGATTTGCCGAGTTCTTGGAAAAAATCCTCCAAATGGATTCGCTTATGAATTATTTTTAGACGAAAAGGGAGAAAAAATATCTAAATCTAAAGGTAATGGCATCTCCATAGATCAATGGCTAAGATATGCTTCTCCCGAAAGTTTAGCTTTATACATGTATCCAAATCCAAAAAGAGCAAAAAAATTATATTCTGAAGTTGTTCCTAAAACTGTGGATGAATATCTTTCATTAATTGAAAAATATCCAAATCAGGAAAAAAAAGAACAGCTACTTAATCCAGTATGGCATGTTCACAATGGGAAGCCCCCAAGTGAAAAAATTGTTATGCCTTTCTCAATGCTACTAAATTTAGTTGGATCAAGTAATGCTGATAATAAAAAAATTTTATGGAAATTTATCAATAGATTTCATAAAGAAATTAAACCTGATGAACATAAGATATTAGATAATTTAACCGGGTACGCAATAAATTATTTCAAGGATAAAGTTGAGCCAAATAAAAAGTTCAAAAAACCCAATAATGAAGAGAGAAAAGCTTTAGAAAATTTAATAGAAAATTTAAAGAAAATAGATCAATCTTCAGAACCTGAAGAAATTCAGACTTGCGTATATAAAGTAGGTAAAGAAAATGGTTATGAAAAAAATTTGAGAGATTGGTTTAAGTTAATTTACGAGGTAGTTTTTGGCGAAGAGAATGGTCCAAGAATGGGTTTTTTTATAAGTTTTTTTGGATTAAAAGAAACAATTGAGCTTATTAATGATAAAATAAAATAATGTTTTCGATTTTAAAACCTTACATATTTTCATTAGATCCTGAAGCAGCCCATGATTTAGCAATTAAATCCTTAAAGTTGAATATTTTACCCAAAAGCATATTTAATGTAGAGGATGAGGAAATATTAGAAACTAATTTATTTAATGAAAGAATACCAAATCCAATAGGTTTAGCAGCTGGATTTGATAAAAGTGCCGAAGTTTATAACTCTTTGTTTAAATTAGGGTATGGATTTGTTGAGGTGGGGACAGTTACACCTAGAAGGCAATTAGGTAATCCAAAACCTAGAATATTTCGATTGGAAAAAGATGAGGCGTTAATTAATCGACTTGGCTTCAATAATGATGGTTCTGAAATTATATCTAACAGGATATCAGATAACCTACCTGGTGGTTTTTTAGGTATTAATATTGGTCCAAATAAAGATACAAAAAATAAAGCAGAGGATTATTATCTTTGTTTATCCAGACTCTATACTTTTGCAGGTTATTTGACAATCAATATTTCATCACCCAACACAGAAGGTCTCAGAGATTTTCATGAAGAGCAAGAGCTAGATAAACTTCTAAAAGGTATCAATAAAATTAAAAAAGAATCAAGCATCTCAAAACCTATTGTGGTAAAACTCTCACCAGATATTAAAGATGATGAAATAAATAAAATTATTGAATTAATAAAAAAATATAAAATAGATGGTGTGATAGTATCTAACACTACTGATAAGAATAGGGAAAATTTATCTGATACAAATAAAAATGAAAAAGGCGGTTTATCAGGAAAACCTTTAAAAAACCTTTCGACCGCACTAATTAAAAAAATCTATAAAGTAACTAAAGGTAAAATTCAGATAATCGGGGTGGGAGGCGTAGACTCGGGCAAATCAGCTTATGAAAAAATATGTGCTGGAGCCAATGCAGTTCAATTATATACTGGTATGGTCTATAGAGGCCCTGGTGTTGTTAAAGCAATTAAAAGGGAGTTAATTGCAATTTTAAAAAAAGAAAATATTAAAAATATAAGTGAAGCAGTCGGAATTAATGCTTGACCGCTGATAACTCTAGAATTATATAACTTAAGGAATTTTTATGTCTAAAAGATGCGAATTAACAGGAATTTCACCTTTAAAAGGTCACAACGTAAGTCACGCTAAAAACAAAACTAAGCGAAGATTTTTGCCGAATCTTAAAAAGGTTACTTTTAGAAGTGATATTTTGAAAAAAGATATAAAACTTAATGTAGCTAACGCAGCTTTAAGAACTGTAGACTTTAAAGGGGGGTTGGATAAATTTCTTAAAACAGCAAAAAGTGCAAAACTTTCAAAAAAAGTAAAAAAAATTAAGGCATCGATTTCAGCAAAATTATAAATGAACTTATTTTATAAATTGTCTCTTTTGATGGGAGCAATCGTCGTAATCTCTAATTATCTGGTTCAGTTTCCAGTAAATTATTTTAGTTTAAATGAAATTTTGACATACGGAGCTTTTACTTACCCAATCACTTTTTTAATCACTGATTTAGCTAATCGCGCTTATGGCAAATTAGTTGCGAGGAAAGTAGTTTATTTTGGATTTATTATTGGTGTATTATTGACGTTGTTTGTTTCTACTAATTTTGAAGATTTAATCTCAATAAGAATCGCATTAGGATCTGGTATAGCTTTTTTTGTTGCACAAAATTTAGATGTACAAATCTTTGATAGACTCAGAAAGAAAATTTGGTATATCGCTCCTTTAACGTCATCTTTATTAGGCTCAATCGCTGATACCTTTTTATTTTTTTCTATTGCTTTTTATTCGACTGGTATACCTTGGTTATCTTTGGCTCTTGGTGATTTAGCTGTAAAATTATTTATCACAATTGTGATGTTAATTCCATTTAGACTTTTGTTGTCCAAGGTAAAAGAATACACAGAAAATTCGGTTTATAAAGCTTAGGTCTAATGAAGAGTTTTTTTATTTTTTTTGACAAACAGATCAGTTAATTGATTTATCATGACATCACCTAGATCTTGCACATCTGTAATTTTTACTGCTTTATTATAATATCTAGTTACATCATGACCTATCCCTATTGCCAATAATTCAATATCAGATTTGCTTTCAATCCATTTAACTGTTTTCTTTAAATTTGATTCTAAATAATCACTAGTATTAGTTGAAAGAGTAGAGTCATCCACCGGAGCTCCATCAGATATAACCATTAAAATTTTTCTATCTTCTTTTCTTTTGCTCATTTTATTGAAAGCCCATTTTAGCGCCTCTCCGTCAATATTTTCTTTAAGTAATCCCTCTTTAAGCATAAGACCCATATTATTTTTGGCTTGTCTCCAAGGTGTATCAGCTGATTTATAAATAATATGTCTAAGGTCATTAAGCCTTCCTGGTAAAACTGGTTTTTCATTTTTCATCCATTTTTCTCTAGATGAACCACCTTTCCAATGTTTAGTTGTGAAACCTAATATTTCAACTTTAACCATACATCTTTCTAAAGTTCTTGATAAAATATCGGCACAAATAGCTGCTACTGATATAGGCTTACCTCGCATCGACCCAGAATTATCAATAAGAATTGTTACTAAAGTATCTTTAAACTCAGTATCTTTCTCTTTCTTAAACGAAAGAGAGTTAAAAGGATCCATTATTACTCTCGTAAGCTTTGAAGTATCCAGCAAACCTTCTTCTAAGTCAAAATCCCAAGATCTATTTTGTCTAGCTAATAATTTTCTTTGAAGTTTATTAGCTAATTTTGAAATGAAATTTTTAAGTTGGAGTAATTGTTGATCAAGATTTTTTCTCAGTCTTAGCAATTCATCTGAAGTTTCAAGCTCTTCTGCTTTAATTATTTCATCAAACTCCTCAGTGAAAGATTTGTATCTTAAATCACCAAAATTTGTATTTCCTCTTTTTCTTAGATCAGGTCTTGAATTATCTTCTACCTCAATCTCCTCATCTGACTTGTCAGAGTCTGTAGCTTGATTTTCTAAATCAGGGATACTTCCATCCATTACCATTTCTTCGTAATTTTCTTCTTTTTCTTTGGCTTTTTGTTCTCGATTTTGAGGTTTTGACTGCTTATCCTCTTTTTTATTATTTTCTTCATTTTTTTCTTCATTATCTACTACGTCATCTAAACTCATGTCAGAGATTAGTTCTGAGATTAAAGCATTAAATTTTTCTTGATTAAGAGTGAGGTCTTTAAGTTCATTAATTTTATTTTTAAACTTTTTATTAAGATCTTTCTTATAAGACTTTAATTTCTTATTAACCTGATCATCTTCATCAAAATTAAGAAATTTCACTCTTAAATAATTTTCAAAAGACTCTATAATCTTATCTTCACTTTTTTTAAGCTCTAATCCTGATAATCTTTTTTGATAATAATTTTCGATGTTATTTTTAACACCTTGAAAATAAGTAACACCAATTTTTTCACATCTTATTTTCTCAGAAATATGATAAAGTTTTTTTGAAATATTTCCATCAGGCTCAAATTTTTTTAAAGTTTTTTTATCAGAAAATCTCAACTTTAAAGATTTTGAATCAGCTATAGCTCTAATTTCCTCATAATTAAGCTTATTACTAACTCCATTAAGGTCTGGCAATTTTATTGAGTTTTCATTTGCATTAGTATTTTGATTACCAAAAACTACTTCAATTTTTTGAGAATTTGATAAAGATCTTACAGTTGAACTAATAGCTGTTTTAAAATTTTCTAAACTCTCTTTTTTATTGCTCACTTTATAAAGAAATATTAATCGAAGATTCGGGCAAATCTTCTCCAAAACACCTTTGATAGTATTCAGAAATTATTTTTTTTTCTAAGTCATCACATTTATTGAGAAAAGTAATTCTAAATGCGTATCCTTTATCCTTAAAAATATCAGTGTTTTCAGCCCAATGCAAAACAGTTCTCGGACTCATTACTGTAGATATGTCCCCATTAATAAATCCTTTTCTACTCAGGTCTGCAACTTTGACCATATTTGATAGCAACTCTTTACCATCTTTGTTATTAAAATTTTTATTTTTTGCGATTACAATTTCTAATTCTTTTTCAAAAGAAAGGTAATTTAAAGTTGAAACAATATTCCACCTATCCATTTGACCTTGGTTTATTTGCTGAGTACCGTGGTAAAGCCCTGTAGTGTCACCAAGCCCGACAGTATTTGTAGTTGCAAATATTCTAAAAAAATCATGTTGTTCTAAAACTTTATTTTTATCTAGTAATGTAAAATTACCGTCACTTTCTAATACTCTTTGAATAACAAACATGACATCAGGTCTGCCAGCATCATACTCGTCAAATACTAAAGCTACTGGATTTTGTATAGACCATGGAAGTATTCCCTCCTTAAATTCAGTGACTTGTTTCCCATCTTTTAAAACTATTGAGTCTTTTCCTATGAGATCAATCCTACTAATGTGGCTATCTAAGTTCACTCTTATACAAGGCCAGTTCAACCTAGCAGCAACTTGCTCAATGTGAGTAGATTTTCCAGTTCCATGATAACCTTGAATTAGAACTCTCTTATTAAAAGAAAATCCAGCTAAGATCGCTAATGTTGTATCTTTATCAAATTTATAGTCAGAGTCCACTTTAGGTACAAACTCGTTTTTTTTTGAAAATGCTCCAACTTTCATATCGCTATCAAATCCAAATGTTTGTTTGACAGAAAGTTTTATATCTGGTTTTTGTAAAAGTTGTCCTGTACTCATTTTTTTCCTAAAGTTTTTTTAAGTTGACTATAAGCTAAAGTAATTATCTTTAATTTATCCTCAAACTTTTTACTACCTTTGTTCTTATCAGGGTGATATTTTTTTACAAGTTCTTTAAATTTTGAGTGTATTTTTTCCCATTTTGCATCCTCATTTAAGTCCATAACCTGCAACGCATCTTTATCAGTTTGGGAAATTTTAGTTTTTTTAAAATCTTTATAGTTTGATCCACCAAATATATTTAATTTATCTTCAAGAGCATTATTCCATAAAATACTAAAAAAATTTTCAGATGAACCAAATTTCTTGGTTGATTTATGCCACGTTAAATCTGACTTAATAAAATATTCAATTTCTTGATCATTCATATTTTCAAAATAATTCCAGTTTTTGTTGAAAATCTTAATATGTTCAAGACACAGCAATCTAAATCTCTTACTATTGTCTCTTTCTATAGGGGCTTTGTAGGCACCAATATTTTTACAATTTTCCCAATCACAAATTATTTTCATTATACAAATCTATATAGTAAAATTTAAAAAATGAAAAATTATTTAGATATAATTGAAAATAAATTAAAAGAAAAAATTAAAATTGAGGATATTGAAATTATCGATAACTCAAAAAAACATAAACATCACAAATCTTTTAATCCAGAAAAATTACATATTCATATAAAAATTAAATCTTTATACTTAAGTTCTATAAAAAGAATAAATGCTCAAAGAACTGTAATGAATATTTTAAGTGAAGATTTGAAAAATAAAATCCATGCTTTAGAAATTAGTATTGAGCGATAGCTTTTGATAGACCTTTAACTTTATTTAAAGACATTTTGAATTTATTAGGCAAAGTGGTTTTTCCAATTTTTTTTAATAAAATAAAATTTATTTTGTCATTATCATTTTTTTTGTCATTAAGTAAATATGGCAGTAATTCATTTATTTTTTTGTAATTTGAATATTTGTTAACAGTGTACATTAATTTATTGTCTCTATATATTTTTGTAATATCCTCTAAGGTTTCAATATTACAAATTTTTAGTAAGTTTGACAGCCTTACTGCCAAAATCATTCCGGAAAGTACAGCTTCTCCATGTGAAATATTATTTGAGTAATTATTTTTCACTTCTATAGCGTGAGCAAATGTATGACCGAAATTTAAGATCATTCTCAAGCCTTTTTCATTCACGTCTTTCATAACAACACTTAATTTTATTTTACAACTTTTTATAATTGCATAAATTAATTTTTCACTTCTTTTTAAAAGCAAATCTTTAGTATTTTTTTTCAACCATTTAAATAATTTTTTATCTTTTATAATTGAATGTTTTAAAATTTCTGCGTATCCACAAATAATTTCTTTTCTTGGGAGTGACTTTAAAAATTCTGTATCATTAAGCACAAATTTAGGCTGGTAAAATGAACCAATTAAATTTTTACCATATCTACAATTTACAGCAGTTTTGCCGCCAATTGCTGCATCAGCTTGAGAGAGCAAAGTTGTAGGTATATTTATAAAATTTATTCCTCTTTTGAATATGCTTGCTACAAACCCAGTTAAGTCCCCCGTTATTCCTCCTCCTACTCCAATAACTAAGTCCGATCTGTTAAATTTATTTTTAAGAAGTTCTTCTAAGTAAAAATTAGCTGTATTGATAGATTTATTTTTCTCTTTAGCTGTAAAATAAAGAAATGACAGGTCATATTTTCTCAAAATTTGTTTTAATTTTTTATGGAACTTTAAGGGAACTTTTTTATCAATTATTAAAGCTATTTTTTTTGACTTAGGGCACAATAATTTTATTTTGCCAGGCAATAAATTTAAGACATTATTTCCAATAATGATCGAGTAATTACTGTTACGCTCTTTAAACTTAATTTCGTGATTTTTCATAAAATAAAATTATTTTATTAACAATGTCTTCAGGTTTTAATGAATTACATCTTATTCTAAAACTAGCTTCACTATAAGTTTTCTTTCTTTCCAAGTAAATTTTATTAATTGTCTCTACTAAATTATTTTTAAATAACAAGGGTCTTTTTTTGGATTTTCTTAGTCTTTTTATAATTTCCTCATTAGATAAATCTAACCAAAAACTTATACAAAATCTTTTCGCTTCTCTTCTAATATTTCTATTAAGAAATGCACCACCCCCTAAAGCTATAACAGACTTATTTTTTTGCAACTGAGATAAAGTGATATCATTCTCAAGTTTTCTAAAGTAATTTTCTCCTTTTTTTTTAAATATTAACTTAATTGAGCAACCCTCTCTTTTCTCAATTAAACTATCAATATCAACAAAGTTAAATGTAAGTTCCGAGGCTAATTTTTTACCAATTGTTGACTTTCCAACCCCCATCATTCCTGTTAATACAAGACTTTTACTCAATTAATCGTCCGATTTTGAATTTGATTTTTCATAATTATGTCTTATTTATTAAGTTTAAATTAATTTAAAAAGTATGCAACTGAAATACAACAGACAGCCTAGTTTAAGTAGTTCATTATTAAAAATAATGATTAAGCTATTGCTATTAATAGTAATTTTACTTTTTTCAATTTTTTTAATAGAAAAAATTAGCTTTCCTAGTCCAAAAAAAAAATACGATATTGATATAACAAATGAGATTAAAAAACTTTGATTATTTTTTAATCTTATTAATTTTCTCAATCTTATTTTTACCTCTAGCAGGTGAAGAAAAAATAGATATTTGGAAGAATAAAAAAGAAAAATCCTCAGAAATTTTTAAAACAGATACTGATCAAAATTTAAAAGAAACGACTATAAAAAAAAATTTACGGTTAGAATCATCAGAACAGATTAAAATTGAAGATGGAACAATTGATAATGATCTAGAGGCTAAGGTTTATGGAGTATATGATCCTGCTGAATACGATTTTAATATTAATATGTGGTCGTCAACAAATGCGAGTGATTTAAGAGCAAGTTTAAAAAGAATTAAAAAAATTAACTTATCAAAAACTTCTCAAGACATCTTGGAAAATGTCTTATTGTCTTTCTCTTATCCTCCTAACGGAATGAGTGATGAAGAGTTTGTAAAATTAAAAATCGATTGGTTAATAAATAACAATAAAGTTAAATTAATTGAAAATTTTTTAAAACAAAATAAGGAATTCGAGGGTAAGAGCAAAGTTGTTCAATATTTGGTTGATACAAATATCACTCAAGCAAACATTAAACAAGGCTGTGAAAAAATAGAGTTTATAGATAACACAATAAAAGATGCATATTTGGAAAAATTTAAGATTTATTGTTTAATTTTCAATAATAAAAAATCTCAAGCACAACTATTGCTAGATCTTTTAAGAGAGCAAAACCAATCTGATAAATTTTTTGATGATAAAATTAACTTCTTATTAGGAGTTTCAGATAAAACTACTACAAAAATAAATGAAAAAAATTTACTAAATTTTTACCTCTCAAGTGTAACAATTAAAGACTTCAATTACACTCCTTCAGAAAAAACAAAAAAAGAAATCTGGAAATACTTAAATGCTGCAAACTTGATCAAAATAAATGATGTTAATGATAATAGAAAAATTAACGAACTCGAGCTAGCTGCAAGTCAAGGCAAAGTAAGCAACAAATTAATTTTTGATATTTATAAGCAAATAACTTTCAATATAAATAACTTAATTAATGCTGAAAATATTTATCAAACGTTTGAAAACACAGAAGCGAGAGCATTAGTTTATCAAAAATTTTTACTATCAGAAGATATAAACTCAAAGATAAAATACTTATTTTTGTTAGAAGATTTATTCAGAAAAGATGGGTTACAAAATGTTTTTTCAAAAGTTTTATCTGACCGGCTTTCAGAAATAGGTTTAGAGAATATACCAGAAGAATTCAAAGAGGTTGCTCAAAACAGAGTTGAGGCAGTGAAAGAAAACAATTTGGGCAAGGTCAAATATAATGATAAAATTCTTCATCAATCAAGAATAATAAGATTTTATATTGAGGAAGAAGATGAAAAAAAAGTTCAAAAGGATATAGATAGAATTTTTAAAAAGATTGGTAAAAACAGGAAATATTTTTATTCTGCTAAAGATCTTGCTTTAGTCGATACGCTTTTAAAAGATGGTTTTAAAATACCGAACAATATAAATGAAAAACAATTATCTGCAAAAAACGATGTTCCGAAAAATTTATTAAGTTTAATAGAAAAAAAACAAAACGCTTTTTTAGCTTTAAAAATTGTAGAGATTATCGGTGAAGATGAACCTTATCAACTTGATCCAGAAACTATTTATTTCATTACGAGTCTTCTTAATGAAATGGGTTTAATTCAGATAAGAAATAAAGTTTTAATCTCAGCTCTACCACTTAGAGTCTAATTACAATATAATAATTCAATTATGGCTAAGAAAAAAATTATAATAGAACCTGATCCAATATTAAGAAAAAAAAGTATAAAATTAGAAAAAGTAGATATGGAAGTCAAAAAGCTTATGGACGATATGTTAGAGACAATGTATAGCGCTCCAGGAATTGGTTTAGCGGCTGTACAAATTGGAATTTTAAAGCGCGTTATAGTTATTGATATTTCAAAAGAAGAAACAAAAAAAAATCCTTTATTTTTAGTTAATCCAGTTATCAAGCATAAATCAAAAAGTCTGTCGGTTTATGAGGAAGGGTGTTTATCTTTACCGGGACATTATGCTGAAATAGAAAGACCCGCAGAGTGTAATTTAAGTTACATAGATTATGATGGAAAAGAGAGAGATTTACATGCTAAAGGTTTACTAGCTACTTGTATTCAACATGAAGTAGATCACTTAAATGGAGTTTTATTTATTGATTATCTGTCTAAATTAAAAAAAGATATGATTATTAAAAAACTTAAAAAACAAAAAAAAGAAATAGATCAAATTGTTATTTAAATTAAATGGCTTTAAAAATAATTTTTATGGGAACCCCAGAATTTTCTGTTCCGATCTTGGAGTCTTTACATCAATCAAATCATAAGATTATAGAAGTATATACTCAGCCTCCAACAAAAAAAAATAGAGGACAAAAAGTTCATTTTTCACCAGTACATATTTTCTCAAAACAAAATAATATTCCTGTAAGACATCCAATACATATTAATACCAATGAAGAATTAGAACACATCGAGAAACTTAAAGCGGACATTGTGATAGTAGTAGCATATGGAAAAATTTTACCTCGTAGCTTACTCAATTTAAAAAATTTAAAATTTATAAATATTCATGCTTCGTTGCTTCCAAAATGGAGAGGGTCAGCTCCAATACATAGAGCAATTATGAATTCAGATCGAGAGACTGGAATATCAATAATGAAAATTATTCCTAAATTAGATGCAGGCCCAGTAATGATGAGCTCAAAAATAAAAATTCAAAAAGATGCTAACTATGAAAAATTAAGCAAGCAGCTATCCAAAATGGGAAGTGAATTAATAATTACATCTTTGAAACTTTTAGAAAATAAAAAAGAAAAATTTATTGAACAAAATGAGAAAGACGCAACATATGCAAAGAAAGTAAGTAAAGATGAGTCACAAATAAACTGGAATGAAACAGCAGGTCAAATTATAGCTAAAATAAATGCTTTACATCAAAACCCAGGATGCTGGTTTTATTTAGATGGTTTAAGAATTAAAATCACAAGAGCAATTGAAGTAAATGGGAATGGAGCACCAGGAGAAATTATAGATGAAAATTTTGTAATAGCATGTGGAAAAAAAGCAATTAAAATTTTAGAATTAACCAGACAGGGAAAACAAAATATGTCTGCATCTAACTTTCTAAAAGGAAATAAAATTCCTATTGGAACCAATCTTAATAAGTAATGTTTAATTATTTAATTAAGATTGAGTATGATGGAACAAAATTTGTTGGTTGGCAATATCAAAAAAATGGCCCCTCAATTCAAGAAAAAATAGAGAGAGCAATAAAAAAAATTTTAAATTGTAAAAAGAAAATAAAGATTAATGGGGCAGGCAGAACTGACAAAGGTGTTCATGCATTTTGTCAATATGCAAATTTTAAAACTAGAAAAGAAATTATAGATAAAAAAAAATTTATCAGTTCGTTAAACTTTTTTTTAAAAAGAGATTTAATTTCAATATTAGAAATCAAAAGAAAAAACATAGATTTTCACTCTAGATACTCAGCAAAAGAGAGAATTTATGAATACTTTATAATTAATCGAGAAGGATCCCTGTCAATTTTTAAAAATAAAGCCTGGCACATTAAACAAAAATTAAACCTTAATCTTTTAAAAAAAGGAGCTAATATTTTAGAAGGTAAACATGACTTTTCAACATTTAGGTCATCATCTTGCGGAGCGAGGTCACCAATTAAAAATATGAAATCAGTTAATGTTACAAAAAAGGGGGAAAAAATATTTCTAATTTTCAAATCTCAATCATTTCTCCAAAATCAAGTAAGATCGATGGTAGGCTGTCTAAAATATTTATCAACTAATAAATGGGACTTAAAAAAATTTAAACAAAGTTTCCTATCAAGAAATAGAAAAAATTGTGCACCTCCAGCACCTGCATGTGGATTATATTTAAAAAAAATTAACTATTAAAATCATTTAAATCCGTACTTTTTGAAAGAGTTAAATGAAATTGCAATTATAGAGAACAAGCTGCTAAAAAAATTTAATTTATTATAATTTCGATTTATTTTCCACACCCAAAATAAATTTCTTACCTTATTGCTTTGAAGTGAATTATGTCTCACACGATACTTTGTTAAAAATTTTGTAACACAAAAAGCATTACCAACCTTTTTTAAAATCTGACATTTATAGAAAAAATCTTCACATATTTTTGTATTAGTAAATTTAACATTTTGAGCAACCTTTCTAGTAACCATAACAGTGCTTGTAGCTATTGATGTGTCGTTAATAAAACTTGAAAAATTGTATCTTTCAGGAGTTATAATTTTTTTATTTTTTAATCCAAAAGTTTCATAAAAAGTATATGTAAAGTCATATTTAAATTTTTTCATAAAAATTAATTGGTATTCTAATTTTTTTTTAGCCCATATATCATCAGAGTCGATGAAAGCGATGTATTTTGAAGATGATTTTTTGATAGCGAGGTTCCTGCAATAAGCAGCACCTTTATTTTTAGAAAGCCAAATAACCTTAATTCTTTTATCTTTCTTAAAACTTTTTAAAATTGTTTTTGTTTTAGAATTTGAATTATCATCTATGATAAATAATTTCCATTTTTTAAAACTTTGATTTTTAATACTGTAAACAGTTTGCTGAATAAACTTCTCGCTATTATAATTTGGTAGAATTATATCAATTTCGCTTCTAAATGATTTCATTTAAATTTTTTCAAGAATTTTATATTGTTGTTTTGTGTTTTTTTTTCTAAAATTTTTAATTATGAATTTAAGAACAATTCCTGGAATTGAAGCCAACCTAAAAGGAAAAAATCTGAAGTTCATTAACATATTGGACCATAAAATTAGAAGTTTTTTTAAATTGTAGTTACTGTTCCCGCTGTATCTGGCAAAATGCTCCACAGTTATTATACCAATTTTTTTTGTAGATCCAATAATTAGACCATCCAAATAAACATCAGGTTCTTTAAATTTAATAATTTCTGAAACTATATTTTTTTTTAATCCTCTAAATGACGACATATAAATTTTTAATGATTTATTAAGAAGAAAACTTGAGACTACATTGTTAATATAGCTGACTGCTTTTTTCCAATTGACGTGCTGACGATTTTTATAATTTGTGTAACAAACATCAAAACTTTTTAATTGATCAATTATATCCGGGATAGACTCGGGGGGATGTTGTAAATCATCATCTAGAGTTATAACATAATCACCTTTTGCATAATTTAATCCTGCCATCAATGCATTATGCTGGCCAAAGTTTTCGACTAAATTTATTCCTACAATATGATTAGAGTTACGGGCTAGCGTTTCGATACTTTTCCAACTATTATCTTTGCTAAAATCATTAATTAAAATAAGCTCAAAGTTATTTACTAAATTCATTTTAGTAATCACTCTTAAAATTCTTTCATGTAATTTATGCAAAATATCAGAACTATTATAAACAGGTACGATAATTGATAGCTTCATTTTAGCCGTAATATTTTTTTAAAACTTTAAATAAGTAATTTTGATTAAATTTTAGGTATAAACTATTTTTAGTCTTAAAATTATTTTTTTTAATTTTTTTTATTTTATAATGACCTCTTATTTTAAGTATTTTTTCCAAATCTTCTACAATTTCCTTAGGTTCATAAAAGTCTTTATTCAATAAATTAATTTTTATTTTTTTTTTCGAATTAAACTTTATAAATTTTATACAGTTATGAATTGCATGATCGATATCAAGAATATTTCTTTTTACACCTTTATAAACTTCAAAGGATTTACCTTTTAAAATCATATTACTAAAAAAATTAGTTAGCGTATAAGGATTTTTACTAAAGCCTACAATTTCAGGAAGTCTTAAAATTATATATTCTGAAACACTACTCTCAATTAATTTCTCTATCTTAATTTTATTTTTAACATATTTATTCTTTGACCTTAATGAGTCACATACTGAATATGAGCTTATATAAATTAATTTTTTTTTATTAAAACTTAAAAATTTTTTCATACTTGTTACCTCTTTATTTAAATTTCTCATATTCTTTTCTGTAGAATTGGAGATCCCGGCGGCATAAACCACAACATCTTTTTTCTTTAAAAAATTACTATATTTTCGAAATTTTCTAGCAATAAAACCCGATCCAACTATTAATTGATTTCTTTTTTTTATCATATGCTGTTTTCTTTAATTAGCATAATTGTGTATATATTAACAAACTTTTACGGAATAAAATAATGTCACAAAGATCAAGCACTTTATATAATCTAATTAATAATCCTTATATATATAAATCGATACAAAAAATAATGTCAGGCACCTCACTAAGAAAAAAAATAATCAAAGCTAACATAAAAAAAAAGAATTTGAATGTTTTAGATATAGGATGTGGTCCTGCAGAGATAATTGAACATATTCCTAACTGTAATTATTACGGATACGATATTGATAAAAGATCTATTGCTTATGCAAAAAAAAAATATACGAGTAAAAACTATCACTTTTTTTGTAAAAAATTTGAAAATAAAGAAATTAAAAAACTACCAAAATTTGACTTTGTAATACTTTTTGGAATCTTGCATCATCTCAATAATGAACAAGCAAAAAATATTTTATCTCTTTGTAAAAAAAAAATGAAAAAAAACTCAACACTTTTAACTGAAGACCCTGTTATAATTAATAATCAAAATTCTATAGCAAAGTTTTTTATTACAAGAGATAGAGGAAAAAATGTTAGAAAAAAAGAAGGATATCTCAATTTACTAAATTTACATTTTAAAAAATTAAAATTTAAAATACTTCATCAGTCATTTGTGCCTTATACGTGGTTCATTACAACTTGCAAGAAATAGTAACTATAGAATAGAATTATAGTAAAATTTGGATCCTATTAAGAATATTAAAAAATAAGAAACTAAAAAGTAAATTCTTTTTTTATCAAAATAAAAATCTGTTTTGAGGAAGGTAAAAAACAGAATAAATAAAAGAGGATCTAAATACTCTTGATAGAATGGAAAAGTAACTAGAGACAAAACCAAAAAGTAAAGTATTAACAAAACGTCATTTTTAGATTTAGAAAACAAGATTATTAAAAAAAAACTTATTAAAAATATTAATACAGTAAATATTAAACGGTAATTTAAATCTTCAAATAATAAAATTGATAATTTATGAAAAATTCCTTTTCCATCATTTCTTAAATTTTCATAATCACCAATCCAAAAGACAGAAAATAAATAAATAATAAAGGTCAAAAATAAAATAAGTATCCTTATATTGAATAATTTTTTGAAATTCATGTCTACAATTTTTCTACACATTAAAAATGGAAAAATATAAAACGCTAATATTGATAAACAAAATCCTATGTTAAAAGGATGAACTGAATAGCCTACACCTCTTACTTGAGCTGCTGAAGTAGGAATTATAGCGCCCCAAGTAAAAATTAAATATATATAAGGTAAAGCAAATAATGAAAAAAAAACTAGAGAAAAAATTTTTATTTTGATACTTATCTTTAAATTAAATATTAAAAATAAAACTATAATTGGTAAAAAAATTAATTTTTGATCAAAATAAATTGCAAGGGAGCTAGATAGACACAAAAAGAAAATCCATAATATTTTTTTGAAATTATTACCTGTTTTTATCTGATGATCTAGATTAAGAGAAAATATGTAAGTTAATATTACAAAAATTAGTCCATAATTTTCACCTAGTGACCAATAAGCAGTAGTTCTAAAATAGGGACTGAGAGTTATAATCAATGCTAGAATTAAAGAATATCTTTTCTCAAGTTCAGGATATTTTTTAATTATTGCAAAATACAATAGAGTAGGTATTGTTAAAGATAAAACAAAGCAACTTGTTCTAAATACCTCTTTATTAAAATTAAAAGGATTTAATGTAAGATGTAATATATAGGAAAGCGGTGGTCTACTATCACTATATAGCGGATTATCTAAGTTTGAAAGAATATCTCCTCTTAAAAGATTTAAATTGTTCCAAATTAGACTAAAGTCACCCTCGAAACCGCCAGCACCTGCGCTATTTTCGTTAGTATAGAAACCATAAAAAAAATAAATGATTATAAGAGATGACAATACTAAAGGAGCAAATTGATCTAAAAAAATTACTTTTTGATTTTTTTGTTTATTCTCCATCTAGAACCTTCTCTTACAATATACCCTACACATTTACTTGATCCACACTTACATGGGTACTGTTTATAATCTTTATCAAAGCTGAAACCGTAATCATAAGACAATTCCTCACCTTTTTTAATATTTCTCATAGCATAAACCCAAACTTTCATCCCTGATCCAAAAACTTCACAATTTGGATCGCACGAGTGATTAATAAGTCTTGCAACATTGAATTTGAAATCACCATCGAGATCAAATCTTTTGTTTATATTAAAAAGGTAGATTGCTTTTCGATTATCGAACTTTTGATTATTCTCACTCTGTTTTACAGTGATAATCTTACCTTTATACTCGATAATTTTAGTACCTTTACTTATGTTACTATTCGCGTATAGACCGTTTTTATCAATTTTTGATTTTTTAACTTTGTATAATTTCACTTAAAATACTCTACTAAAATACTGTTATATATTTTTGTAAGTTTTTTTAAGTCTACTAAAGATACACATTCATCCACTCTATGCATAGTTTTATTTACTAAACCAAATTCCATACAAGGTGCAATTTTTTTTATAAATCGTGCATCTGAGGTACCCCCAGTTGTAGAAAATTTTGGATTTATTTTCGTTATTTTCTTAATTATCTTTTTTATCATAAGTATAGTTTTTCCTGGTTTTGTTAAAAAAGCCTCTCCATTCGCAATATAATCAATTTTATATTTACACTTATTCTTATTGCTAATTTTTTTAACAATTAAATCTATTTTTTTTTTCAATGAAGACGAGGTATGTAAATTATTATACCTTATATTGAATTGTGCTCTTGCTCTTGCGGGTATCACATTATGAGCTTTATTATCTACATTAATTGATGTAAATTCTAAATTTGAAGGTTGAAAACTTTTATTCCCTTTATCTAATTTTCTATCCTTAAGTTTTTTACATATAGCTACCAGTGTATTAATCGGATTTTTTGAAAGGTGAGGGTATGCGATATGACCCTGAGTGCCAACAATTTCAATTTTTCCCGACAAGCTTCCTCTTCTTCCAATCTTAATCATCTCTCCAAGTTTATTTGGATTAGTTGGTTCCCCAACAATACAAAAATCAATTTTTTCTTTTTTTCTTTTAAGGTAATCTACAACTTTCTTTGTACCATTTATTGCGTAGCCCTCTTCATCTCCGGTTATTAAAAAACTTATTGATCCTTCAAAGTTTTGTTTTTTTTGTAAATACTGACTCACAGCTGCTACAAAGCACGCGATGGAGCTCTTCATATCATTTGCACCCCTTCCAATTAGATAATTTTTTTTAACCAAAGGTTCAAATGGGTTAACAGTCCAGTCTTTTAAATTTCCAGGCGGAACTACGTCTGTATGCCCAGCATAACAAAGATTTGGTCCCTTTTTTCCAATTCTTGCATAAAGATTTTTTATTGGTTTGCTCCCTTTACCTTTAAATTCTAGTATTTTACAATTAAAACCTAATTTTTTTAATTTTTTGCTTAAAAAACTTATAGTACCTAAATCTTTTGGAGTGATACTTTGAAATCTAATTAAATCTTTAGATAATTGTAATTCGTTAATTATTTTCATCAGTCTCTAAGTAAGTCATTAATAGAGGTTTTACTTCTAGTTTTCTCGTCAACTTTTTTTACTATAACCGCACAGTATAATGAAGGTCCATTAGGATCAGATTTATTTGGTAAGCTTCCAGGAACTACCACTGAGTAAGCAGGAACTTTACCATAGTATATTTCTCCAGAGCCTCTATCTACTATTTTTGTAGATGCTCCAATATACACTCCCATTGACAAAACTGCGCCTTCTTCAACTAAAACTCCTTCAGCAATTTCAGATCGAGCACCTATAAAACAATTATCCTCAATAATTACTGGACCGGCTTGAAGTGGTTCAAGAACACCTCCTATGCCTGCGCCACCAGAAATATGACAATTTTTTCCAACTTGAGCACATGAACCAACAGAAGCCCAAGTGTCGATCATTGTGCCCTCATCAACATATGCTCCTAGGTTTACAAAGCTTGGCATTAACACTACATTTTTTGCAATGTATGCTCCTTTTCTAACAACACCATTGGGGACATGACGGTATCCAGCTTTTTTCCAATCTTTTTCTTGCCACTTTACTGTCTTCCCGGGTACTTTATCATACCAAGTAGTATAAGGACCCTTCATCATCTTCATTTGATTTACTCTAAAACTTAACAAAATAGCTTTTTTAATCCATTGGTTCACCACCCAAATACCATTTTGTTTATTAGCCACTCTAATTTTTCCACTATCAACTAAATCAATTGTTTCATTAATAGCCTTTAACAATTTTTTATCCGATTTTGGACTTACTTTTTCTTTTTGTTCAAAGCTTTCGTTTATTATTTTTTCTAAATTATTGTAATTCATTAATCTCCCTTAAAAATTTTGCTAAGTTGTCAGTCTTATAATTGATGAAATCTGAGTCCGAATATTTTGCAGCCCAAGGTTCATTATTTTTAATCCAAACAGTTTTCATTCCTAATTCGTATGCTGGTTTTAAATTTCTTGCAATATCCTCAAAGAATATACAATATTGTGGCTCAATTTTGTAACTTTCTACCAATTTTTTGTAAGGTTCCCTCGAAGGTTTTGGAATAAACTCACAATCTCTGATGTCAAAAATTCCATCAAAAAGCTTATCTATTCCAATTCTTTTTGTTACATTAAGAGCATGGGCTCTAGAGCCATTGGTGAAGATTATTTTTTTTCCATCTAATTTTTTAATTTCAGCCTCTAAATCTATATTTTTATCTAAGAAACTAAGGTCTACATCATGTACAAACTCTAAAAATTCATCAGCATCAATTTTGTGATTTTTTATCATTCCGTTCAAAGTTGTATTATACTCTTGGAAATAGTTTTTTTGAATTTTTCTAGCCTCCTCAATATCTACCTTTAATTTTTCAGAAATAAATTTAGACATTTTTTTATCTACCTGATCAAAGACCTTAGTAGCTCCATCATATAATGTATTGTCTAAGTCGAACAACCAAAATTTTATATTAGATAAGTCCTTCATTCTTTATTCTCTAATCAAAGTTCCAGACCCTTTATCTGAAAAAATTTCATGTAAAACTGAGTGAGGCTTTCTTCCATCTAGAATAACCACACCCCTAACACCATTTTGGACAGCATCAACGCAATTTTCTATTTTAGGAATCATACCACCTTGTACGACTTTCCATTTGATAAGATTTTCAAGATCAAAAGGTTTTATTTCTGATATTAATTTTTTCTGATCATCGTAGACACCTTCAACATTTGTCATTAATATAAGTCTTCTTGACTTAAGCTTCTTGGCAATAGCACTTGCCGCAGTATCACCGTTAATATTGTACGTTTGATTATGTTTTCCTAAACCTAAAGGGGCTATGATCGGAATTTTATTCTCATCTAAAGCGTGGTGAATTAGATTATCATTTATCTTACTTGGAATTCCAACAAACCCAAGCTCTTCTCTTTCAGGTTCAACTTCTATAATGTTATCAGTTTTAGTATGAAACATAGCTGCTTGAGAACCTAGTTTCTTAAGCGAACTAGCTATGTCCTTATTAAAATCAATTAAAACTTCCTCCACGATATCAATTATGTTTTTATCAGTAACTCTCAAGCCATTAATAAATTTCGACGTGATTTTTTTCTTCTCTAACTCTCTTTTAATTCTTGGACCACCACCATGAACCACTACTACAGATAAACCTAATTTATTAAGAACATTTATATCAGATATAAAATTATTAAAGACGTTTCTGTCTATTAGAACATTACCACCATATTTAATTATGATTTTTTCATTTTCGTATTTTTTAATGTATTTTTGAACAATATTAATGTCTGGAGCTTTATCAGGCCAAAATTGTTTTATCTCGTCTAGAGAAATATTTTTTGACATCTAATTTGTTTTTACAGTCGTTTTTTTAACAATTACGTATTGCTGAGCGATTGTTAGAATATTATTTATTGTCCAATAAACAACTAACCCAGAAGGGAAAGATGCAAGTATAATTGTTAAAAACAATGGAAAGAAAGCAAATATTTTTGCCTGTATAGGATCAGCAGGAGCAGGGTTTAATTTTTGTTGAACCCACATAGAGGCTCCCATTAATATTGGCCAAATTCCTATTATCATAAATCCCGGGGGATCCCATGGAATTAGACCAAATAAATTGAACAAAGAAGTCGGATCTTGTGCTGACAAGTCTTTTATCCAACCAAAAAATGGTTGATGCCTCATTTCTAAAGAAATAAAGAGCATCTTATAAATTGCAAAAAAGAAGGGAATTTGAATTAAAACTGGCAAGCAACCTGATGCAGGATTTATCTTTTCTTTTCTATATAACGCCATCATCTCTTGTTGTAGTTTTACTTTATCATCCTTGTGTAGTTCTTTAAGCCTCATCATCTCTGGTTGAACTGCTTTCATTTTTGCCATTGACCTGAATGAGAAGTTAGCCAGCGGGAAGAAAATAAGTCTTATGGCAATAGTTAATAAAACTATAGCTGTTCCAAAATTTCCTGAAATTTTAAATAAATAATCAATTACGAAAAATAGAGGTTTTGTGAAAAAGTAGAACCACCCCCAATCTATAACTAAATCAAATTTATTTATATTTTGGTCTTCAGCATACCCATCAATTGTTTCAACCTCTTTAGCTGCGATAAATAATCTAAGTTTATTAACTCCAGTTGATGATTTACCGATACTTACCGGCTCATTGATAATATAATTCGCCTTAAATCCATTTTCGTAAAGGAAAGTAGATTTAAAATTTTTACCTGACTCAGGAACAAAAGCAGACATCCAATATTTATCTGTTATTCCAAGCCAGCCTTCACTTGACTCTCTTACTATTTTTTTTTCTTCCACATCATCATAGTTGTCTTCTTTTAATTCATCGTCAAATACGCCAATAAAACCCTCATGTTGAATATAAAAATTTTGTATATCATCAGGAATTTTATTCCTTGTCATCTGCGCATATGGATATAGATCAATAGATGAATTAGAATTATTTGTTACTCGCTGTGATATTTTGAATAAATATTTATCATCTAACTCAATTCTTTTTTCAAAAGTAACACCCTCTTTATTGTTCCATTGTAAAATAACGGGAGAGTTGTTGCTTAAAATATTATTACCTTTTACTGTCCACTCAGAATCTTTTTTTGGAACTTTAATTTTATTTCCAATACTTGTCCAACCTGTCTCAATATAAAAACCGTTTTCAGTATCAGAGGGATTTAAAAAAATAATATTTTTTCCATCTTCAACTTTTTGTTTGTGTTTTTTAAAAGATATATCGTCTATTAAAGCACCCATCAAATTAATTGAACCTACTACACTTCCATTTTCAATTTTAATTCTTTTGCTTGTATTAATAGACTCTTCTCTGGTAAGTTTTTTTATTATTTGAGGTTGATCGATTGTTGGTGCAATGGAGTTTTGCTTTCTCTTTTGCTCTACCTTTTGATCAATTTGTTGCTCAGATGTTTTTTTAGGTGTTTCAAAAAAAGCGCCCCAAAAAAGCAAAACAGACATTGAAAGAGCAATTGCAACGAAAACGTTTCTATCCATCATTGCTCTCCTTTTTGTTTTTTGGAACTGGTACAAAATCTAAACCGTGACTGCTACCTAGTTTCTTAAATGGATGACATTTTAACATTCTTTTTAACCCTAATTTAATTCCTATTGTTAACCCTTGGGTTTTAAGTGCTTCAATAAAATATTCGGAACAAGTAGGCAAAAATCTACATCTGCTACCTAAAAGTGGAGAAACTAAATATTGATAAGCTTTGATCGTGAAAATAAGAATTTTTGTCATTTTATTTATTTAATTTACTAAAACTTTTCTCCATCAATGGCAAAAGCACATTATGTTTTTGAGCATAAGCATTAGACTTACCGAAAACTATATAAGTGTAATCCTTGTTAATTGCACCTCTTTTTTTTATTAATATTTGAACTATTGCTTTTAATTTCCTTTTAATTTTGTTTCTTTTGACAGCATTTCCAATTTTTTTTTTCATAACGAAACTAATAAGCAAGTTAGCTTTTATTTTGGGTTTAAAAAAATTTTTAGCAGCAAATATGGAAAAGTAGTCTGTATGAATTTTTTTTTCCTTTAGAGCTTTTCTGAATTGGTTGCTTTTTTTTAAACTTTCAAGCCTAACCATTTATATTAAGTTGATAGAGTTTTTCTTCCTTTAGCTCGTCTTCGAGCAATAAGCTGTCTTCCAGTTTTAGAAGCCATTCTTGCTCTAAAACCATGTCTTCTTTTCCTTACTAAATTGCTTGGCTGGTAAGTTCTTTTCATAAATATTTTAAGGTATATATTTTAATTGCTGTCTGTTGTACAGGTAAATAATGAGCAAAAATCTTAAAATATTTTTAGGTATTTCTTATCTGCTCGTGTTGTTTGCATTCCTATTTTTTATATTTACAACTATAGAAACAAATAGACTAGACGATTTTTCTTATTATAAAGAACTTCAAGTAGAATTAGATAACTATATAAGTGCTAACGTTTTAATAAACTTAACTTATTTTTTTATTTTTTCAATCATTTGGGTATCACTTCTCGGTTTCGGATCGCCTATTTTAATTATCTCTGGAATATTGTTTGGCCAATGGATGGGAACTTTTATTTCAGTCGTTTCAATTTCAGTCGGGGCTTTAATTTTATACTCAATTGGAATTTTCTTTTTTCGAGATTTAGTTAAATTTATCTTAGAAAAAAAATTTGAAAAATACATAACATTATTTAAAAAAAACGAATTTTTTTACTTCTTTATATATAGATTTATCGGGGGTCTAGGAGTCCCCTTTGGGTTACAAAACTTGATCCCAGTTCTATTTGATATGAAAAAAATTAATTATTTTTTATCAAGCTTCTTAGGTTTTATCCCTAGTATGTTTATCATGAATACCATAGGAGCAGGTTTAAACTCTTACATAGAGTCAGCACAAAACTTTAGTATGATTGACTTAATTCTTACTCCAGAAATTTATTTGCCAATATTCTTTTTTATTGTTTTAATGATTGTATCTTTAATGATTAAAAGAAAATTTTTTGACGATGCAAATTAGTAAAAATATTTTGTCCAATAATTTAAGCCCTTATCTTCAACAACATAAAGATAATCCTGTTAATTGGCAAACATGGACAGAGGAGACATTAGAATTTGCCAAAAAAAATAAAAAACCTATATTACTAAGTATAGGATATGCAAGTTGTCATTGGTGTCATGTAATGGCTCACGAAAGTTTTGAGGACAACGAAACTGCAAAAATTATGAATCAATTTTTTGTAAATATTAAAGTTGATCGAGAAGAGAGGCCAGATTTAGATTTTATTTTTCAAAGTTCTTTTCAATTATTTAATCAAACAGGTGGGGGATGGCCACTCACAATGTTTTTAGATGAGAATGGAGTTCCATTTATGGGAGGAACTTATTTTCCTAAAGTATCAAAACATGGCCTACCTTCTTTTAAGAAAATTCTTAGTAAAGTTTCGGAAGCTTACAAAGAACAAAGAGAAAATATAATTAATCAAAAAGATTTAATTATAAAAAACTTGGATCTAAAAAAAAATTCTGTTTTGAATCAAGATCTTGAACCCATCTTAGAAATTTGTTTAGGTTATTTGGACAGTTTAAAAGGTGGTTATAAAGGTGCACCTAAATTTCCAACATTTAATCTTTATGAAACTTTATTATATTTTTATAATAAATCTAAAGATAAAAAGTACCTAGAGCCAGTCAATCTCATAATTAAACAACTCTGCTCAAAAGGAATATACGATCATGTTGAGGGTGGAATTGCACGTTATACAGTTGATGAAAACTGGATAGTTCCACATTTTGAGAAAATGCTTTACGATAATGTTCAATTTATTTTATTGCTGTCAAAATTTTGTAAAATTGTAAAAGACGATTACTTTAAGGAAAAGTTAACACAAACTATTGAGTTTTTAAAAAAAGATTTCTTAAACAAAGAGGGCTTTCTTGGATCTGCATATGATGCTGATAGCGAAGGAGAAGAAGGAAAGTATTATGTTTATAGTTATGATGAAATAAAAGATTTAGAAAATATCGAAAAATTTTTTGAAATAAAACCTGAAGGAAATTGGGAAAAAAAAATTATATTAATTGAAAAAAAGAAACCGAGTGTAGCAATTATGAAAAAACTTCTACAGATAAGGTCAAAAAGAACTAAACCTTTTTTTGATGACAAAACCCAATTAGATCTAAATTGTTTATGGATAAGTTCATTAGTTGCAGCAAGTGAAATATTGCCGGACAAAGGATATTTAAATTTAGCTGAAGATTTTTTATCTAAAGTTGAAAAAAAATATATTCATAATAATATTTATCACAGTTATTCAAAAGATATTGTTTTTATAGAAGATTATGCCTTTTTAATCAATTCACTTAATGACCTTTCGGATAAAACTATGAAATTTAAATATAAAGATTTAGCAAAAAAATTAACCAAAGAAGCTATAACTAAATTTTTTATAGATGATAAAAATATTTTTCAAAAAAATCCAAAAAATGTAAAGGATATTTTTTTCAAACCAATTGATATTGGAGACACTACAATACCTAATGGGAATGCTATAATGCTTATAAATTTAATTAGATTAGGGATGATGGATGAGGCTAAAAAATTATCAGATAGTTTAAATGGATATTTGAATGTATACAAAAGTCACATGATGACCTCTCTAAGAGCTATAGATTACTTTAACAATGTTAAAGAGGGAAAAAATTGTAATGAACTTGGTTGCAAAATAGATGCTTAAAAAAATTAATTGGCTTATTTGGTTGTTTCTTGTGATTTTGTGGAATTATGGATTTCCACAAGCCTCACCCTTACAAGATGTTATAGTTGCCGTATTTTTGTCGGTTTTGTTTATAATTATACAAATGCTTCAATCAAGGTACTTGAAAAAAAACTAATCAAGAAGTAAATTTGATTAATAATGAAGGGACGCTTGTTATGGGAATTCACTATGATTATAAATCAACACGTGGCGATAAAGCTATGAAAAAAGAGGCAAAAAGAAAAGCACGTATTGAGCAAAGAAGGGCAAGAAGATCAAGCGCAAATCCAAAAGAATCAGAGCAAGAGACGATGCACGATATTAACAAACCTATCACTCTTGAGGATTTAACAAATCCAGACAAAAATTAGCTTTATAATGAAATCTTTTGACAAAAAAGATTTACTATTAAAAAAACGTGAGGCTGCTTTAAAAAAAAATTTAAAAAAAAGAAAAAAAATTAAACGTTCAATCAAAAAAGGATTTAATGACGGTTTTATCAGATAAATGGATCAAAAGTGCTGTAAAAAAAAATGGCATAATTAAACCTTTTGTAAGTAAACAAATTCGAAAAGGTAAAATTTCTTTTGGTTTATCCTCTTATGGGTACGATGCAAGAGTCTCTAATGAATTTAAAATTTTTACAAACGTCAATTCAGGTATTGTTGATCCAAAAGTTTTTAAAAAAGAGAGCTTTGTTACCAAATTAGGTAAAGAGTGTATCATTCCTCCAAATTCTTTCGCATTAGCTCGAACAATCGAATATTTTAAAATACCAGAAAATGTACTGGTTATTTGTTTAGGTAAGTCAACTTATGCAAGATGTGGAATTATAGTTAATGTGACACCTTTGGAACCTGGATGGGAAGGGCATGTTACTTTAGAATTTTCGAATACAACACCTCTCCCTGCAAAAATTTATGCAAATGAGGGAGTCGCTCAATTTATTTTTATTAAAGGAAATGAAAAGCCAGAAATCTCTTATGCAAAAAGAAAAGGTAAATACATGAAACAAAAAGGCGTAACCCTTCCAAAAGTATAAAATTTCTTTAATGCAAAAATTATTAATTAAAGGTAAGAGAGAGTTGAATGGCTCAATTTCAATTTCTGGGTCTAAAAATGCAACATTACCTATTTTAGCCGCTTCTATTTTAGCTAATGAAATCAAACTTACGAATGTTCCACTTGTAAAAGATATTTTTACAATGCTTGAGCTTTTAGAATTTATAGGAATTAAAGCGAAGATTAAGAAAAGAGAGAAAACTATAGAGCTTAAAAATAAAAAAAAAAATATAAACACTCTTGCTCCTTATAAATTAGTAAAAACTATGAGAGCTGGTGTTTTAGTTCTAGGCCCACTTCTAACCAAGTACAAAAAAGCAAAGGTATCACTCCCAGGTGGTTGTGCTATAGGCACAAGACCAGTAGATCTCCATTTACTTGCACTTAAAAAACTTGGTGCAAAAATAAAAATTAAAAATGGTTATATAATTGCTGAAGCTAAAAGGGGTTTAATGGGAACAAAAATTAAATTTCCATCGATATCAGTTGGTGCAACCGAGAACGCTATTCTTGCAGCTTTTGGAGCTTCCGGAAAAACAATTTTAACAAATTGCGCTGTTGAACCTGAGATTTTAGACTTAATAGATTTTCTTAAAAAATTAGGTTGTAAAATTTTAATTTCAAAACGAAAAATAATTATTCAAGGCAAAAAGAATGAAGTTAAAAATATTAAACACAGAATTATTTTTGATAGAATTGAAGCTGGAACTTATCTTATAGCTGGCGCCTTGGCAGGAAAAAAAATTTTGATCAAAAATATTAATCCCAAACTTATAAAATATGAATTAAAAATTCTTAAGAGTATGGGTATCAAAATGAAGATTTCTAAAACATGGATTTGTATTTATAAATCCAAACTCTATAAAAAAATTAATTTATCAACTAGCCCCTATCCAGGTTTTCCTACTGATTTACAAGCTCAATTAATGGTTTTAATGACACAAGCAAAAGGATCATCAAAGATAAAGGAAAATATTTTTGAAAATAGATTTATGCATGTACCTGAATTAAGAAGAATGGGTGCTAGAATCGAAATAAAAAATAAAATAGCACAAGTTTTTGGACCCACAAAATTGATTGGGGCTGAAGTGATGGCGACAGACTTAAGAGCTTCAGTAAGTTTAGTCTTGGCGGGATTAATTGCTGAAAATAGAACAATTTTAAATAGAATCTATCACTTGGATAGAGGATACGAACAACTTGAAGAAAAGTTAAAAAAATGTAAAGCAGAAATTAAAAGAGTTTAGTATGAAAGCTAAAAAATTAAAATTATTAGCAAAAACTGAGGAGGATTTAAAAGTCGTTTCTGCACATTTACAAGACTCGATAGCAAGTATATCTGATATTGCAAATTTGACAAAAAATAGAATGTTCCTTTTGCAACTTAATAGATTTATGTGGGAGGATGTTGAAAGAGGTGTTTTTAGAAAAAACAAAAGAATTAGAACTATCTTAAAATTTGAGCATGTTTTAAAAGTTAATTCTAAAAATATTAATCAAGCAAAAAAAGATATATTCTTGGATTTTCTTACTATTGAAACTAACATAATGCCTGATAATAACTACGAAATGAAAATTGTTTTTGCAGGTGACTCAATTATAAAAATCGTGTCGGAAGTGATTGAGGTAACTTTAGATGATCAAGGTGAAGCTTGGAATACGAAAAACATACCACGACATAAGGAATAAAAATGTTAAAAATTATAAATTTTAATAAATTACACTCTACAAAAAAATTGGAAACTATACTCAGTTCAAGGAAAACAAGACAAAAAACTGAGTCTAAACAAGTTAAAAAAATCTTACTAAATGTAAAAAAACACGGAGATAAAGCAGTTATAAATTATGAAAAAAAATTTTCTAATTTTAATATTAGATCAAAAATTATTAAATTTTCAAATGTAGAGATTAATAAAATTTCAAATGGAATTAATAAAAAATTAAAAAAATCTATTGATTTAGCCTATCGAAGGATTAAACAATTTCATTCAAAGCAAAAATTTTTTTCTTTTAAATTCAAGGATAGATATAAAAATGAACTTGCATACAAATATACACCTATTGAGAAAGTAGGAGTTTATGTGCCTGGAGGAACAGCAAGTTACCCTAGCACTGTTCTTATGAATTGTATTCCAGCTATTGTAGCGGGTGTAAAAAATATTTATCTCACCACACCTGTTTTATGTAACCCGATAAATCCTGGAGTAATATATGCTGCAAAAAAATGTGGAGTGAAAGAAATTTATAAAACGGGTGGAGCACACTCGATTGCAGCTCTAACCTATGGAACAAAAACTTTTAAGAAGGTCGATAAAATAGTAGGCCCAGGAAATGCATTTGTAGCAGCTGCTAAAAAAGAAGTATTTGGAGATGTTGGTATCGACATGGTTGCAGGGCCTTCTGAAGTTTCAATTGTAGCAGACAAATATTCAAATCCAGACTGGATAGCCTCAGATTTAATTGCACAAGCAGAACACGATATATTTGCTCAATCCATTTTAATTACTAATGATAAAGTGTTAATAAAAATGGTTAACCTTAGATTAAAATCTCGATTAAAGAATTTACCAAAAAAAGATATTGCCACTAAAAGTATAAAAAATTATGGACTGGCGATATATGCCAAAAATAACAGCAAAATTTTAAAAGCAATAAACACAATTGCCCCAGAACATCTTGAAATACATTTAAAAAATTATAAAAAAATCTTACAGAATATTAAGAATGCAGGTTCAATCTTTATTGGAAAATTTTCACCTGAGGCTATGGGAGATTATATAGCAGGACCAAATCATGTTTTACCTACTTCGGGGTCTGCTAAATTTTCTTCAGGTTTATCAGTAAATGATTTTTTAAAGCGCCATTCCTTAATAAAAATAACAAAATCAGGTATTGAAAGATTAGGCCCATCAGTTATAAAATTGGCACAGCATGAAAATTTAGACGGTCATGCAGAATCGATTAAAATCAGATTGAAAAAGGGATATTAATTGGCAAAACAAGAAACTTTAGAATTCAAAGGCAAAGTAACCGAATTACTTCCGAATGCTATGTTCAGAGTAAAACTTGAAAATAATCATGAAATACTAGCTCATACAGCTGGAAAACTTAGAAAGAATAGAATAAGAGTACTCGCTGGTGATAATGTAATGGTTGAAATGACCCCATACGATTTAACTAAAGGTAGGATTACTTTTAGATTTTAGGCCTTGTAGCTCAGTAGTAGAGCAGTACCCTGAAAAGGTATGTGTCGTAAGTGCGATTCTTACCAAGGCCACCACCCAACAATAAATCGCATCGAAATTTAAATTTAAATTTGATAAATTTTCACATGTCAAAAAATATAGGCTTAGTTTGGATTAAGGATGATTTTAGGTTGCAAAAAAACTTAGCTTTAGTGGAAGCTACAAAAAATCATGATCAGGTAGTAGCCTTTTTCTTATATAAGAGAAAAAAATTTGAAGATCAAGAAGCTCAAAAATGGTGGGTTAGCAAGTCATTACAGGAGTTCAAAAAAAAGTTATCAGAATATAATATAAGTCTTGAGGTGATTGAAACAGAAACCTACAAGTCTTTTTTTGAAAAACTGTTCAAAAAAAAAAACTTCTCAATTTATTGGAATAAAACTTATGAACCAAATTATTTGAAATTTGACAGTTTACTCTCAAAAAATTTTGACATAAAAAAAATTAAATTCAAAATATTTAAAGGAAATATTTTGAATGAATTCGAAGATGTAAAAAAAAACGATGGAACACCTTTTAAAGTTTTTACCCCATTCTGGAGAAATGCAGAAAAAATTTATATAGAAAAAATTCCTCCAAAAGATAAAAAAATTTCTAAATGTATCAAAAAGATCTCTTTTTTTAGAGATACTATTACTGAAAAGCAAATTGATTCCAAAAAAAAATGGTATAAAAAATTTGGAAAATATTGGGTACCTGGAGAAGAAAATGCATTGAACGAGCTAAAAAAATTTGTAAAGGATAAGATTGAAAATTACTCCGACTCTAGAAATTTTCCAAATATAATCGGAACTTCTAAATTATCTCCATTTATTAAACATGGGCAAATCCATGTGGAAACTATTTGGGATGAATGCAATAGAAATAGGAAAAATGGTGCAAGTAAATTTATTGCTGAAATTGGATGGAGAGAATTTAACCACTCTTTAATAAATTTTTTTCCACATATGCTTAAAGGTAACTACTCTAAAAAATTTGATAAATTTCCTTGGCAAAAAAATTCAAAATTTTTGAATGCTTGGAAAAAAGGGTTAACAGGTTATCCAATAGTTGATGCCGGAATGAGAGAATTATATTCTACTGGTTGGATGCATAACAGAGTAAGAATGATTGTAGGATCTTTTTTAGTAAAGCACCTATTGATAAATTGGAAAGAGGGTGAAAAACATTTTAGAAATTGTTTACTAGACTTCAATGAAGCAAATAATGTGTCAGGATGGCAATGGGTGGCAGGATGTGGAGCTGATGCAGCACCTTATTTCAGAATATTCAATCCAATCTTACAAGGAGAAAAATTTGATAAAGAGGGGAAATATGTAAAAAAATGGGTACCACAGTTAAAAGATGTTCCGATAAAGTTTATACATAAACCTTGGGAGCTTAAAAATGAAAATATCTTAAAATTGGGTAAAGATTATCCAAAACCTATTGTCAATCATGAAGAAGCGAGAAAGAAAGCATTAAATGCTTTTAAAAAAATTTAAACTAAAAATTACCGTGACAATGTTTGTATTTTTTTCCTGATCCACAAGGGCATTTGTCATTTCTACCTACTTTTTTAAAGTTATTTTTTTTGATGTCGTCTTTCTCGTCATCCTTTTTATCATTTTCATTTGATGAAACAACAATATTTAAATTAAGAAGTAACTTAATTACATCGTTTTTTATTTTTAAAAGCAAACCTTCAAAAAGAACAAATGCCTCTTTTTTAAATTCTGACAAAGGATCTTTCTGACCGTATTGTCTTAGTCCTATTACTTGTCTTAATTGTTCCAAATATTGAAGATGTGACCGCCATGAAAAGTCAATAATTTGAAGAAAAATTTTTTTCTCTAATATTTCATTTTGCTTTTCTCCAATAATATTAATTCTAGAATTCTTTTTTTCTATGAATAAGTTCTTCATATTATTAAGGAATAAATCCTTCTCTTTTGATGCTAATTGCAACAATTGATCATCATTTAAAGAGTTTCCTGTGATATTTTTTATTTCAGTTAAATATTTTTCATCATTAGACTTCTTATAATTTGATATTGAATTTTGTAAATTTTTTAACACTTCATTGTAAAAGTCATTCAATATTTCGGTTATATTTTTTTCTTTTAATATTTTTAATCTTTGAGAGAATATCACTTGTCTTTGATCATTCATTACATCATCAAATTTTATTAAAGTTTTTCTAACATCAAAATTTCTGCTTTCAACTTTTTTTTGCGCCCGCTCCATTGCTTTATTTATCCAAGGGTGATCGATCGATTCATTCTTTTTAAGTCCAAGTTTCTTAAGCATCCCATCTATAGAGTCGCCTCCAAATATTCTCATTAGCTCATCTTGCAAACTGATAAAAAATATTGTTGCGCCAGGGTCACCTTGTCTACCTGAACGCCCACGAAGTTGATTGTCTATTCTTCTGCTCTCATGTCTTTCTGTGCCGATTATAAAAAGCCCACCTAAATTTTTAACTTTTGACTCATTTTCTTTAAAATACATTTGATCATCAAGTTTATCTTCATTAGCGAAATCTTTATTTCCACCTAGTTTAATATCAGTTCCTCGCCCAGCCATATTAGTAGCAATAGTTACTGCTTTTGTTTTACCTGCTTCAGCAATAATTTGTGCTTCTTTCTCATGTTGCTTTGCATTAAGCACGTTATGTTTAATTTTTTTTTGACTTAATAGACTAGAAATTTTTTCTGATTTTTCGATACTAGTAGTTCCAACTAAAACAGGCTGGCCTGTTTTGTTACATTCAATAATCTTATTCGTTATTGCATTATATTTTTCTTCTTCAGTTCTAAAAATTTGGTCATTGAAATCTTTTCGTAGCATCTTTTTATTTGTTGGTATTGAAACAACATTTAATTTATAAATATCATAAAATTCTTCAGATTCGGTCATAGCTGTACCCGTCATTCCGGCTAATTTTTTGTAAAGTCTGAAATAATTTTGATAAGTAATTGAAGCTAAAGTATGATTTTCTTCCTCAATTTTTACATTCTCTTTTGCCTCTATTGCTTGGTGCAAACCATCTGAGAATCTTCTACCGCCTAATACTCTTCCTGTAAATTCATCAATTATTTTTACTTTTCCGTCACTAATGATATAATCTTTGTCTTTTTTGAAAATTAGATTTGCCTTTAAAGCTTGATTAGTGTGGTGGACAAGATCAAGGTTAGCAGGGTCATAGAAATTATTATTTTTTAAAATATTTCTTTGAATTGCAAGTTTTTCAACCTTATCTACTCCAGCGTCTGTTAAAATTACGTTTTTATTCTTCTCATCTAATTCATAATCTGTAATTTGAAGATGATTAATAAAATTGTTTGTAACCGTATAAAGTGTAGTTTTATCTTCAAGCTTTCCAGAAATTATAAGAGGGGTTCTAGACTCGTCAATAAGTATACTATCCACTTCATCAACGATACAATAGTGATGATTTCTTTGAACCATTTCATCTAGCTCGTATTTCATATTGTCTCTTAAATAGTCGAACCCAAGCTCATTATTTGTTGCGTATGTTATGTCGTAATTGTAATTTTTTTTCCTTTCTTTATCCTCTAAATCATTCGTAACACAGCCTGTGGTAACGCCTAAATATCTATATACTTTTCCCATCCATTCCGAGTCTCTTTTAGCTAAGTAGTCATTAACTGTTACGATATGAACCCCTTTTCCTGTTAGCGAATTCAAATATGCTGGAAGAGTAGATACTAAAGTTTTCCCTTCACCGGTTTTCATTTCAGCAATTTTTCCACTATTTAAAACTAACCCTCCAGCTAACTGAACATCATAATGTCTCTCACCCAAAGTTCTTTTTGCTGCTTCTCTTACTAATGCAAAACTTTCAGGAATAGCCTGTTGAATTTTGAGAGAACCATTTTGAACATTCTTTTTAAGAAGCGCTGTTTTCTCTTTAAAATCACTTTCTGTTAGAAGCTGAAACTCTTTTTCTTTACTATTAATTGATGATATTAAGTTTTTAAGTTTATCTAATTCTTGTTGATTAGAGCTTTTAAATATTTTACTAAAAGTCCTTGTAAATAAATTCATTATACCTCTATATATGTATTTATTAGTTAAATTAAATAGCAATTATGACAATTAACATCAAAAATTTCTTAAAAGATAAATCTAAATTATCTAAAATGGGCGAGTATCAAAATCTTAAGCAAATAGACGGTCTCGAAATGGCATCTATTTCTGCGGATCTATATGGCGATGGAAGAGATGATTTAGCACTGTTTTATTTTAGTAAGGGTGCAAATTACGCTACATTAACTACTACCAATAGTATAACAGCTGAATTTATACCATGGAACAATACCTCTCACAAAAAAATTATTAAAGGCTTATTAGTTAACACTAAAAATGCAAATACTTTTACTGGAAAACAAGGAAAAGAGAGTATTGATATTTTAGCAAAAAATTTATCAAGAATTTTAACAATTAAAGAATCTAAATCTCAAAAAGGAACAAGTGAAACTGTAAAAATAAAAGATTTAATTTTTGCTTCAACTGGTGTTATAGGGGAAGAATACCCAGTTGATAAAATAAAAGATAGATTACAAGACTTAGCTGATAAACTAAGAGGTGAGCAAAACAAATTGTATTGGCTGAAAATTGCTTCAGCAATTATGACAACCGATACTAAACCTAAAGTCGCTTATGAAGAGATTATAATTGGAGATGAGCTAATAAGAATTTGTGGAATAGCAAAAGGCTCAGGTATGATTGCCCCAAATTTAGCTACAATGTTATCTTTTATATTTACTAATGCAGACATCAATTCAAATTTATTAAAGACTCTTTTAAAAAGAGCTGTTGCAAATTCTTTTAATGCTATAACTGTAGATAATGATCAATCTACAAATGATATGGTGTCAATATTTTCAACAAGGGCATTAAAAATTGGTCAAAATCTTTCACTAAATGATAACACCATTCAAAAATTTGAGTTAGCTTTAAAAAAATTGTGCTTAAATTTAGCTAAACAAATAGTAGTTGATGGAGAAGGAGCAAAAAAATTTTTAACTGTAAATGTTATTAATGCTAAATCATTAAGTAGTGCTAAAAATATTGCCTTTTCAATTGCAAACTCACCTTTAGTTAAAACGGCATTAGCAGGTGAAGACCCTAACTGGGGAAGAATAGTTATGGGTATTGGAAAATCTGGAGAAATAATTGATCCAAAAAAATTAAAAATTAAAATTGGAAACTATCTTGTGGCTGAAAATGGAAAGATTGCAGAAAGTTATGATGAAAAAAAAATTAAAGAATATATGGAATGGGACTCAATTCAGATAGAGATAAATTTAAAGTTAGGTAATGATGCATTTAAATGTTATACGTGTGATTTTACTCATGATTATATTGATATAAACGCAGACTACAGGAACTAAAATGATAAAATATAACCTCAAGTGTCAAAATGGCCATGAATTTAAAAGTTGGTTTTCCAGCTCATCTGAATTTGATAAACTTAAAAAAAAAAATTTATTAGAATGTATTTATTGCAACTCTAAGAATATTAGCAAATCTATAATGGCTCCTAGTATTTCAGTAATAAAAGGTAAAAAAATCGAGCTAAAAGATGTAGATAAATATTTCAAGCATGAGAAAGACCAATTAATGAAGATAAGAAAATTTATTGAAAAAAATTTTGAATATGTTGGAAAAAATTTCAGCAAAAAAGTAAGAGAAATTTATTATGACAAAAAAAGTAAAAAAACTATCTATGGAACGACAACCCCTGAAGAAAGAGAAGAACTAGCCGAAGAAGGAATAGATTTACTGAGTGTTCCTTGGGTAAATAAAGATAATTAGATTTTAGTGCTACAAAATATATAATTCACAGATAAATTTTTTGATTTTTTCCATTTATTAGTTAGGGGATTGAACTCTAATCCTTTTAAATCGATTGTATTAAAATTATTTTTTAATAATATATGTTCTAATTCCTCTGGTTTTATAAATTTATTCCAATCATGAGTACCAATAGGCAACCATCTTAAAATATATTCCGCACCAATGATTGCTTTAAAATAAGAAATTAATGTTCTGTTAAGTGTTGCAGTAAACATGATACCGTTTTGTTTTAATAATTTATTACAAGACTTTATATAAAGGTTTAAGTCATTTACGTGTTCTACTATTTCAAGACTTAAAATTATATCAAATTTTTCAAACTCATTTAATTGTTCAGGAGATTTATTTAAATAACGTATTTTGAGATTATTCTTTTTTGAGTGTAGGGTAGCAACTTTAATATTCTTATTAGAAGCATCTATGCCAGTTACATTACCACCTAATCGAGACAAAGGTTCGCTAATTAACCCTCCACCACAACCAATATCTAAGATATTTAAATCTTTTAATAAACTCCCTTTTTTATTTATAATTTTGAAGTGTTGTTTTATTTTATCTATGATGTATTCAATTCTAATAGGATTAAACATATGCAATGGTTTAAATTTTCCATTAACATCCCACCATTCTTCGGCTAAATTTGAAAACTTTTGAATTTCCTCTTTATTTATAGTAGTCATGGCGTTATTTTATAATTAAACAATATTATATTCTTTTTAAATTATATTAAATTCTAAAATGAAAAAAAAAGTATTAAAGTTTGGTGGCACATCAGTTGGTTCTATAGATAGAATCCAACATGTTGCAAATATAATCAAGAGCGAAGTTGAAGCAGGTAATAAAATTATTGCTGTTGTTTCTGCTATGGCAGGCAAAACTAATGAATTAATCGAATATTCTCAAGCTATTGATAAAAATTTTGATAAAAGAGAATTAGATGTTTTACTATCAACTGGTGAGCAAGTTACTTCTTCTTTACTTGCCGGAGCTTTAGTTAACTTAAATATAAAATCAAAGTCATGGTTGAATTGGCAAATACCTATTTTAACTGAAGGTGAGCATACTAATGCTAGGATACTAAATATGAATGTATCAAAAATTAATCAGTATTTAAAAGAAGGTGTTGCGATCGTACCTGGTTTCCAAGGAGTTTCAAAAATAGGAGACATTACAACAATCGGTCGAGGTGGTTCTGATGCCACAGCTGTAGCTATTGCAAAACTACTTAATGCAGATACTTGTGAAATATATACCGATGTTGACGGAGTTTACTCCACTGACCCAAACAAAATACCTGTCGCTAAAAAGATTGAAAAGATTTCTTACGATGAAATGCTGGAATTATCCTCATTAGGGGCAAAGGTAATGCAGTCATCTGCAGTTCAAACTGCAATGATGTATGATATTCCGCTTGAAGTAAGATCTACATTTACTAACAGAAAAGGTACAAAAATTTTCGATCAACAAGAAATCGATTATTCTAAAAGTGTGACTGGTGTAGCTTATTCCAAAGATGACGCTAAAATTACTCTAACCGGTGTCGAAGACAAACCTGGAGTGGCCGCAAATATATTCGAGCCTTTAAACAAAGCTCAGATCAATGTTGATATGGTAATTCAAAATATATCATCTGATCAAAACACAACTGATATTACATTTACCATTAAAAGAGATGATCTAAGTAAGACAAAAGATATTTTAAAAGATAATCAAAATATTGTTTACAAAGAAATTACCCATAACGATAAAGTTTCAAAAGTATCAATTGTTGGAGCTGGAATGGTATCAACGCCTGGTGTCACTTATAGGATGTTTAGAGGTTTGGCTGATGAAAAAATTAATATTTTAGCCATTTCAACATCCGAGATTAAATTATCTGTAATAATAAATGAAGAAAATACTTTGAAAGCAGTAAAAAAACTTCATACAATTTTTGAATTAGACTAAGATGGATATTAGACCTCATAGAGTTATAAATAGAAAAAAAACAAGAGAAATTAAAGTTGGTAAAATCTCTGTAGGAGGGAATTCACCAATAAGTGTTCAGTCAATGACAAATACTTTAACTACCGATGTCAAAGGTACAATTAAACAAATTCATTCTTTGGAAGAAGCTGGAGCAGATATAGTAAGAGTATCCTGTCCAGATGAAGATTCAACAAAAGCTTTAAAAAGTATAATTAAGGAAATTAATGTACCTATTGTAGCTGATATTCATTTTCACTACAAACGAGCTATTGAAGCAGCAAAAATGGGAGCAAGCTGTTTAAGAATTAATCCTGGAAATATTGGTAATAAAAATAGAGTTCTTGAAGTAGTAAAAGCAGCTAAAGATAACAATTGTTCAATAAGAGTTGGGGTAAATGCAGGCTCTCTGGATAAATCAATTTTGGAAAAATACAAAGAACCATGCCCCGAGGCACTTGTTGAAAGCGCAAAACAAAATATAAAAATACTTGAGGAAAATGATTTTTTTAATTTTAAGATAAGTGTGAAATCTTCAGATATCTTTTTAACCGTAAAAGCTTATAAAAAATTGGCTGAAATTTGTAATTACCCTCTACATTTAGGAGTAACAGAGGCCGGTGGTTTATTTAGCGGCAGTATAAAATCTTCAATTGGTATTGGTCAACTTTTAATGGATGGAATAGGCGATACTATCAGAGTATCACTTTCTTCTGACCCTGTTGATGAAGTAAAAGCAGGATATGAAATACTCAAATCATTAGGAATAAGATCAAGAGGAGTAAATATAATTTCATGCCCATCATGTGCCAGGCAGGCGTTTCCTGTTATTGAAACTGTAAAACAATTAGAAAAAAGATTATCTCATATAAAAAAACCAATAAACCTTTCAATAATAGGATGTGTAGTAAACGGTCCTGGAGAAGCAGCACAAACTGAAATAGGTCTAACTGGTGGAGGGCAAGATAGTAATCTTTTATACTTATCTGGAATACCTCATACTAAGGTTGCAAGTTCAGATATCATAGACAAAGTTGTAGCTCTAGTTGAAGAAAAGGTTGATAACTCAGATCAATGATACCTCTCCATAAAGTAAAAGAAATTATTATTAGATACAATACTTTAGAAAAAGAACTATCTTCAGCAAATATTAATCCCAAATTATTTGCAAAAAAATCCAAAGAGTATTCTGACATTGGTAGTATAATCTCAATTGCCAAAGATTACTTAAATTTTGACAATACAAAGAAAGATTTGGAACATATATTAAAAGATAAAAGCAATGATATAGAAATGATTGAAATGGCTAAGAAAGATTTAAGTGAAATAGAGGAAAAAAAACAATTATACGAGAATAAGATAAAGATATTTTTGTTACCAAAAGATGCAGATGATGACAAAAACGCTATTGTTGAAATAAGAGCTGGCACAGGAGGGTTAGAGGCCTCACTTTTTTGTGCTGACTTGTTTAAAATGTACGAAAAAGTTTGCTCGAAAAATAAGTGGCAAATGGAGATGATTAGTATTTCTAAAAGCGATGCAGGAGGTTACAAGGAAGTAATATTTTCGGTTAACGGAAGTGATATTTATTCATATTTAAAATATGAATCAGGTGTTCATAGAGTTCAAAGAATTCCTGAAACTGAAACACAAGGAAGAGTACACACATCAGCTGCTACAGTTGCGGTTCTACCCGAGGCTGAAGAGGTTGATATACAAATTAAAGATACTGACCTTAGAATAGATGTTTTTAGAGCAGGAGGACCTGGTGGTCAATCAGTTAACACTACAGACAGTGCAGTAAGAATAACTCATATTCCAAGCGGTGTCGTGGTGAGTCAACAAGATGAGAAATCACAACATAAAAATAAAGCAAAGGCTTTGAAAATTTTAAGATCAAGGGTTTATGAATCAGAAAAAAGGAAAAAAGATCAAGAGCGGTCTAGTAATAGAAGAAATCAAATTGGCTCAGGTGATAGATCAGAAAGGATAAGAACTTACAATTTTCCTCAAGGAAGAGTAACTGATCATAGAATCAATCTTACTTTACACAAGCTTGATGAATTTTTGAGTGGAGACATTCATGAAGAAATGAATCAGCAACTGAGATTGAAAGATCAAAACCTGAAACTAGAAAATCTTAATTAATATGAATATATTACAATTAATAAACGATGGGGCTGATCGGCTTAGGAGCAGGAATATTAACTCTAGTAAGTTAGATTCGGAGATTTTACTCTCAAAAATATTAAATAAGAAGAGAGAAAATTTACTAACTCACTTAGATAAAAAAATTGATCAAAAAAATATTGACAAATTTTACAAATTAATTTTAAGAAGATCATTTTATGAGCCAGTTGCATACATTTTGAATATAAAAGAGTTCTGGAGTAAAACTTTTAAAGTAGATGGCAATACCCTTATTCCTAGACCAGAGACTGAATTATTAGTTGAAAAACTGGTAAGTATTTTTAAAAAAAAAAGAATTAACATTTTAGATATCGGTACTGGAAGTGGATGTATTATTATCAGCCTATTGAGTGAACTAACGGATTCTTATGGTACGGGAATTGATATCTCAAAAAAAGCTATACAAATCGCAATCAAAAACTCAAAAAGACATGATTTGATAAACAATATAAAGTTTATTAATAGATCATTTGAAAGTATCAAATTTAAAAAATTTGACTTAGTTGTATCAAATCCACCTTACATAAAAAGTATTGATATTAAAAAATTAAATAAAAGTATTAAGAATTTTGAACCTAAAATAGCACTAGATGGTGGAAATGATGGGCTTGACGTTATTAAAAAAGTTATCTACAAAGCGAAGGAAATCTTAAAAGTAAATGGTTTTCTTGCATTAGAGATTGGAAATGGACAATTTAGATTAGTTTCAGCTTTGTTATTAAAGAATTCATTTAGAATAGAACATATTACGAAAGACTTTAAAGATAACATCAGGTGTTTAATTGCAAAGAATATTACTAAAAAATAATTATGAACAACGCAAGAAGAAGAAGTTTTAGATCTAGACCTCAAAAAAATAATTTTAGAAGGAGAAGCGTTGCTTTAAGCTCTTCAACATCTAACAGCTTCAAAAATAATGGTAATGTTAATTTTAATAGAAACGGTTCGATGAATAATATTCATAATGTAGAAAAGACTATGCATAAGTTTCAACAATTAGCTAAGGATGCGCAAAGTAATGGAGATCCCGTTCTAGCTCAAAATTATTTACAACACGCAGATCATTATCTAAGAAGATTTAATGAATTGAATGATAAAAAAGAAAATTCAGGTGAAAAAGCTAAAAATGTAAACGTTTCTATGGATAAAGAAAATATAACTAATAAAGATTTATCCCAAAATACAAATAAGATTTTATCTTAAGCTTGATAACTTAAGATCTATTTTAATTCTCTCAAGTTCGAATTCTTCTCTCTCTTTGCCTCTTAATGTTTTACCAGATGGTAATTTTAGCTTTTGTGAATTTACTTTTTTTCCGTTTACAATTACTTCATAATGTAAATGAGGTCCCGTTGAAAGACCCGTTGACCCAACATAACCGATTATCTGACCTTGTTTTACTTTTCGTCCCTCCTTAACACCTTTTGCAAATGACTTCATATGCGCATAAATAGTTTCATAAGTAGAATTATGTTTTATCTTAACGCAATTACCACCGCCCCCACACCATCTTGCTCTTGTAACTGTCCCTGATCCAGAGGCCATTATCGGAGTTCCACTTGGAGCTGCAAAGTCAGTACCTCTATGCATTTTATTGTATCCGAGAATTGGATGTTTTCTCATTCCAAAAGAGGAAGATAATCTCGCACCATTGATAGGAGTTTTCATCAAAGATTTGGTAATACTTTTTCCTTTGATGTCATAATATTCTTCGTGGTTATTATACTTAAAGTTGTAGAGGTTTATTTCTTCACCATTAACAAACATTGACGCATAAATTATTTTACCGGTGTCTCTTACTTTTCCGTTATCATCTTCAAACTTTTCATAATAAATTTCAAACCAGTCACCTTTTCTAATATCCCTTTGAAAGTCTACTTCAAAACCAAAAACTCTTGCAAACTCTATAATTATGTTAGGTTCGATTTTCTTTTCTATGGCAGAGCTGTATAAATTATTTTTTATAATATTTTTGACAACTATTTCTTTTTTATTTAATTTTAGTATTCTTTCGCTAACTATAAAATTATCTTGAATTTTACGCACTTCGATACTTAAAGTATTATTTAAAGGGTATAATAAATTTACAACTGTATTTGTTTTTTCATCTATTTTTTTAAGTATTAAAGAAAGCTTTCTACCGGAGTATATACTTGCTAATTTTTTTTGCTTTAACTTAAAAGATATAATTTTTATATCTTCATTTCTAACTTTAAATTTATTTAAAATTTTTTCAATCGAGTCATTATTTTGAATAATATATTTTTTTTCAGTGTATGGGCTATTTATCTTTGAGATAAGAAAATTTGATAAATCTAAAAACTCGGAAGACTTAGCAGTATTTTTTAAATTCGTTGATTTGTCATTAATTTTATTTTCAACAAAGTCTTGAGAAATGAAAAAAACTAGTGAAATTAAAATAAGCAATGAAATCAAAATTATTCGATTTTGGCTAAATACTTTTGTTTTATTACCTTGTGAGAAAAAATCTTTATTTGTCTTTTTCTTTAAAAATTCACTTAATTTCTGAATTAGCGCCATAGTTGTTTTTCTACAAAAATTACTTGCCCATTGCAACTCAGATAAGCGAAAAAACCCCTATTTTACTTAGTATTTTGACCAATATACGCCTTGACTTAAGATTAATTTGTAATAAAACGGGCCCTCACCTCTACGATATTAAATAATAATAGCGCTAAAGGTGCGTAGATTTTATAACTAAAATCTTAGCTTTTTTATATTGTAAATTTAAGAAGAGAAGTGTGGACGGCTAGGTTAATAAAGAAATTGTCGTACACGCTTTAACGAAAAATAACTTTAATTTACCTTAAAGTTATTAAAGCTAGTGTGCGCCGTTATTAAACTTGAGAGTTTGATCATGGCTCAGAACGTACGCTGGCGGCACGCCTAACACATGCAAGTCGAACGCAGTAGCAATACTGAGTGGCAAACGGGTGAGTATAATGTGGGAATCTGCCTTTTGGTTTGGAATAACACGGGGAAACTTGTGCTAATACCGAATAAGCCCTTACGGGGAAAGTTTTAATGCCAAAAGATGAGCCCGCACTTGATTAGCTAGTTGGTAAGGTAAAAGCTTACCAAGGCAACGATCAATAGCTGTTCTTAGAGGAAGACCAGCCACATTGGGACTGAGACACGGCCCAGACTCCTACGGGAGGCAGCAGTGGGGAATCTTGCACAATGGGGGAAACCCTGATGCAGCGATGCCGCGTGAGTGAAGAAGGCCTTTGGGTTGTAAAACTCTTTCGTCGGGGAAGAAAATGACTGTACCCGAATAAGAAGGTCCGGCTAACTTCGTGCCAGCAGCCGCGGTAATACGAAGGGACCTAGCGTAGTTCGGAATTACTGGGCTTAAAGAGCTCGTAGGTGGTTAAAAAAGTTGATGGTGAAATCCCAAGGCTCAACCTTGGAACTGCCATCAAAACTTTTTAGCTAGAGTGTGATAGAGGTAAGTGGAATTTCTAGTGTAGAGGTGAAATTCGTAGATATTAGAAAGAACACCAAATGCGAAGGCAACTTACTGGGTCACTACTGACACTGAGGAGCGAAAGCATGGGTAGCGAAGAGGATTAGATACCCTCGTAGTCCATGCCGTAAACGATGTGTGCTAGACGTTGGAAATATATTTTTCAGTGTCGCAGCGAAAGCATTAAGCA
>CACDGO010000002.1:0-12500 GCA_902552345.1 uncultured Pelagibacteraceae bacterium | reverse complement strand
ATTTTTAAAAATGATATTTGATCTTTTAATTGAACAAACTATTAGAAAAATTTTTTTTATAATTAACAACATTATTAGATTTTAATATTTATTTTGAAAACCAATTTAATTTAATCTTTTTTCATCAATTCTAGCCAAAAGGTAGTCTTTAATCGTGTCTATGTTTATCGAAAGTGATTTAGGAATATAAAAAAATAATGTTTTTTTTGTGGGTAAAATTTTATTTTTCAACCTTTTTAACAGATTTCTTTTAACAATATAAATCATGCCATTCGGCTTAAATAATTTTTTCGAATTTTGTCTTCTTACAATACTATTTGCATTTTTAAAAAAATTTCTTACGAATATTTTTTCTTTTTTCAGCGTCCACTCAACGGGGTAGTCGATGTCGGTAATTGTAATTAAAGAGTCTGCTATATGATAGTTTTTTTTAAAATATTTTATTGAATTATCAATTATTAATTTCGTTCTAAAGGGCGTTGTGGGTTGCAGTAAAATAACAGCATCATATTTAGTATTATTTTTTTTTTCCCAATAATTGAGCTCATAATTCAGAACCTTAAAAATATTTGTTTTATCCCCACTTAAATTTGCTGGTCTTAAACTTGGGACGCTGATTTTAAGTTTTTTTGCTATTTTAACTATTTTAAAAGAGTCAGTTGATATAGATATGTCTTTTATCAATTTAGACTTTTTAGCTTCTCTTATTGCAATCTCAACTAAAGATTTATTCTTAATTTTTAGTAAGTTCTTATCTTTTATACCTTTAGATCCCTTTCTAGCAGGCACTACGCCTAATATTTTTAGCTTCATTTATTTGTTTCAAATTAATTTAAAAAATTCGTTGTATTTTTATTAAATTTTCTCCAGTCCCCGTAATCATACCACTTATCTTTATCTATGTTGTAAAGCCCTATATTGAGCCCCCTTTTTTTTGCTCTCATAATTGTTTTATTCATATCCTCATATTTATTATAAGTTAGTAAATTGAAAATTTTTTTACTAACTATATAGCTTCCAAGGTTAATATTTGATTTGAAAGACGGTTTTTCTTGGATTTGTAAAAATTTTAAACTTTTATTTTTTTTGATGATACCGTATGGAATTTGCATTTCATAAGTTGAACTGATTATAGTTAAATCATTTTTATTTTTTTTGTGAAACTGAAGAATCTTTTTATAATCTACATCAATATACATATCACAATTAGTTACAATAAACTCATTATACCTCAATTTTTTTAAAATGCTTAAGGATCCAGAAGTTCCTAGTGGTTTTTTTTCATGAAACGTCTCTAAGATTACATTTTTGTAGTTTAGTCCTTTTAAAAAAGATTCTAAAATATTTTTCTTGTAATTAAGTGTGAAAATGAAGTGATTGAAATTTTCCTCTTTAAACTTTTGAATTATATTTTCAATAAGAGTCTTGTTATTAATCGGAATTAGAGGCTTTGGTAATATTTTTGCAAAAGGCCTCAACCTAGTACCTTTGCCTCCTGCCAATATGATAACCGGTGCATAATTAGTTTTCAGTTTATTTTCAATTATATCTGACCAATGAATTACCCGATAAAGTTTTTTATACTTATCTATTACGGGTATTATATCAATCTTTTTTTCTTTAAATAATCTTGAGATAAAATTATGTTTAATGTTATTTTTCTTAAAAAAGATAGGTTTTTTATTACAAATTTTTTTAATTGGACTATTAAGATTAATACCAGTAATTAATTTTTTTCTAATATCGCCATCACTTATCACCCCAATTAATTTTTTGGAACTATTTACAACTGCTAATCCTTTAGTAGCACATTTGCTTAATTTAATTAAAGTTTCTTTAATAGTTTTATTTTCATTTATAAAAAAATTTTTTCTCATTTTTTACTTTTTCAAGTATTATTTAATTTTTACGTTTCTTTTAATTTTGGATGAAAGAAAAGCAGAGTCAATTATTGATTGTGTCTTTAAAGCATCATTTATATCGATAATTGTTCTTTTTCTTTTATTTATACAATCCATGAAATAAAAGGCCTGTTGTTTATACATTTTTAAAAAATCATCTTTTTTATATTTAAATTTTTTCCATGATTTATTTTTAACAGAAAAAATTTTTAAGTAATGGTCGACTCTATCAATAATAATTGTTCCCTTGGTCCCAACTATTTCTAAGTTATTTCTTGGAAACCTCGCCAAAAGATCAAAATTAATTTGAATATAAGAATTTTTATTTGTTTTTAAATTAAGAATTGCTATATCATCACTTGTAATTTTTAAATCAGAAATTTTTCCCACAAAAGCAGAAACTTCAATTATTTCTCCAATCAAATATCTTATAAGGTCAATACCATGACTTTCGTCTAAAAGAGCTCCGCCACCTTGCTCTTTTTTTGCCATATAAAAATTATAATACTTTTCCCACGGATGCCAGTCAGGCAAATAGGATCCCCATCTCATATTTGCGTGTAAAATCTTACCAATTTTATTTGCATCAATCATCTTCTTAGCTCTATAAAAGTAGGAAATATGTCTATGGCAGTAAGCAACATAATTTATTAATTTTTTTTTCTTACATTCTATAGCAATTTTTTTCCAACCTTTGCAGTTAATGCCTAACGGTTTTTCTATAAATAAATTATTGTTGTGCTTCACTGAAAGTTTAGCAATTTCTAAGTGTAAGTGAGGCGGGGTACAAATAGCTATAAATTTGTAATTATTTTCTACAATTGCTTTTTTGTAATCAAAATAAGAGTCGTTTACTTTAAATAATTTATTCGAAAGTTTGATTCTAGAATAAGAAATATCTGCAATATCAATTTTAAGATGTTTGCTGAAAATTTTTGCGTGTCTTCTTCCAATCGAACCAGCCCCAACTATAAGCACCTTTTCTTTAATAGTCATAGAATTCTTTTTTTATTAAATTTTTTATATCAATTTTTTTTAATATTTTGACTATTTTCGTTGATGCGCCGCCATTACCGTAAGGGTTTTTAGTCAACTTCAATTTTTTATTAAATTTTTTTGAGTAAAGTATATTGATAGACTTTCTTATATCTTTTATAGATGGCTTGCAATCTAAAACACTTAAAGCCCTAAGCCTTTTCTTTTGTCTATCTCCAATATTTATTGTTCCAATTTTAAAAGATGGTGCCTCCAACAAACCGCTTGAGGAATTTCCTAAAACTCCATCTACATTTTTCATCACAGATAAATATTTTTTGTGACCCAATGAAGTAAAAGAGCAAGATCTATTTTTAAATTTCTTTACAAAATCGTCAATCATCTTTATTATTTTTCTTCCGTACGTATCTGAATTTGGTTTAGTAAATATTACATTGATATCTTTAAATTCACTTAGAACATCCAAAAGATTTTGAAATTGTTCTCCGGCCGTATCTTTTTCTAATGTAACAGGATGATATGTAACCAATAAATTTTTCTTTTTGAACTTAAACTTAAGATCTTTTTCAAGTTGGGTTTTTTTAACAAGTATAGAGTTTTTTATATTGTCAACTCCCATACCTCCTACCAAATAAATCTTATTTTTTTGCTCTCCCAATTGGTGAACCCTTTTAAAATAGACTTTATTTGCAACCATATGAATTTGAGACATTTTTGTAATTGAGTGTCTGGTACATTCGTCTATTACTCCCTCCGAACACTCCCCACCATGAATGTGACAAACTGGTATGCCATAAATATTAGCTGTGTATGCTGCAGCCAAAAGTTCATATCTATCACCAAGTACTACTATTAGATCAGGCTTAAGATCTTTGAACGCATCTGCAAATCCAAAAAAACCCATACCCACACTTTTAGAGATATCTGTTGGTGTGTCCCCGGATAAAATCATTTCAACTTTTTTATCTATTTTAAAACCATCATTAAGGATTTCTTTAAAAGTAAGCCCAAACTCATGTGATAAATGCATACCTGCAGCAATTAATTGCAAATTTATAGATCTTTCTTTTTTTAATTTTTTAATTAATTGAAATAAAATTCCATAATCTGCTCTTGTACCGGTAATAACACAAATTTTTCTCCTACCCATAAAATCTATCTCCAGGATTATATTTTTTTTTCGATTTTTTTCCGATAATTTTTTTCCAGTGTTTTGGAGAAATTCCTCCCTCAGGTCTTAAAATTTGCAAGTCATCATCCTTGATAGTTTGATTAACCAAAATTTCCCTTTTTACATAAATGGACTTTCTTACCAACTTAACATTCTTTTTTTCACTCGGAGAAATTTTTTTTTCTTTCGATCCAAGTAAAGTTTCTGTGTCTCTTATAGCTTTTACTAGTATAGCAAGATTGTCAGCATTTAAACTAGCTTTGTGATCTGGTCCAGACATTTTTTGATTTAGCGTAAAATGTTTTTCGATAACTTTTGCCCCAAGAGCTACTGCTGCTATTGGCACTGTTATTCCTAAACTATGATCTGAATAACCGACATCCACATTTAATTCTTTTTTAATAGCTAACATAGCTCTAAGATTAACATCTTTTAAAGGTGTAGGATATTCGGTGTTACAATGAAGAATTGTAATATTTTTTTTATTTGTTCCGGTTTTTGTTAAAATTTTAAAAGCATTTTTCACCTCATCCATATTTGACATTCCAGTCGACATAAAAATTTTTTTATTTTGTTTTCCGATAAACTCAAGGTAGGGATAATTAGTTATTTCACCAGACGGTATCTTGAAAGTTGAAATTCTAAGATCCAACAATAATTTTAAGCTTTTAATATCAAATGCTGTAGACAAAAATTTTATATTATTTTTTTTACAAATCTTTATTAGCTCTACATGATCTTTTTTTGAAAGCTGATATTTTTTAAGCATTTGATTTTGAGTTAATTTTTTTTTTAAATTATTCTTTTGGTAATAAGCCATTTTAGCTTTCTTATGAACAAGTTCATCCGGGTTGAAGGTCTGAAATTTTACAAAATCACATTTTGCTTTAGCAGCAATTTCAATCATTTTTTTTGCAAGTTTAAGTGACCCGTTATGATTTACTCCAGCTTCTGCTATAATTAATGTTTTTTTCATCAAATAACTTAAGATTTTCTTTTAATTTTTTTATAAAAAGTTTTAATCAATTTACAAATTTTTTCTATATTTTTTTTATTAAGTGTTACATCAGAAGGTATGCATAGAGATTTATTATAAAAATCGATAGAATTCTTGACTTTGTATACTTGAAAGGTTTTTAAATAATTTTGTAAATTAAGAGGCCTCCAAATTCTTCTAGTTTCAATCTTGTTTTTTTTTAGAAATAATGAAAGTTTCTGAATTAATCTATGATTAAAATCTTTTATATATAAGATATTCATCCAATAATTGATATTTTCAAATTTCTTATTACTATTAAGTTCAAAATACTTATGGTTCTTTAAAATGGAACTATAGTTTTTATATATAATTTTTTTTTTGTTTATTTTTTCTTTTATTTTTCTTAATTGAGACAAACCTAAAGCTGCAGAAATACCATTCATCTTATAGTTAAAACCGCAACGATTGTGAATATAGGCGAAGGAGTCATCCTTAGCCTGATTTGCCAGGTATAAAGCATCATTATAATATTTTTTGTTATTTGTTATAATTGCTCCTCCGCTTCCAGTTGTAATAATTTTGTTTGCATTAAAAGATAAGCAGCCAATGTCTCCAAGAGTTCCACAATGTATTAATTTTTTGTTAATTTTGATGTAAGACCCTAAAGCTTCTGCAGCATCTTCAATAATCTTAATATTTCTTTTTTTACAAATTTTTATCAATTCACTAAAATTACATGCGCGGCCCCACATATGTACTATAACGATCGCTTTAATAATTTTGTTATTTTTTTTATTATATGAATTATTATTTTTAAAATATGTTCTTGTTTCGATAAATTTTTTTATATCTTCAATATTGATGTTATGGTTTTTATCTACACCCATAATTATTGGAGCCGCCTTTAGATAAAGGATTGGGTTTACAGTGGCTACAAATGTTATTGATGGTACAATAATCTCATCATTTTTAGCTACTCCAATTACTTTAAGAGCTAGGTGAATTGCGGATGTACCACTATTTAAAGCTAAACAATATTTGGATTTTGTGAAATTTGATATTTTATTTTCAAAAAGGTCTACTGTTCTACTAGCAGTTGATACCCATCCAGATTTAAGAACTTTATCAACTTCTTTAATATCGTTTTTAGTTATAAGCGGTGAAGATAAATTCATTTAATTAAGAAAAAAATTTTGTGTACCATTTAATAGTTTTTGCTAGTCCATTTTCAACATTAGTAAATTTTACGGTTCCAAAATAATCAACAAATTTTTGCATGCTAGGAACTCTTCTCTTAGGAGATCCTAATTGATCACAATCAAATTTGATTATTTTATCAGGCGAAATTTGATTTTTGATTAATTTTGCAAGTTCATGAATTTTTATTTCTGATTTTGGATTTCCAATATTAAAAACTTGATTTGAAATTTTAGAAAAAATTGCTTTTATCATCATATCTACCGCATCATCTATATAGCAGAATGACCTACTATGTCTTGGAGAATAAACTGCCAAATTTTTTTGTTTTTTTAAAGATTTTTTAATTAATTGCGGAACTACATGTTTAGTACCCATTCTTGGTCCATAAATATTATGAGGTCTAAAGATTATGAAGGGCAAACTGCTTAGTTTTAAAGATACTTCTCCAAAAAATTTTGAGCTCATGTATGAATCTCTTTTAGAAAGATTAGAGGAGTACATAATTTCAATATTTTCTTTTGTTGGTATCATTTTTTTTTTTTTAATTGTATGAGCGTAAACTTCGCTTGATGAAGTATAACAAAACTTTTTTAAATTTTTCTGTTTTAATCCAAATTCTATAAGTTCAATAGTACTTTTAATATTAAATGAAATCACTTTATACGGATTAGAGATTACATTATCTACTCCAAGTTCAGCTGCTAAATGAATAATATAATCATAGTTTCTTCTTTTGAAAACAGAATTTAATTTTAGAATATTTAATCTTTTATAGAATACGTTTTTATTTTTTTTTATAAATTCTAAAAACTCTTTATCTAATTTTCTTAAAGGAACTATATCTAGAACGGTAATTGAAACCTTCTTATCTATTGCAATTTTTTTTGTAACGTTAAAGCCAATAAATCCTGCGCCACCTGTGATTAATATTCTAATCATTTGTAATTGATATAATTTAAATTTTTTTTCTTTTTTAATTTTTCTCTAAGAGATTTATTCAAAATAGATCCAACTTCAATTAAAGTACATTTTTTACTAATTCTTAAATTCATAGTTTTTTTTAAGATTTCATGATTTACCAAAAAGATTATCAAATCATATTTTAGTTCAGAATTTAAATCTGTAATAGAACTGATTTTATATTTTTTCCAATAATTTAGGTAGGGGTCATAATAATTTACTTTTCTCGTGACTTGTTTAATAGAATTAATAACTTTTTCAGAAGGTGCAAATCTAGTATCACCAATATCTTTTTTATAAGATACTCCTACTACTAGTACTTTTGAATTTTTATTTATATTTCTCATTATAAGTTTATTAATTTCATTAGGCATAGAATAATTAATTTTGATAGCCTCTTCAGACATTTTAAAAGTGCTGTTTTTATTTAAAAATAATTTAGACGCATATTTCCCAAACAAAGGGTCTTTGGTTAAACAATATCCTCCAACACCAAAACCAGTATTCATTATGTTTCTATGTGTCGGTCTTTTTCTTATTGCGTTTAAAACAGCGTTTAAATCAATACTCATATTTTCAGAAAATTTTCTCCATTCTTCTATGAGAGCTATATTTACAGCTCTGTAACTATTTTCCAATATTTTTGCTAACTCAGCATCTCTAATTTTTTGAAGTTTTGTTAATGGAAATTTTTTTGTATTAATTAAATTTTTGTAAAATTTTGCACACTTTAAAGTAGATAATTCATTTATACCAGCATACACTCTCCAGTAATTTGTAATGGATTTAAAATAATTTTTCCCTGGCATAACTCTTTCGTAGGAGTAAGCAAAAAAAACAGAATTTGATTGTATTTTTTTTCTCTTTAAAATTTTTAAAAGATTTGGGTATAAAAAGTTCTCACATGTTCCAGGTGGAACTGTTGACTCTAGAATAATCAAGGAATTTTCGGTTATGTATTCAAAAATATTATTTAAAGTTTTAATAAAGCTTTGAAACTTTTTCCTAAATGTTTTTGAATTAGTTAAATCACAACCAATTGTAATTAATATAATATCTGATTTTTTTATTACATTTGGATCGTAAGTTGCTTGAAGATTTTTCGTTTTTAAAACTTGAAATTTAAGGTATTTTTTTAATAAACTATCAGATGTAATAAATTCTAGCTTTCCTTTGTTAAAATTTTTTGTTATCGAAACACCCTTTGAACTGTTTCTTTCCAAACCAAATACATTATATAAATATTTCCCCTTTTTTTTGATTGAAGATAATGCCACTGCTAGAGGACTTCCTACATATCCTAAACCAATCACAGAGATATTTTTTTTCATCGTATTTAAATAATGTTTATATGATAAAGTGCAAACATATCAACTTATTTTGATAAATAACTGATAAAAAAAAGTGTTAAGTATTATTTTATCTTTATTATGATAAGATTTCTGCAAAAATTAAAAATAAAATTTAATGATTACAAAAAAAAAACTTGGAATAGTTTTATTCTGTGGAAGAAAAGACTGTAAATACTCTGACAAAATTAAAGATTATTTAAAAAGAAATTCAGAAAAGTTATATTGCTTTAAAAGTAAAAAAAGAGGAGAAAGATTAAGTAATAAACTTACAAGAATAAAATTTGATTATATTTTCAGTTTTAGAAGTTTATGTATAATTCGCAATAATGTTTTAAAAAAAACGGGAATAAATGCTATAAATTTTCACCCAGGTCCTCCAGAGTACAGAGGTATTGGTTGCGTAAATTATGCTCTTTATGAAAACACAAAATCGTATGGATGTACGGCACACGTTATAGATAAAAAAATTGATAGTGGAAAAATAATTAATGTGAAAAAATTTAAAATTGATATAAATGATACAATTGAAAGTGTGTTGTCGAAAACTTATAGACTAATGTTTAGACAAGCTATGTTTATAATAAAAAAAATTATTAATAATAAAGATATAATAAATATTTGGATCAAAAAAAATAATAATATTAAATGGACGAAAAAAATAAAAAATTCTAACTTCTTAGATAAATTTTATGAAATTAAAAAAAACGATAGTAAAAAAATTTTTTTAAAAAAAATTCGAGCGACTTATACCAAGAATTATAAACCATTCATTATAATTCATAATAAAAAATTTATTTTAGAATAATTTTTTTTTATATTTTAAGTATTTGTATTTTGCTTCAGCTATTAACCAATCAGACTTATTATCAATATCTTGAACTTTATCTTGAGAAATCTCATAACCTAAGCTTGGTTTTGGATAAATACTTTTATTTTTTTTAAACTTTTTTGTTCGTAACCAATAAAACATTCCTGCGTCATGAAAATAACTTTTTAATTTCCTTGATGAGGTATTGACATTTTTTTTCCATTTATATGTCACTATTCCTTTTTTACTTTTTATAAGAGCCCTTTGAATAGGAAAACTAAAATTTGATATGGAGAAGCACGAGTTATAAAAAGACGATTTTTTTATAAATTTTAAAGATTTTACTAAATCATTGTAATTAATCAGCGGTGCTGTCGGGTATATACAACAAAAAAATTCATCTTTGAGTTTTAAATAATTTATAGCATGATCTAATACTGGTGCTGTACCAACATTATCTCCAGAAATAGTTTTTGGTCTTAGAAAGGGACACTCAGCGCCTAAGGACAAAACATATTTTTTTATTCTATTAGAGTCTGTGCTTACAATAATTCTATTAAATAATTTTGACTTAATAGCTGCTCTAATAGAATAGTAAATTATCGGCCTACCTAGAAATTTTTTAATATTTTTGTTTTTAATTCTTTTACTGCCAGATCTGGCAGGTATTATTGCAGTAAACATAATTTTTTAATATATTCATTTATAAGCATAAATTCTTTAATAGATATAGATATTTCATAACACAATTTTGCAAAAAATACTTGAAAGTTCAATTAATGAACGGTACTGTTCAAAATATGAACGTAAATAAAAACTTAAATGACGAATTTGAAATATTAAGAAAATTGAAACTTAAAAATAATCATTCGCAAAGAAAGCTAGCTAAAGATCTAGGCTTTAGTTTAGGAAAGCTCAATTATTGTATTAAATCTTTGAGGGAAAAAGGTTTAATAAAAATTAAAAATTTTGAGAAAAATAAAAATAAATTAAATTATATATACATTCTCACCCCAAAAGGTATAGCCGAAAAAACTGCACTTACAATTAATTTCATGAAAAGAAAGATGAAAGAGTACGATGAATTAAAAAGAGAACTTGATCGAGAACAAAATCAAAGAAATAAATAATTATGTGGATAGTACTTAAAATAAATAAGAGTGAATTTAACACATTGATGACTGATCTTAATTATAGATTAAATGGATCGTTTCAAATTTACGTGCCAAAAGTATCTTATCAAAAAAAATTTTTAAAAAAAGAAATCTTTTTACTTGGTGATTATATTTTCTGCTTTAGTAAAAAATTTAAAGAAAAAAATTCTATTTATTCAATTAAATTTTGCAAAGGATTAAAAGAGATCTTAATAGGAAAAGAAATTTCACAAAAAGAGATAATAAGTTTTATTCAAAAATGTAAAAACTATGAAATTGAAGATGGTACAATTAGTTATAATTTCTTTAATATTTTGGAAAATCGTAATTACAAGTTTTTATCAGGACCTTTTTCAGATTATTTTGCTCAAACAATTAAAGTTCAAAAAGAAAAAATAGATTTATTGATAGGAAATTTAAAAGTATCTTTAAAAAAAAGAAAATACTTTCTTCACTCTCAATAAATTAACAAAACTGAATGCAATTAATACAAAATACCTTTTTTTGTAAAGTGCGGAGCAATGGTTAAATAATATGAACATTAATTATTCGAAAATATTTGATGAATTGTTTCCAATTAACAGAACCCTTCTAGGAAAGGGTTATAATAAAAGCCTCGAAATTTTGAATAGATATATTCATTTTAAGAAGATTAAATATAAATCGGGTAGTAAAATTTTCGATTGGCAGGTGCCTAAAGAATGGATTGTTAAAGGGGCCTACATTCGGTTTAAAAAAAAAAAAATTTTGGACTATAAAAATTCGAATTTACACATTATAAATTATTCTTATCCAATTCGAAAAAAACTTAATCTTAAAAACTTAAAAAAAATTTTATATACAATACCAAACAAACCAAAGTATATACCCTACATAACAAGTTATTATAAAAAAAATTCAGGCTTTTGCTCATCTCATAATTTTAAAAATAGTTTAAAAAAAGGTGTTTATGATTGTGTAATTGATACAAAATTTAAATCTGGTTATTTAGTAAATGGAATATCTGAAATTGAAGGAAATTCAAAAAAAACAAATTTAATTTCTACTTATCTTTGTCATCCAAGTTTAGCAAATAATGAACTTAGTGGCCCGTTGGTGATGATAGGTTTATATAATAAAATTAAAAATTGGAAAAAAAAAAATTTTAATTATAAGTTTTTGGTTAACCCCGAGACTATTGGATCCTTATGTTTCCTTAAATCCCACGGTAAAAATTTAAAAAAAGATTTGAATTCTGGTTTAGTCTTGACTTGTTTAGGGGGGAAAAATAACTCTTTGTCATATAAATTATCTAAAAATGAAAATTCAAATTTAGACAGGATATTTAAACTTTTTAAGGGAAAAAAAATTAAGGTTCGTAATTATGATCCATCTGAAGGTTCAGACGAGAGACAATATAATTCCCCTGGTTTTGATTTACCTGTAGGAAATATTGTTAGAGATGGGTATTACAAATATGACGGATATCATAATTCTGGTGATGATAAAAAATATATGAATATAAAAAAAATTAAAGATTCTATTAACACTATTGAAGATATTTTGAAAAAACTGGACTTAACGTTACCAATAAAAAGATTTATGCCTTTTGGGGAATTGATGTTAGGAAAACGAAATCTTTATCCAACAATGAATTCTGATAAAACAAGAAATAAATCAAAAGATAATTCATCAAAAAACAGAGAGGAGCTTAATATATTGCTCACAATTTTAGGATATGCAGACGGTAAAAAAAATATAATAGATATAATTGAGTTAAAAAAACTTAATCCAATTAAAACGTTTGAAATACTTGAAAGATCCCTAAAAATGAAACTTATTTATTTTTCAAATTAAATAATGAAAAATTTTTATAACAATAAATTAACGAAAAAAAACTATATTAAGGTTCTGAATCGTCATAATTTAAAATTTTCCAAGAGCTTTATAATTCAGAACACAGGCTTGTTCATTGGAGACAAAGCATTCTATAAAATTCT
>CACDGO010000001.1 GCA_902552345.1 uncultured Pelagibacteraceae bacterium | reverse complement strand
TCCACTTGATTTAAAGTATTTATCTTTTTAAAGCAGGTTTTGGTTTTATTGACTTACCAAAAAACTTAAAGAAATCGCTGTCCGGAGACAAAACTAACGATGTTTCTCCTCCAATTAGGGCTTTCTCGTATGCTTGCATAGCTCTGTAGAATGCAAAAAATTGTGGGTCTCTTCCAAATGCATTAGCAAAAATTTTGTTTCTTTGACCGTAGCCTTCACCTTTCATTATCTCTGATTTCTTGTTTGCTTCTGCTAAGATTACAGTAACATCTTTGTCAGCTGTCGATCTTATTTTCTGAGCTATTTCTGCACCTTGTGCTCTAAACTCTTTTGCTTCTCTCTCCCTCTCAGTTTGCATTCGTTTATAAATCGCCTCACTGTTAGCGGGTGGTAAATCAGCTCTTTTTATTCTTACATCTACAATATTTATTCCAAAATTCTTTGCTTCTTCATTTACTTGTGATTGGATTATTTGCATCTGTCTCGCTCTATCAGTCGATAGTAAAGTTGCTAATTCTTGAGTTCCTAGTACACCTCTTATTCTTGAATTAATGATTGTGGACAGTCTTGATCTCGCAACTCTCTCGTTTCCAACTGAAATATAAAACTTTAGTGGATCTACGATTTTAAATCTAGCAAATGCATCAACAATTAATCTTTTTTGGTCAGCAGCTATTACTTCCTCTGGATCGTTATCTAAATTTAAAATTCTTTTATCTAAATAAACTACGTTTTGGATAAATGGTAATTTAAAATTTAATCCCGCTTTAGTTACAATTTTCTTGGGATCACCAAACTGGAGAACTATAGCTTGACTTATTTCTTGTACGATAAATAATGACTGAAATATAGTTACTCCAATGATTATAATTGCTGGTATTATAAATTTAATTCCTTTCATTAGTTGTTGCTCCCTGATTTTTTTAATTCTGGTAATGGTAAATAAGGAACAACTCCTGAACCGGATTCTTTATCAATAATTACTTTATCAATGTCAGCTAAAACTTTTTCCATTGTCTCAAGATACATTCTTTCTTGAGTTACTTGTTTTGCGTCTTTATACTCATTATAAATTGCTAAAAATCTACTCGCTTCACCCTCAGCTTTAGCTACAACCTCTTTTTTGTAAGCTTCAGCTTGTTGTAAAACTTGTTCGGCTTCTCCACGTGCTCTTGGTATCACATCGTTGGCGTAAGCTTCAGCTTCATTTTTTGATCTTTCTCTATCTGCTCTAGCTGCCTGCACATCTCTAAATGCATCTATTACTTGCTCAGGTGGGTCAGCTTGTTGAGTTTGAACTTGAGTCAATTGTATTCCAGAACCATATTCATCTAAAATTAATTGTGCGATTTCTTGAACTTCTACCTCAATTTTAGATCTACCCTCAGTTAAAATATTTTGAATTTTATTTTTTGCTATTACTTCTCTCATTGCAGTCTCTGATGCTGCTTTAACTGTTTCAACAGGACTTTGAATATTAAATAAAAACTTTTGAGCATCTTTAATCACCCAAAAGACCGAGTAATTTATGTCCACAATATTTTCATCTCCAGTTAACATAAGACTTTCCTCAGGAACGTTTCCTACACCAGATGATCTTCCGCTATCACTTGCAGGTCTAAAACCAACATCCACACGATTAACTTTTGTAACCTTAGGAGTTAAAACTCTCTCAAAAGGTGTTGGAAAATGATAATGTAATCCTGGTTGAGTTGTGTTTACATATTTACCAAATCTCAAAACTACTCCTTGCTCATCTGGTAATACTCTGTACAGGCCGCTTGCAGCATAAAGAAGCGCAACAATAATCAAACCTATTATAACAGGCCGTGAACCTCCTGATTTTCCACCTGAAAACTTGTTTATGGTTTTTTGAATATTTTTTATAATATCATCTATACTAGGCGGATCTTGTCTTGATCCAGATCCATTTCCCCCTGAAGAACCTCTTCCGCCGTCTCCGCCTGGAGGTGCCCCCCAAGGAGATTGGTTTTTTAAAATCTTGTCTTTGAGACTCATGACACTTTATATAGTGACTTTTCTCCTAAAAACAAGTTAAGAAGGGGCGCTAAAATGTCTAAAACATTTAAAATTGAAAGATGAGCCAAAAACCACCTCCAAAACAATTTATTAAAACACCTATTAAGGGAACAAAATCTACAATTCTTGTTTCAAGTGCGAAAGGTGGAGTTGGTAAATCGACAGTGGCAGTTAATCTAGCATTTGCATTAAAAAAATTGGGATTAAAAATTGGAATACTTGATGCAGATGTTTACGGGCCATCATTACCTAAACTTTTGAATTTAAAGGAAAAACCCAAAAGTGAGGATAATAGATCAATAATTCCTATAGAAAAATTTGGAGCTCAGTGTATGTCCATGGGCTTATTGATTGATGAGCAAACACCGATGATGTGGAGAGGTCCAATGGTAATTAGTGCAATTAAAACTATGACACAAAAAGTTTTGTGGAAAGATAGAGATATAATTATAATTGATATGCCTCCAGGAACAGGTGATACACAATTAACGTTCGCTCAAGAAGTAAAAGTAGATGGAGCAATAATAATTTCAACCCCACAAGGTTTAGCTTTGTTAGATGTTAAAAGAGGAATTCAAATGTTTGATAAAACAGGTATCAAAATATTGGGATTGATCGATAATATGAGTTACTTCAAAGGTGATGATGGTAAAAAGTATAAGATATTTGGAGATAGTGGAGTCGAAAAAACTGCCAAAGAATTTAATAAAGAATTTTTAGGTTATTTGCCTTTACATCAAGATTTAAGAAGATCAGCCGATAAAGGTGAGCCTTTAACTCATGTAGATCCTAATCACGAAGTCTCATTACTATTTAAAAACATAGCCGAAAAAATAAAGTCATCACTTAATTAGTATTGAATACAATTTTTACGTTTGTTAATTTTTTTAAAGACTAATTTATATTAGAAATCTTTAGATAAAGTCCATAATCAGGTTCATTGTTAAATAAATCATAGTGACTGTCTATATTAATTTTAAAATTATTTAATTCTTTATTATGTGAAAGCTTAGCCGAAGTATCCTCAATGGACATTGCAGAGGAAGATCTGTGAGATCCTCTGTAATCTAAGGCAATAATATAGTTATCATTTTTAATATTTTTGGACTGATCTCTAGTATATTTAGTCATTAAGGTTAAACCATTATCAGAAATAAAATCAAAACCAATACTACCCATTAAATTATGAGTAGAATTATTAATGTTTTTTAATGTATAGCTTTGGCCATTAGAAGTGTAAGAAAATCTTTGCTGTGATGATGGGCTCATATCAGCATAATATTCAAAATCAAAATATGGAATAAAAGAGCCAACTTCAAAATCGTATGTGTTATCCAAACTTGTTCCTACAGACGAAGTAAAATTTCCAATATATTGATCATCGAATTTTAGGTTTAGTCCTGTCGCTCCAGTTTCAGTGTAAGCTCCTAAGTGAGTTACTCCGTAGTTGATCTTTAGTTTAGGAGTAAAATTTAATTGATTTTTTGAAAATGTATCTCTTAAACTTAAAGATCCATATAATTGCTCACCATATCTATCTCCATCTGTTGAAATAGAGCCACTATTATTAATTAAATCAGAATTTAAAAAACTTAAACCTATTAAATGATCTGTAAATCTTTGCTCTCCTCTTGGTTTGCTTTTATAAAAGGTTAAACTAAAAGAATTCATATCTAAAGCACTTCCTAGGTCACCAACATCAATATCATCAGTTCCAAGTCTTAAAGCAATACCTCTCATAATATCATCTTCGCCCTTTTTATCTGCACCAAGAGTAATTGCTGACGTACTAATACTTTTTGATGATGATTGGCTTGTATCGCCTACACTTCCAATACTGATCGTTCCCTCACTCCAAAAAGACCAGTTTGAATTTTGAAAATTCTTTTCATTATCACCATCATTTGAAAAATAAATAGGAGTTAATTCATCTTTTAATAAATTTAAAATTTCATTATTAAATTGAAACTTTATATTTTGATTTGTTAAATTCATTCTTCCACTATTTCGTCTTAACCATTCCATTCGATTGAGCACTGGATAAGTTGTATGCTGTATGAGTTTTTTTGTAGTTTCAGACTGTGCTTCTATAGATGCAACATCATCTTTGTCATTAGTCGGATCTGTACAAGTTTTAACACCAAATCCACAAGATAAAGTATATTCATACACATTATCATTTGTAAAATCAGTATGAAACATTTTCGAACCATCATTATTAAATGTTAAACCAGTAATTCTAAAATTTGTTGAGTAACTAGGTTGAAAGTCACCATTATTAGTAGCATTTGAAATATTAAATGGTGAGCTTAAAGAAAATTCTCTTATATAATTTCTTTCTGCCAGAGGGTTTTCTACGGCTGTTGCAGAATTTGAGATGAATAATTTGTAACCATCTGAACTTAAACTTATACCTTGACGTCTTCCTCCACCGGAAAAAGTTGATGTTAAAGTATTTGTTTGACTTAATGTATCAAGATCATAAGCAACCGATAAAGTATATTCGGTGACTGTTCCTACAGTGGATGAGGTTTGAGTTATTGTGAATAATTTTTTTCCATCATTAGAAAATTTAAATCCTCTTAAATCTCCACTCAATGAAGTACGTTTTCTGTCTGTGTCAGTAAGACCACCTATGTCATAAGGTGCACTTAAGTCCCATTGATCTATTCCTCTATTTCCAACTTCTCTTCCTATAAGAAATAAAACTGTTCCATCTGAATTAAATTCTATATCCTGAGGTGCATCTTGAACTGATCCTATATCGAAAGTCTTTACTGCAACTGGTGGAGATGATAAATCAAATGCAGTGCTAAGGGAATATTGTCTTATAGTATCAGTGTTAACACCTAAGATAAACATTGTCTTACCATCTCGACTAAATTTCACTGTAGTCGAAATTGTTTCATCACTGATATCAAAATCATCGACATTATTGGGATCTGTAAATGCAAAAGCGTTAAAATTAAAAATAAGAAAAATAATTATGAAAAATATTTTCTTTATAAGTTTCATCAGTAGTATAATTTTTTTTTGAAGACTATATCAATTTATCTTTAAGATCAAAAGCAGTCATTAACTCATTCCACTCTCTCTTTGAAAGACCAGAACTTTCGTGGCTTACTTTCTCGCCTTTTGCTATAAGCTGGATTACCTTTTTCCCTTTGGCTGAAACATGAACAGCTCCTACTCTATAATCTAAAAATGCTGCGTGAGTGATTGGAACCCATTTTTTTACAGTATCAAGCATTGTTTCAGCATAAACTCTAATTTCATATTGTGCGTGACTATCAGCTCTCAAAAATAAAAAGTTCAAAAGATTTAATAAATCTGTTTTCCAGTACCATTGAGTGTAAGAATTTAAAGTTAAATTCATTCTTGCAAGTTCTCTGGCTAAGCCAGACTTGTTTTCATCTATAGTTGTTCCATCATATCTTTCGTTAAGCATCTTTTCATAATTATCGTAAGTTCTGGTAGCATCATCTTTTAAAATTTTTAAAACTTCATCTGCTTGATCTCCGGTTATCAAATCACCTCTGCCTTGGCGGTTAGATGTTGATTGAGCCGAGAGCTGATCTTTGGCAGGAATATAAAATTCTTTATCTAAAATAGAATATCTTGCTGAGTATTCATTTACATTGGCTGTTCTATGTCTAATCCATTGACGAGCTATAAATATCGGAAGCTTTACATGATATTTAATTTCACACATTTCAAAAGGTGTGGAGTGCCAATGTCTCATTAAATATTTTATCAAGCCTTCATCTGTTGAAACTTTTTTAGTTCCTTTTCCGTATGAGACCCTTGCAGATTGGACTATCGAACTATCATCTCCCATGTAATCTACTACTCTGACGAAACCATGGTCTAAAACTGGTAATGCTTCATAGAGAATTTTTTCTAATTCAGGAGAAGTGACTCTTTTTGTTGAGTTTTTTTGTGCTTGTTGATCTGCAATTTCTTGCTGTTGTTCTTTAGTAAGCTTCATATTGAAATTATATATTGAATCTCTGTTTAAGAGTTTTATATTAATAGTGTTGGTTTTCCAACTATGACGATAAACGAATTTCGTAATAAACATTACGGACGTGGGGGCAGTACCCACCACCTCCACCATTTACAACTTATGGGGGTGAATTAGGATCGACGGATGTCTAAAGGCTATTTTTTCGTTCGAGATGGTTCCGACGTAACGGGCTAATTTATAAATGCAAATCAAAAATTTGCACTTGCAGCTTAATTAACTTAGTTAATTAAGTTACGGGGTCTTGGGGCACCTGGCAACAGAACGCCCCTGCGTATTGGCGTTAACACTTATTAATTCACAACTTTTTTTAATTAGATCACAATAGGATCACACTGAAGAAAGACAAACTTGGTGTGCGGGGGAATTAGAATTTTTTATAAGTTTTTTGGCAGTTATAAAATATTTCAAATAATTTATTTTTTTTCATCATTCTAACTTTTTTATGATCTTCTCCAGGCATAACTAATCCATGAGCTCTTTCTAAAGTACCCGAGACTCTATTAATTGATATAAAACCCCATTCTCTAGTAGGATCATTTTCAAAAGAAGCATAGATTGTATCTGTATTAGAATTAATATTATATTTTGTAGCGCCAGAATAAATAAATTCTTTATCAAAAGAATATGTATCAATTTTGCTTTTATTAACTTCTTTGCAAATTAGAAAGGTTCTTTCAGCATATAGAGTTCCACTCCACAACAAACCCAGAACTACGATCCCTAAAAATTTTTTCATTAGTTTATATATTCTTTAATGATAGATCCAATTGTTGCCATAGACCTTAATCCGTGACCTCCATCAATAATATGTAACTTAACTTGTAGTTTTTTCTTTTTAAGTAAATCATAATAATATTTTGAAACTCCTGGAGCTGTATTTTTATCATCTTTTCCAACAATTAATATGTTGAGAGATTTTAAATCTATATCTTTATAATTGAAACTTGGTGAGTTTTTTTTTAATTCTTTCAATTGAGATTTGGTTTCCCATTTTTTACCGTTGCTTAGTTTTTTTCTAGTTTCCCAGTCACACGGGCAAGAGATCAAAATATTTATATCAACTAATCCTGGTACTTTTCCATGAATAGTACCTCCCTGATAAGCTCCTCCAGAATGACCAATTAAAATTAGTTTTTTTGGTTTATAATATTTTTTAAGATTTTGTAATGCAGGTGCTAGTATTTGAAAATTTTTCCAATCATAATTTACCACTGTACTCTTTATAGCGTTACGAGGTCCTGATGAATATCTATCCTCTTCACTACTGCCTCTTTCTCTAATAAAGTAACCAGGTCTTGCAAAAAGAAAAATATTGTTATTATCGTTTATTAATTCTTTTGCAAATCTAATTTGACTTTTTTTGGGTATTCCTGGTCTTGGAGAATTAGGACTACCATCACCATGAAGAAATACTATTAAGTTTTTTTTACCCTTTTCAATCTTTCCTAAATTTAAAATTGCTATACATTTGTTTTTACTTGCTGATATATATTTTATGAAATCCTCTTTTTCACAAGCATTAGAGTTTCCACTCAACAGCAAACCTAGAACCACGATCCCTAAAAGTTTTTTCATTTATTTAATTTATAAATTGTAGCTGTTGCATCTCTAAATTGCCAACAATTGTATAATAGAGCTACACCTCCAGAAATTTTTTTCATTTCATAATCTGTGAATCCATCACCACCTTGTTCATAAGCAGCAATTTTTAAATCATATTTTAATATAGCCTCAGTAGGTGCTGGATCAGTGAAATTTCTATGGCATCTTCTAACTGTTATCTTTTTTATGATTTCTGCTCCCTCGGGTAGACTTTCTGTATATTTTATCGTTTGGTTAATTTTTCTCATCTCGTCTTTGCTAACGGTAGTGCTAAAATTATTTCCGACTTTTCCAGACCCAGAAGGCCCCGAAGTACCTGCACAACTAGAAACTAAAAAACTAATAAATAATATCACTAAAATTTTTTTCATAGGACTCATCATATCCGGACTCACTGGCGATCACAATACGGACTCACCCAGCAAAGAAATAGCCGTTTTTTATTATCTAGAATTGGTGTATAACGTTAAAAAGTTAAGGGCACCTGGCAACAGAATGCCATTATTGTTTTTTAATATTTTTAATAATAAATCCGTAAATAAAAATATTGATTATTATCAATGCTATACCTAGGTAAAATTGAATATCAGCTGTTAAATCTTTTGGATAGACAAATGCAAGTATATAATTATTTATAAAACCATTAGAATATGTTTTTAAGTCGCTTTTAAATAAAAACCAGTTTTCAAGATAAGTTAATGGACAAATAGAATTTGTGAATTCTATGTATATTCCCCAAATTAAAGCAGGAATGTGAAAATAAATAATTTTTGAAAATAAAAAAAATAAAAATCCTCCAAAAATAACAAATAAAATAAATATTAAATGAACTAATAATGTGATATTAGCCAAATATTCGTACATATAATTAACTAATCTTTATTTTTTATTAAAGTTATACTAATTAAAATAAAGGTTTATCAAACCAATTAAATAAATACTGGCCAAACCAGTGTTTAAAGCAACTAAAGATTTCTCATTCCATAACCACGACACAATTGCTAAACCACTATTTCCAATCAAAAAAATATAACAATACAAAGGATAATAACCTAAAGCTGCAGTTATAGCACCAGCTAAAATTGTTAAAGTAGAACACCAAGCCCACAATTGATGAGGTTTAGGTTTTAATTTTTTCATTTCTCAGTTTATTGCTAAATAATATATTTATCCAACATATAGAAAACTATTCCGACTGCTATTCCTAAAAGGATCCAATGATAATTTTTTTTCATTAAGCTACAAACTTATTTAAATCAGGTTTAAAGTAATTTGGTCCTTTCATTACTTTGCCTTTTTCATTGTAAATTGGTTTACCATCTACTCCTAATTTGCTCATATTTGAGTTTTGAACCTCTTCAAAACATTTGTCCAAATTTATTCCAAAAGCATGTCCAGCACCATAGGTTACATACAAAATGTCTGTTAAAGCATCAGCCACCTCTTTTATATCCTTTTTATTAATTGCGTCTTTTAGTTCATCAAGCTCTTCTCTAATCAAATCATATCTTAAGGATGTAATTTTATCGCTCGGAAATTCAGCCTTTTGCTTTACTTCTTGGCCAAAAGTTTTCATAAATTTTTTAACATGCTCAAAATTGCTCATTTCTCCGTCCTTTGTGTTTTATAATTATCTTATTAAGGTGTATTATATCAAAGAATCAGTAATGAAATACAGATTAGAATTTGACAGTATTGGAAAAATAAAAGTACCTGGTGATAAGTATTGGGGTGCTTCGACTGAAAGATCAAATAAATATTTTAATATTGGAGATTTTTTAGTTAGGCCATTAGTTATCCACTCAATAGCCATTATCAAAAAAGCTGCAGCAATCGTAAATTCTAGAAATAAAGATTTAGACTCTAGATTAAGTAAATATATCATTAAAGCAGCAGAAGAAGTTATAAAAGGAAAGCACGATAAACATTTTCCTTTAAAAGTTTGGCAAACTGGGTCTGGTACACAAACAAATATGAACGTAAACGAAGTAATTGCTAATAGAGCTATAGAGATGATGGGTGGAAAAATGGGTTCTAAAAAACCAGTGCATCCAAATGACCATGTTAATAAATCTCAGTCTACCAATGATGTTTTTCCAACAGCAATGCACATTTCAATTGCTTTAAAGGCTAGAGAAAAACTTTTACCTTCATTAAAACTTTTAGAAAAAGAATTATCAAAAAAATCAAAAGAATTTAAAAAAGTTGTTAAAGTAGGTAGGACACACTTACAAGATGCTACCCCTATTACCTTAGGACAAGAATTTTCTGGTTATCACATGCAGTTAAAAAAATGTATAGATAGAATAGAAGTTGCATTAAAAGAAATTTACAATTTAGCTCAAGGTGGAACAGCTGTGGGAACAGGATTAAATACAAGAAAAAATTTTGATAAAAAAATTATAAGAGAAATCAGTAGGATAACAAAATTACCTTTCAAACCTTCAACAAATAAATTTGCTGCATTAGCCGCCCATGATGAAATAGTAAACTTTTCAGGCACACTTAATACGGCAGCAGTGTGTCTTATGAAAATTGCTAACGACATAAGATTTTTAGGATCTGGACCGAGAGCTGGTTATGGTGAACTTATATTACCATCTAATGAACCTGGTTCATCTATAATGCCTGGCAAAGTAAACCCCACTCAATCAGAGGCTGTTACAATGGTTTGTGTTAAAGTAATAGGAAATCATAACGGAATAACTATGGCTGGGTCACACGGCCATTTTGAACTAAACGTCTTTAAGCCATTGATAATTCATAATATCTTACAATCAATAGAAATAATGAGTGACTCAGCTAAAACTTTTGCTTTATTTTGTGTAAAAGGAATTAAAGCAGATAAAAAAAGAATTAAACATCTTCTGGATAATTCATTAATGTTAGTTACAGCACTAGCACCTAAAATTGGTTACGATAAGGCTGCCTCTATTGCAAAAACTGCTTATAAAAATGGAACTACGCTTAAGTTTGAAGTAATAAAGGCAGGGCTAGTTAGTGAAAAAGAGTATGACAAGATTATGGATCCTATTAAAATGACTAAGCCAAAGTGAATTATATTATCTCAAGGATTAATTTCCTAATTTTTAACATACTAAAAATATTAATAAAATCTTGATCAAATACAATATTTTCAAAAATTTTTTTAAAATATTTTAAATCTTCATTTGATGCTGAATAATTTTTATTCATTTTCACTGAAGAAAAATTAATTTTATTATTTAAAATATTAAGATTTCCAATAATTTTAAGCTCAAGTGGCTCTTTATTATTTTTGTAATTTATTTTAAATTTTTTTAATAATTTTTTTTTATCTTTAGATTTTATTGTGCAATAAAAATTAATGATAGGAAATTCATCTAATAAATTTGTATCCCCATTACAAGAAAAAATAGAAGTAGCGATAGTGAATTGCTTTTTAAAAACTAACCTTCCATAGTTTAAATTAGTTTCTAAATTTAAATTTTCGAGTAAATTTAAATCAAATTTATTTGGTTTGAAAATAAGATTGTTGTTAAAATTTATTTTCCTAATTATATTTTTCGTATAAAGAAATTCATTTAACTTTAATTTTTTAATTAACTTTGTATTAATGTTCTTAATTGAAGAACTAAAATCTATTTTAAAATAAGGATTAAAATAAACTATACCAGTCCCATCAAGTGATAAGTTTTTGTCTCTAAAAAACAGATTTTCAATATTTATGAAGTCATAGTTATAAGTAAAGTCTGACTTAAAATTAGATTTTAGAATTTTACCTTTAATACTTCCAATTAATTTTTCAGGAGAATTCTCTTTTTCTAAAAAGTTTAGTGAGATAAAAATTCCAATATCATTAATTTCAAGATCAACATTTTGGAAATTTTTTCTAAACTTTATTTGAAAATTTCTTTCAAATATTTTTCCAGATAATTTATATCTATTATATCCAAAGTTTGAATATTTGATATCTTTCAAATGGATAATTGGTTTTCCTAAATTATTTAATTGAATGCTTAAGTTTTCTAAAGCAATTTTTTTTTCAATTTTGAAAACTTTTTTATATAAACTAAATATATCTTTAAATTCAGTAATTATTTTGATTTGATTTAATTTTATCTTTTTTACTTTAAAATTTTCATAGTTATAGATGCTTATAAGCTCTGGATAAATTAAAATTTTTCTTGAACTCAAATTTATATCTTCTGGATAAAAATTTGAGACTACATTATTTATTTCAATATGAGGAATTGGAAATGAGTAATATTTTATTTGATCATGATTTTTTACCTCTAAACCATAATTTTTTTGTATGTATTGAAAGATAATTGCTTCTCTTTTTTTGTAGTCAAAAAATTTAGGTATTAATAAAAATAATGCAGTTGCAGTAAAAAATATTAAGAAAAGGTATCTTATTAAAAAAATAAATTTAAATATTCTTGAATATTTGATGTTAATTATTTTATGAATTCTATTAATCATTTTTTTTATTTTTATAACTAGTATATAAATGAAAATTCTTGCATATGAATAACACAGATAAATTGTTTGAAAAACTTAATAAGGAACAAAAGGAAGCAGTGCTAAGCACTGAGGGGCCAAACCTAATTGTAGCAGGAGCTGGTTCCGGAAAAACTAGGGTTCTTACCACAAGATTAATACATATAATAAATCAGAAAAAAGCATGGGCTAACCAAATTCTATGTGTAACATTTACCAATAAGGCTGCAAAAGAAATGCAAAATCGAGTAATGCAGTTCATTAAAGGAAGCTCGAATTCCATTCCTTGGTTAGGGACATTTCACTCGATCAGTGTCAAATTTTTAAGAAGGCACGCTGAAGCACTAGGCTATAAAAGTAATTTTACAATATTAGACACAGATGATCAAAAAAAGTTAATTAGAAACATTGTCAGAGGCGAAGAACTTGACGCCAAAAAATTTTCACCTCAATTGATCATGTACCATATAGACCAGTGGAAAAATAAAGGCTTATTGCCAAAAGATGTAAAATTAAACAAGTCAAGTTTAATTGTTAAATCTATACATAAAGTTTATGAGATATATCAAAATAAAACCAAAGATCTCAATGCATTTGATTTCGGGGACTTAATTCTATTTTGTGTAAAGCTATTTGAGGAAAATCAAGATATTAAAAAAATATATCATAACAATTTTAAATATATCCTAGTTGATGAATTCCAAGATACAAATTTTATTCAAAATAAATGGTTAAATTTGTTAGTAAATGATAACAATAATATATGTTGTGTTGGCGATGATGATCAATCAATCTATAGTTGGAGAGGGGCAGAGATAAAAAACTTTTTAACTTTTGATCAGATTTATAAAAATTGTAAAGTTTTTAAATTAGAGCAAAATTATAGATCTACTAAAAATATACTAGCTACTGCATCTAGTTTAATTTCAAATAACTCTAATAGAGTTGGTAAAAAATTGTGGTCTTCAGCTAATCAAGGTGAGTTAGTTAAACTTAGTTGTTACAGAACTGGTAAAGAGGAAGCACAAGGAGTAAGTGATATAATTGAACAAAATATTAAAAAAAAATACTCACTAAATGAAGTAGCAATATTAGTAAGAGCCATTTATCAAACAAGGGAATTTGAAGAAAGGTTTCTTCAACTGGGAATAGGTTATCGTGTTCTTGGTGGAATTAAGTTTTATGAAAGAGCGGAAATAAAAGATGCTGTTTCATATTTAAGAATTGTAAATCAAAAATTTGATGATTTAGCTTTAGAGAGGGTTATTGGCTCTCCAAAAAGAGGAGTAGGTGAAAGTACTCTAAATCAAATTTATACGTTTGGTAAAAATAATAAGTTATGCCTAGAGGACTCTATCAAAAAAATTTTGGAAAAAGATCATTTCAAACCTAAAATAAAGACTGTTCTAAAACAACTAACAAATATGATTCAAAAATGGCGAAATGACTCATCAAAAATGAGACATTATGATTTACTTAAACTCATACTTGATGAGTCAGGTTATTCATCAATGCTAAAAAATAAAAAAGATTTAGAAAATGAAAATAGATTAGAAAATCTCAAAGAATTACTTAGGGCTATGCAAGATTATGATAACCTGCAAAGTTTTTTAGAGCACGTTGCTCTAGCCACATCGATTGATCAAGAATGGGAGGGTTCAAAAATAAATTTAATGACTATGCATGCTGCGAAAGGTCTAGAATTTGATGTTGTGTTTCTACCAGGTTGGGAAGAAGGTTTATTTCCTCATCAAAAATCTTTAGAGGAGAAAGGTGATTTTGCTTTAGAGGAAGAGAGAAGACTGGCTTATGTCGGAATAACGCGAGCAAAAAAGGAGGCTTATTTGTCTTTTGCAATGAAAAGAGCATTCCACGGAGATTGGATGGATGCGCTACCCTCGCGATTTATTAACGAAATACCTGATGATAGTATTGAAAAAAATGAAATAGGAAAATCTTCTTCTGAAGATTTTGAATTTAATCAAGATACCTCAATCGAATTTGATGAAGAATATAGAAGTCCAGGATGGGATAGGTACAAAAAAAATAAGATATTAAAATGGAAAAAATAATAAAATTAAAAGCACTTTTAAAAAAAGAAAAAGTTGATGGATATTTAATACCGAAAAACGATGAGTTTTTTTCAGAATATACAACTAAACATTTCGATAGATTAAATTATATTACAAATTTTTCAGGTTCCTCAGGATTTTCTTTAGTTTTAAAAGATAAAAAATATTTATTTGTTGATGGCAGATATACTTTGCAAGCAAATGATCAAAGTGGGAAAATTTTTAAGGTGATGACTATTCCAAAACAAATGCCAAAAAAAATTTTAAAGAACAAAAACTATATTATTGGTTTTGATCCAAAATTATATACAAAAAAAACTTTTAAAATATTTTTTAATAATTCTGATTGCAAATTTAAACCAATAGAGAAAAATCTAATTGATCAAATTTGGAAAAGGAAAATAAAAAAAAACTATAATAAATTTTACACTTTACCTAAAAATTCAATTGGGGAAAATTTCCAAGAAAAAATAAAAAAAGTTAGTTCTTATTTAAAAAAAAAGGATGCAGATTTTATTTTGATCACTGCAAGTGAAAATGCCGCTTGGTTGTTAAATATAAGAGGAAGAGACTCAAAATATAGCCCAATACCAAATTGCTATGTTTTAATCAGCAAAGACAAAAAAATAAGTTTTTTTTGTGATTTAAGAAAAATGTCTTTGTCTTTAAAAAAATATTTAAACAAAATTCAGGTTAAAGAAATAATTCATACAGGAACAATTCTTTCTCAAATAAAAGATAAGAAATTTATCGTAGATCGTAATACATGTTCTATCTATTTTGAAAAACTAATTTTAAAAAATAATAAAATTTTAGATTTTGTTGATCCAATATATAGTTTGAAAGCAATAAAGAACAAAATAGAAATTGAGAATACAAAAAAAGTTCATATATACGATGGAGTAGCTTTAACAAAATTCTTATTTTGGATAAAGAAAAATATTAAAAAAAGAAAAATCACTGAACTTAGTGCTGCTAGAAAATTATTTCAATTAAGAAAAAAAAACAAAAAATTTAAATTTTTAAGCTTTCCAACAATTTCAGGAACTGGCTCCAATGGAGCAATAATTCATTATAATCCTACAAAAATTACAAATAAAGTTTTAAATGGTAGCGATGTTTACCTTGTCGACTCCGGCGGTCAATATGAGTATGGAACCACAGATGTAACAAGAACTATTTCTCTAAATAGGGTTAATAAAAGAATTAAAAATATATTCACAAGAGTTCTTAAAGGTCATATCGCGGTTTCAAATTTTAAACTAAAAAAAAATTCAACTGGTTCAGTAATTGATAGTAAAGCAAGAAAATATTTAAAACAAATAGGTCTAAATTATTCGCATGGAACTGGACATGGTGTAGGATATTTCCTAAATGTTCATGAGGGTCCACAAGCTATATCAAAAAATAATAAAATTAGGTTTGAAGAAGGTATGATTTTATCAAATGAACCTGGTTATTATGAAAAGAATAAATTTGGAATACGAATTGAAAATTTGATTTATGTTAAAAGAAAAAAGAACAAAAATTATTTTGAAAATTTGACTTTAGTGCCAATTGACAAAGACTTAATAAATCCAAATTTATTAAGTAAAATAGAGAAAAATTGGTTAGATGTTTATCATGATAAGGTATTTAACGTTTTAAAAAGCTTCATGAATACAACTGAAATTAAAGACCTAAAAAAAGCTTGTTCAACTATTTAAAATTTTATTCCAATCTTTTTCCAATATAATTTTAATATTCAATTTTTTTGCTTGTTCAATTTTTTTTTTTGTAGGTTTTGAGTCACCAACAATCAAAATATCTAGTTTTTTTGAAATAGTGCCTAAAACCTTTCCCCCATTTTCCTCTACTATAGCTTTTGCTTCAGATCTGCTCATATTTTTAAAACCTCCAGTAAACATTAATTTTTTATTCGAAAATTTTCCATCCTTATTTTGACCAGCAAAATTATTAATTTTCAACTTTTGAATAAGTTCTTTAGTAATTCTTATGTTCGTAGGATTTGAAAAAAAATTTTCTAGAGACTGAATTTGCGTTTCACCAATTCCATCTAGTTCTTCTAAACTAATTAATATTTTTTTTCTTAACTTTATATCAAATAACTTCGCAAATTCTTTTATAGCACCAAAGAAACTAGCTAAAATTTTTGCATTTTCTTGACCGATATGTCTTATTCCAATTGAAAAAATGAATTTATCTAAATTAATTAATTGCGCTTTAGAAATAGCTTTTTTTAAATTATCAATTGAAAGTTGACCCCAACCTTCTAAATTTTGAATTTTATCATAATCTAATTTAAAAATGTCTGATGGTTCTCTTACCAATTTCAAATGCCAAAACTGGTCAATCACTTTTTTACCTAAACCGTCGATATTGAACGCTTCTTTTGAAACGATGTGTTTAAGTTTTTCTTTTGCAATATACTTACAATCATAACCTTTTATACATCTTCTTACTGCATCTTCTTTTTTTGTTGTTTTACTAATCTCTTTTTTTGTCTCTGCTCCACACAAGCATTTTAATGGAAAACTAAATTTTTTACTTCCTTTGTTTCTTTTGTTTATCTCAACAGAAACTACTTGAGGAATAACATCGCCTGCCCTTTGAATTTGAATGGTATCTCCAATTCTTATATCTTTTCTTTTTATTTCATCCTCATTATGTAGAGTTGCATTTGAAACTACCACTCCTCCAACATTAATAGGTGCCACTTTAGCAACGGGAGTGATTGCTCCTGTTCTCCCTACTTGTATAATTATATCCCTAATTTTAGTTAACGCTTTTTCAGCCGAAAATTTATAAGCTATTGCCCATCTTGGGGAATTAGAAGTGTTACCTAATCTTTTTTGTAAATTTAAATCATCAACTTTATAAACAATTCCATCTATATCATAATCTAATGAAAATCTTAGTAAGTCTATCTTTTTATGTTGTCTTTCTATTTCATCCAAATTTTCAACATTTTTTGACAATGGATTTGTAGTAAAGCCCCATTTACTTATTGCTTCCAAAAAATCTGAATGTTTATTAAAAATCATTGGATTTAAAGCGCCTAAGCCGTAAGCAAAGTATTTTAGTGGAATTTTTGAAGTTTCATTTGGATCCTTTTGTCTTAACGATCCGCCAGCGGCATTTCTTGGATTAGCAAATTTTTCACTGATTTTTAAGAAATCTTTTTTACCAATAAAAATTTCACACCGAATTTCAATTAATTTTGGAATATTTCTACCTTTTATCTGAAGTGGGATTTCTTTTATTGTTTTTAAATTTTCTAAAATGTCCTCACCAGTAACACCATCCCCTCTTGATAAGCCTTTGATAAGAACTCCATCTTCATATATTAGTGTCGCTGAAATTCCATCAATTTTGGGTTCAGATATTAAAGATATATTTTGGTCTTTAATATTTAGGAAATTTTTAACTTTTTTTAAAAAATCTTCCATGTCCGTCTTATCGAAAGCATTTGACAGAGATAGCATAGGTCGAAGGTGCTTAATTTTTCTAAACTTATTGGAAGGTTTTGCTCCAACAATTTTAATTACAGATCCTTTTTTTTTTAAAAAAGGATATTTTTTTTCTAAATTGATAATACTGATTTTAAGTTTATCAAATTCTGCATCTGTAATCTTTGGGTTATCATCAATAAAATAAAGTTTACTATGTATCTTCAATTGATTGAGTTTATTTTTATACTCACCTAAAATTTTGTTTTTTTCATTCATTAATTACTTAAGTATTTCTCCTATCCGTTTAAGAAGGTTTTGTTCTTTTTTGTTTGTTTTATTTTTATTTCTTTTCAATTTAAAATCGTAGTCTTTATTTAAAACTCTGTAAGACTCTTTAAACCATTCGCTTGAATTATAATTATAACCTAATATTTTCGCATATTTATTTGCCTCATTTTCTAAACCTATATGAAAATAAATTTCTACTAGTCGATGGAGCGCTTCTTCGATAAATATTGTTTTATTATAATCTGAAACAATTACTTTTAATCTATTAATTGCAGGTATCCATTTTTGAGTCGATATGTAATACTTTGCCACAAACAATTCTTTTGCAGCAAGCTGATTGATTATTAAATCTTTTTTAAATTTTAAATCTATAGCATAGTCTGAGTTTGGATATTTTTTTAAAAAAAAATCTATTTTTCTGTTAGCTTCTGTAAGAGGATTTAAATCTTTTTTTTCGTCCTCAATTTGCTCAAAAAAAATAATTGCTATTAAATAATGAGCGTAAATTATATTTTTATCTGCAGGATAGGTTCTCAAAAATCTTTCTAAATTTTCTAAAGCTCGATCATAAAAACTAATACCATAAAGCGAATAACTTGACATTATTGATGCTTTGGCAGCAAGTTCTATATTTTCAAAATTGAGCTCTGCTTCAGAAAATTTTTTACTAGCAAAAAAATAATCATTAATTTCAAAAGCATCTAAACCTTCTTTATATAAATCGTAAGGATTTAATTTATTTGATGGTTCGTATACTGCCTCCTTCTTGGAGTTAGAGCATGAAAAAATTAAAAACAAAGAAATAATAATAATACCTAATTTAGATGACATATCTAAATTAATATCAGAATAAAACGAAATTTGTACGTTAAAATTTTAATTAAGCGTTTACCGCAATTTTTAATGGATGATTGGATCTTGTCTTTTTTGGAATTAATATATTCTCAACTTCTACTTTCGTAAAAACTGACTCTGCATCAACTAGCTTCCTCAAGAACATATTTGTAAGCTCGTGTCCTCCTTGATAACATTTAACGCTTCCAATTACTCTTAAACCGAGTAGGAGAAAATCTCCAGCCAAATCTAAAATCTTATGGTTAACGAATTCTTTATTATTTCTCAATCCTCCTTCATTTAAAACTTTATCTTTATCAACTACAATTGCGTTATCCAATGAACCGCCTTTAGCAAGACCTAATTTTTTTATTTTTTCAATGTCCTCATACAAACAAAAAGTTCTAGCATGCATTACATCTTCCAATTCATCGGTTTGGAAGTTAACTATGTTTTTTTGTTTTCCTATAATTTTATTTTGATAATTTAATTGAAAATCAACTTCAAAAGATGAATTATCCGCTGGTTCTAATGATATTCTTCTTTCTCCATCTTCAAGAATAAATTTATCTATAATTTTAATGTATTTTCTTTTTTTAGATAATTTTTTAATTCCTACTCTTTCAAAAGCTTCGATGAAATCTTTTGCAGAACCATCCATTATTGGTACTTCCTCACTATCTATCTCTATCATAGCATTATCGACATCGCACACATAAAGGGCTGCTAATAAATGTTCGACAGTTGAGACCTTTGTACCAGAATTATTTTCTAGTGTTGTACAAAGTTTTGCGGAGGTAACATTATTATATTTCGCTTTAACTAAGTTTTTATCCTTTAAATCTGTTCTTTTAAAAACAATTCCTTGATCATTTTCTGCAGGAAAAACTTTGATTTTTGATTTTTTACCAGTATGAAGACCAATACCCTCTAAACTTACGTGTTCAGCCAAAGTGTGTTGAAATGATTTTATCATCTGACTCTTATACCTAAATGCACTGATTTGATTAAAACAACTAATGTTTCTAAAAATAACAAGTTATTTAACCAAAAAATAAATCAAATATTCTTGTAATTATTGACTTTTTTTCCTGTAATACTGGCACAGCTTCACTTTTCCACCCAAATTGAACTAATGTGTTAATATAATTATACATTTTATCTTTAATGGATTGATCAATTAATTTTAACTCAAAATGATTGTTTTGAGAGAAAAAGAAAGAATAACTTTTATCCAAGCATTTGATTTGTTTCCTATCATCTATTTTCAAAAAAAATGGAATTTTTTTTTGAATAAAGATTGAGGTATTAATATTTTTAAAAATAATAATTTCTGCAAACTCTTTTATTCTAGCCGCAGCAATATCAATTATTAATTTTTTTTTAATCTTTTTAAAGTTTGATTCTTTAAAAAATTGTTTCTCAACGTCAATTTCTGATAGATTGCCCTTGGAAAATTCAGACTTTTCAAGAATACTTCTGACAGTCTGATTATCTAAATTTGTTATTTTTGATATATCATTAACAATTAAATTAGTTCCAAAATTAAATTCCTGAATAAATTTAGGAGAAAAATTCTCAAAAAAAAATATTTTTGAGCAATTTTCATTTAATTCTACTCGACAAAAAGTATCTAAATTTGAATTTTCATTTATCAAATATACACCTTCAGCAAAACTTTTTGAGATAATCTTTTTAATTCTTAGATTACATTTTTTAAAAATTTTTACTAAATTTTCATAATAATTTAAATTTATCAGCATAAAATTTAATTCTTGAGAATAAAAATTTCCAAAAAGACCAATTGGTAAATTATTTGTTCTTTTTTTATCTAAAATATAATTAGAGTTAAAAATATGAATTACTTTCTTGTTAATCTCAATTTCATCAATTTTTGATCTAAGGGAATTTATCATATAAGTAATGTTTTGTTTAGTTAACTGTGACCCATTTAACTTTTTAAAACTACTAAAATTTATAAGCGAGTCTTCAAAAGAGTCGATAATAACCACGGATTCTTTAAAAATAAAATTTAGTTTTTGTTCAGCTAAAAATAAATTTTTTTTTAAATTATTATAAATAGTTTCGAAATTAATTATCTTATTCTGATTATCAATAATTGGGGTTTTATGTGAATAAATTAAATCAAATTTATTTTCTAGAGTCTCGTCGATAACTGCAATATATATTTCAAATTTATTTATCTCAATAACAAGTTTTGGTGAATTTATTTTCATTAATCATTTTAAAATAAGTTGATCTGTAATTCTATAATCAAAAATTGTATATTTTTTAAAACTTTCTTTTTTTTGAATATTTATAAAATTTTTTAAGCTTATATCATAATCTTTAATTGGTAGTTTTATCGTTTTATTATTGACTGTTAACAAGTCCCATCTTTTTGAGTCAAAGAAATAAAAAGCCTTTACTATTTTAATTGGAAATTTAATTTTTTTTAGCTCACTATAAAATTTTTCAAAATTCTCTTTTTCAGCAAAAACAATAGGCAAATCCTCAAATTTTTTAATATTAGTATAATTTATTAATAAGTTTTTTTTTGTGAAGTAATATCTTTTTTTTTTATTTTGTAAAATAAAAACTGGTTCTTTTTCAAATACTTGAATTTTTACGGTATTAGGATAAATTTTTTTTATTTTGAAACTTTCGATTAAGCTATTTTTATCTATTTGTTTTTTTATTAAATTGTTATTTAAAAAAAACAAATTTTTTTCATAGAGAAAAAGAAGATCTTCTTTTACTTGTTTTTCGCTCAAAATATTATTATTCTCTATAATTATTTTTTTTACTCCTAAATTTAGATTTATTTCATTTCCTAATTTATACGTAGTTAAAAGTAATATTAGGGTTAAGGCGATGAAAAGTCGTTTATTCATCTATTGATACTTGCATCCAATAATATTTTTTCGACAAGTGCAGGAAAATCGATTCCTCTGTAATTAGCTATTTCAGGGGCCAAAGAAAGATTTGTCATACCCGGTTGAGTATTTATTTCTAAAAGGTAAAATTTGTTATTTTGAAATTTAAAATCTGATCTTGTTATACCTCTGCAGCTCAGAGCTTTATGTGCTTTATTTGCTATATACATAACCTCTTTATATTTTTTTTTCTCAAGCCTCGCGGGCATTATATGTTTTGTATTAGCTGTCTTGGTGTATTTGGCCTTGTAATCATAAAAGGATCTTTTAGGTATTAATTCAATAGCTCCTAGTATTCGATTATTTAAAATTGCAACTTGTATTTCTTGACCTCCTACAAACTGCTCAAATATGAGTTTATTATATTTTTTAAAAAGTTTTTTAGCTGAATTACTTAGATTGAAAAGATTTTTACAAATTTTAATCCCAATACTAGAACCTTCATTTACTGGCTTGATAACAACTGGAAATTTAATTTTTTTTTGGATTAATAATTTTCTTAAATAAATTTGATTGTGTTCCTCTTTTTTAATTACAAAATATTTTGGAGTTAAAATTTTTTTTTTTTTAAAAATTTCTTTGGATATTGTTTTGTTCATAGCATTATAAGAGCTCACAACTCCTGAATGTGTGTAAGGAATTTTCAAATATTCAAAATAACTCTGTGCTACTCCGTCTTCACCATCTTTTCCATGCAAAGCATTGAAAATAACATCTGTTTTTTCTTTATTAATTAAATTGAAGTTCTTAAATTTCGGATCAAAAGATTTTACGTTATACTTTTTTTTTCTTAGAGCTTTAATACATGCTTTTCCACTTTCCAGACTTATTTTTCTTTCGTCAGAAGTTCCACCTAAAACAACTAATACCTTTTTAAATTTTTTTTTACTCACCTATAATTTTAATCTCTAATTCAAGATTAATACCTGTTTTTTTATTGACTGTTTTTTTTACTTTATTTATTAATTTTTCAATATCAGAGCACTTTGCTTTTCCATGATTTACAAAAAAATTACAATGTTTCTTAGAAATTGCTGCATCTCCCTCTGTAAAATTATCACAACCAGTTTCTCTTATTAACTGCCATACCTTTTTGTTATTATCATTTAGGTTTTTAAAAGTGCTTCCACATGTTTTAATTTTACTTGGTTGAGACAATTTTTTTTTTTCTACTAATTCATTTTGAATTTTTTCAATAATTTTTTTTTCTTTGATTTTTCCCTTAAACTTTGCTGAAATTATTATAAATCGGTTTGACAGATTGGTGCCTCTATAAAAAAAATCTATTTCATTACGTTTTATCTCTATTTCCTCACATTTTTCCATATCAATCACTTTAATTGACTCTAAAATTTTAGAAATATCATTTCCATAACATCCGCTATTCATAATTACTGCACCACCGATTGAACCTGGAATACATGACAGAAATTCTAAATCTCCTATTCTATTTTCTTTTGCAAAATTAGAAACCTTTCTATCTAATGTTGCTGCTCCTGCTTCAATTATACAATTATCAATAAGCTTAATATTTGAAAAATTTGAACTAAGTTTTATGACTACTCCTTTTACGCCTTTGTCTCTTATGAGCGTGTTTGAACCAGCTCCCAGGATTGTTATGTTAAGTTTGTCCTTTTTATTTTGTTTCAAAAATTCAATTAATTGCTCTTTATTCTCTGGTTTGAACAAATATTCAGCTGGACCACCCAGATTAAACCAGCTGTAGTTAGATAGATCAATATTGCTTGTAATACTTTTAAATCTTTTCGTTATTTCCTCTCTTAAACTCATAAATCGGTTTTTAGTTCGTTCATCCATTTAGAAATTAGTCCGGCTCCCATCCCGATGACTATTTCATTACTTATTAGATTTTTTTTTAAATATTCTTTTATTTGATTTTTATCTCTTATCAAAATTACTTGAGTTTTAGAAAATTTAGAAATTAATTTTGCAAATTTTATTTGATCGTATTTTTGATTTTTTTTTTCACCTGCAGCGTACATCGGGCAGAGAAGTACCACATCAGAGTTTGAAAAAGAATTACTAAAATTTTTTTTTAATGAGATTACTCTTGAATAACGATGAGGTTCAAAAATCGATACAATTTTTCTTTTTTTATAAACATTTCTTACTCCTTCCAAAATAGAAGTTATTTCAGTTGGATGATGTGCATAATCATCATAGAAATCATTTTGATTTTTTGAAAATATTTTAGTCATTCTTCTTTGAACTCCTGAATATTTTCTTAAAGATTTTTTTATAACCTTTTGATTAATGCCTAAATTAAGACAAACCGCTACTGCGGCAGCTCCATTTAAGACATTATGTTTTCCAAGCAAACTCAATTGAATATTACTAATCCTTTTACTTCTTTTTTTAATATCTTTGTAGCTTATATCAAAAATTGAGTAGTCAACATTATATCTAATATTTGAGATTTGATAATTGGCATTTTTGCTTTCTCCGTAAGTAAGAATATTTTTATTTCTTATCTTATTAAAAATTTTTTTTATTTTTTTACTATCAATACAAATTATTGCTTTTCCAGTTGGGGGAGTTTTTTCTATAAATCGTATGAAAGCATTTTCTAAATTTCTAATGTTTTTGTAATAATCTACGTGTTCATAATCAATATTAGTAACTATCGAATAGTTTATGGGTAATTTTAAAAAACTACCATCAGACTCGTCGGCCTCTAAAATCGCCCATTCACCTTTTCCTAATTTCGCGTTACTTTTTAAAGAATTAATAACGCCTCCATTTATAATAGTTGGATCTAGCTTTTGGTCTGATAATATTTTTGAAACAAGGGAAGTTGTGGTTGTTTTTCCATGAGATCCTGTAATTATAATATTTTTTTTGAGTGAAACTACGTCTGCTAAAACTTCTGCTCTAGAATAAATTGGTATTCTTTTTGATTTTGCATAAACAATTTCGTTATTATTATTTTTTATAGCAGAGGATTTTACTAATATAGTTGAACTTTTGACATTATTTTTAGAATGCCCTATAAAAACTTTTATTCCAGCTTTTGAACAGCTTTTTGTATTTTTATTTCTTTGTTGATCGCTGCCTTGAATTTTAAAACCCATATTTTTCATAATTTGAGCTAAACCGCTCATGCCAATTCCACCTATGCCTACAAAATGAATTATTTCTTTTTGACCTAAATTAATTTTTTTCATCAATCATCTCTTCTAATGCATGGTCTATATTTTTATAAACATTTTTGTCAGAAAATTGTCTTTGATTTTGTAAAATTTCATCTAAAATTGATCTATTCATGTAAATATCTTTGATGACATTAGCCAACTTGCTGTCTAACTCTTTCTCCTCTATCATCATAGCTAATTTTTTTCTTTGATAATAAAGAGCATTTTTAAGCTGATGGTCATCAGCAGAAGAAGGTAATGGAACAGAAATAAAAGGTAATTTTGCATTTGTTAATTCTGCTAACATTGAAGAGCCAGATCTTGTAATTGCTAAATTGGTTTGTAAAAAATATTTTTCTAAATTGTAACTAAAATTAAATATTTCTGACTCAATATTATTTTTTTTATAAAATCTTTTAAGATTATCATTTTGGCTTGTAAGGCAATGTTGGTAAATTTTTAGTTTAATACCTTGATCATAACATTTCTTAAAAATATGAGGAAGTAATTCTGCAAATGCTTTAGCTGCTTGACTTCCACCAAGAATAAGTAAATTTAATTTTTTGTCATCTACTATTTTTTTTTTTAAATTCGATGAGTTCAATATTTCTGTTTTTATTATATTACCAATTTTGTAAATTTTGTTTTGAAATTTACTTGGAATTCCCTCAAGTTCATCATTCGAAATAAGTATTTTTTTTGTAAATGGAAGTAAATATTTATTTGCTTTACCTACAACTAAATTGTTCTCATAAATCACGAAATTTATTCTTAATAAACTTGCTGCAATACAAATTGGAAAAGATGCGTATCCTCCCATCCCAAAAATTATTGACGGCTTTTTTAATATCAGATGAATTAAAGATCTGAGAATTGAGTAAATAATATGAATTATTGAAAATAACTTTACTAATAGATTTTTTGTTTTAAATGGAGATGAAGGTAATATAGATGTTTGAATATTTTGGGAATTATTTAAATATCGCTGCCCTCTTTTATCTGTTATTAAATTAACCTCGTAAAAACTTTTATTGATTAAATGTTTTGCTAAGTTAATGCCTGGAAACACATGGCCTCCTGTACCGCCAGCAACAATAATTATTTTTATCTTTTTACTCATATAAATATGTTTTATTTTTTGTATAATTAAGAATTACTCCAGCAAGTATTGCACTTCCAATTAAAGAGGAGCCCCCATAACTTAGAAATGGTAACGTCATGCCTGTTGTGGGTATGAGATTTGTATTAACAGCAACATGAATAAATGTTTGGAATACTAATAAAGCAGCCAAACCACATAAAGAAATTTTAATTAATGGATCTTCTTGATTAATACAATTTTTTATTATTCTAAATGAAATATAAAGAAACAATATAATGATCATTATAGAAATAATTGATCCATATTCTTCTGAAATTATTGCTATAATGTAATCAGTATGTGCCTCAGGAACACTGTCTTTTAAAATTCCTTCACCCATTCCTTGCCCAGTAAGACCTCCAAGTTTAATTGCATCAAGTGCAGAAGAAGATTGAAACTTATCACCTTGGCTTGGGTCAACAAACGAGATTAACCTATTGATAACATAGCCAAATTTCTCAGGCATTAGAAATAAAATTGAGCTGATTAATATTAAAAAAACTGAGAAAAAACCTAATAGATACAATAAACTTACTCCTGAAATGAAAACAGTTGCGACCCAACTTATTATCAGTAAGATCGACTGACCTAGATCAGGCTGATCAATTAATAAGATAATTACTGAAGATAATAATAAAAAACTTAATAAGTATTTAATTTGAGAATTTTTAAAACTATTGAATGTTAAAATTTTGACTGTTGCAAGAATAAAAAAAGGCTTTAAAAGTTCTATAGGTTGCAATCTAAAAAGATAAAAATCTAGCCATCTTTTTGCTCCTTTAACTTCAATTCCAATTAGAGGAACTAAAGCTAAAAAAATAAAAGATAGTATAAATAAGGGAATTATAAATCTCTTAAAAACTGAAGTTTCTATTATTGAAATCGAAATCATAATAACAAGAGATATGATCGTAAATATTAAATGCTTTGAAAAGAAGAAATAGTAATTCTTATTTAAACGTTCGCCTGCTAAGGATGAAGTAGAAGAGAATGAAAAAAATAAACCAAGAAAAAACAAAATTAAAAAACAAATAAGAATTTTTTTATCGATAGTTCGCCAATAATTAACGAAAAATATTTTAAATATATTTTCTTGCATAATGACGACTTAATTCTTTGAATTTTTCTCCTCTTTTTTCAAAGTTAATAAATTGGTCAAATGACGCTGAGGCAGGGCTTAATAATATATTATTATATTTATATTTTAGTATTTTTATATCTTTTAAAACCTGAATTATTGAATTTTTTAAATTTTTGGTTACTTTGTAATCAATTTCATTTTTAATTTGTTTTTTGAAAAAGTTAGTATGTCTACCTATTATGTAAGATTTAGCTATATTTTTTTTTAAATTTTTAAGTTGAATTTTATCATTTTTTTTTGGAAGGCCCCCAACTATCCAAAAAATATTTTTTGTATTTTCTAAAGCAAATTTAGTTGCTTGAAATGAAGTCGCTTTGGAGTCATTTATAAATGTATGATTTTTCTTTTTAAGAAATACTTCATATCTATGTTCTAATCCTTTAAAGGTTTTTAATGATCTAAAAAAAGAGCTATTGCTAATTTTTAATTTTTTTGCAAGTGAGTAAACGAAAGACATATTTTCATCATTTATATTAGAATTAAAATAGGAATTTTTAATTTTAATTTTAAATTTTTTATAAACATGAATTTTAGGAATAATTAATTTACCAAGAAATTTTTTTTTTTTATAACTTAGTTTATATTTATTGCTTATCAAAGAGTACTGATTATTTTTTTGTAGTCTAAAAAGCTTAAATTTTGAATTAACATAATTTTTCATACTCCCATGCCAGTCTAAATGATCGTTTGAGATATTTAGTAAAACTGCAAAGTCTGGACGTATAAATTTAGAGTGAGATAGCTGAAAAGATGAAGCTTCAATAATTAAGTAACTATTTTTATTTATATTAAGATCAAGAATCGGGGTTCCAATATTTCCACCAATTACAGTTTTAAATCCATTTTTTTTTAGAACATGATCTATTATTTTGCATGTAGTTGATTTCCCATTAGTCCCAGTAACAACGATACTTTTTGAAAATTTTTTAAATAAAAAAATGAGATCTATATCAGTTATAATTTTTTTTTTATATTTGATTAAATTTTTTTTATTTTTTGAATTATTTAAACTTACTCCAGGACTCAACACTATAAAATCTACACTTTTGAAAGATTTATTTATATTAAAAGTCTTTTTTTTTTTGGTCATATTCTTATTATTATCATCCCATACTGTGTAATTATTTATATTATTCTTTTTTAAAAAATTAATTACTGAACGACCAGTCAAACCCAAGCCATAAACTAAAAAAGATAATTCAGTTAATTTTTTGTCAAAGAACATTTGTTACCTTAGTTTTAATGTCGCTAGTCCTACCAATGCTAAGATTATTGCTATAATCCAAAAACGAATTACTATCGTTGACTCTGCCCACCCTTTTTTTTCAAAATGATGGTGAATAGGAGCCATTTTAAATATTCTTTTTCCAGTCAATTTGAAAGATATTACTTGGATAATTACTGAAACTGTTTCTAGAACGAAAAGCCCACCAATAATACCTAAAACTATCTCATGTTTCACGATTATAGCTATTGCTGCTAAGGAACCGCCTAAAGATAATGATCCTGTGTCACCCATAAATATTTTTGCAGGAGGGGCGTTGTACCATAGAAAACCTAGACATGCTCCAACTATAGACCCACAAAATATTGAGAGCTCGCCAACATCAGGAATATATTGAATTTGAAGATACTCAGAAAAAATGGTGTTTCCAACCACGTATGAAATTAAAGTGAAAGATGAAGCAACTAACATTACAGGCACTGTAGCAAGTCCATCAAGACCATCAGTTAAGTTTACAGCATTTGATGCCCCAATAATTATAAACAAACCAAAAGGAATAAAAAGTAACCCCATTTGTAAAACAAAATTTTTAAAAAATGGAAAATAAAGTTCATAAAGATACTGGTGCTCAGAATAATATATAAGAATTAATAAAGTAATCATCCCAATAATCAATTGCCCAAGGAATTTATAACTTGATTTAAGACCGCTGGAATTTTTCAATTTTATTTTTAAAATATCATCTAAGAGTCCTAATGCTCCAAGACTTAAAGAAACAAATATTAATGTCCAAACATAAATGTTAGTTAAATCTGCCCATAATAACGTACTCAAGATAATACCTATAATAATAATAACTCCTCCCATTGTTGGTGTTCCAGATTTTTTTACAATATGATCGATTGGACCATCCTGTCTGATAGGTCCAGTTATCATTTTTTCAGAGAAAATTTTTATAAGAGGTGCACCAATGATAAAAACAACAATCAGAGAAGTTATTACTGATAATCCTGTTCTAAAAGTTAAATACTTAAAAACATTAAAAAAAGAATATTGATCAATCAATGATGTGAAAAAATGAAATAACATTAATTACTTTTTTTAATTAGATTACCTTTGATTATTTTTTTGCTTAAATTATTTAAACCAGTTGCATTAGATCCTTTAATCATTAAATAATCATTATTAGCTATAATACTTTTAAAAGTAAAATCTACATCTTCATCCTGTTGAAAAATATTTCCACGCTTAATTTTATCTAAATTCCTATATGTGATGAGAGATTTATCACCTTTAATAAAGACTTTGTCTATATCAGAATTGTTAATAACTTTTGATAAACTTTTGTGAAGAGAGTAGGATTTTTTACCTAGCTCAAGCATATCTCCAAGAAACAAATATTTTTTAAAATTTTTTTTCTTTATTTTTCTGAAATTATTAATTGCTGTTTTTACAGACAGAGGATTGGCATTGTAACTCTCATCGATAAATTTAAACAATTTTCCGTATCTTTTGACATTGTGCACTCTTCCTCGTCCCTCTCCAGATTTATAATTGCTTAAAAAATTTACAACTTCGTTTAAGTTAAGATTTAATGTTTTCAATAAAGCGAGGGATGATAAGACATTGTATATATTAAGATTCTTTAGTTTAAGACTTAAAATTTGATCTTTTACTCTTATTCTATAAAGATTACTACTTTTATTGTTAAAGTTAATTGGGAAAACTTCAGATTTTTTACTAAGGCCGAATGAAACAATATTTAGATTTTTTAATTTTGCCTTCTTTTTCAAATGATTAAAGTATTTATCGTCTTTATTTAAAATTATAGTTCCATTTTTATTTACATTATTAATGATTTCTCCTTTAGCATCTGCGATACCCTTAAGGCTTTTGAAATTTTCAATGTGAGCCTCTCCAATGTTTGTTATAATAGCAATATCTGGTTTTATTAATTTACTTAAATTATTAATTTCACCAGGTTTGCTCATACCTACTTCAAATACTCCATATTTGTGACCTACACTTAATTCTGACAGACTAAGTGGCACTCCAAAGTGATTATTGTATGATTTAGGGGAACTTTGTGTTTCTCCATAGTGTTGCAATAGTCCTTTTATCAAATCCTTTAAAGAAGTTTTGCCAGCACTACCGGTAACAGCAAATATTTTAGCTCGAGAGATATCCCTTTTTTTTTTAGCAAAACTATTTAAGAATTTTATTTCGTTTTTTACTTTAATGATCTTATTTTTATATTTTTTTAATTTCTTCGATGAAACAATATGTTTTGCTCCCTTGTCAAGTGCAGAAGAGATGAAGTTTGATCCGTCATGGTTTTTACCTTTAATTGTTAAGAATAAATTATTTTTTTTCACTAATCTAGAGTCAATCGCAAGACCATGGAAATCTTCTATCTTTGTATTTTTTTTTATTTGTTTGAAAATCTTTTTATTTTGTAGAAAAGTTAATTGTTTATTTGATAATTTTTTATTTTTATAATTAAAATTACTAACAATTTTTTTATCTGAAATCGAAATTGTTTTTTTTTTATATATTTGTTGACTCTCATGTCCTTTACCAGCAATTAAAATTTTTTCATTTGGTTCAGCATTAATTATTGCCGTCTTAATAGCAATTGATCTATCTTTAATGTTAAAGCAATTTTTATTTTTAATGACTTTAATAATTTCATTTCTTATCTTCTCAGGTTTTTCATCTCTTGGATTGTCATCAGTTACGTAAATATTTTTACAATTTTGACTAGCTATTTTTCCCATTAAGGGTCTTTTTTTAAAGTCACGATTACCGCCGCAACCAAAGATAATTGATACATCTTTATTATCTGAGTCTTTAAGTGCTGTAATAGATTTAAGAAGCGCATCAGGTGTGTGAGCAAAGTCAACATAGACACTGACATTGTTGCTAAATATTTTGACTAGTTCTAATCTACCATCTACATCTTTAATTTTATTTATTGAACGAAAAATTTTTTTTTCTTTTAAATTGCATAACTTTGCAGCTGCAATAGCCATAGAAAGGTTCTTTATTTGGAAATTTTTAAATTTAATATTCTTATTCTTAATTAATTTTTTTTCAATTAAACTAATATCGACTAGTTGTAATTGTCTTTTTTCAGAAATCCTTTTTAAAAGCTCATACTGTTTCAGTGTTTTGTCAGTTATTATTATCTTTTTTTTTGTTATTATTTTGTTAAATAAAATCATTTTTGCCTTAAGGTAGGAACGCATTGATTTGTGATAATCTAAATGATCTTGGCTGAGATTAGTGAAAATACCTGCATTAAAATTTATATGATCAATTCTATGTTGGATTAATCCATGGCTAGAAGTTTCGATGATGACGTTATCGATACCCTCTTTTTTTATTTTTTCAAGAGTTTGATGAAGAAAAATCGTGTCAGGTGAAGTTAAATTAGATTTAATTATTTTTTTTTTAAACTTAATTCCAAGGGTACCGATTGATGCTACAGGTACCTTGTTTATCAACAAAATTTGATAAAATAAATCTGCTACTGAAGTTTTGCCATTAGTTCCAGTCACAGCTATTATATTTTTAGGTTTTAAATTAAAAAATTTTGATGATATTTCACTTAACAAATATCTTACATTAGATGTCTTAATTGTGACAATACTTTTATTAAAATATTTACAACTTTTTGAACATACTATTACAGAGGCCCCTTTTTTAATTGCTTCTTTAATAAATTTTTCACCATTATTATTATGGCCTTTTATTGCAAAAAAAATATATCCTTTTTGAACTTTTTTACTATTAATTGCTAAACCATTTATTTTAATTTTTTTTTTATCTAATGGAATATTTTTAATTAACTTTTTCAGCAACATATTGACTATTAAAATCTTTATCTTTTATGGCTAAAATTGGTCCAATTTTTTTTATTATTTTGCCTGATACATAGACTGAATTCCATCCAGCCTCATTCCTAGAGGCTTTTATTTTCAACCCTCTATAATCATAGATTAAATCTTCTGCAACTTGTGGATTTTCAAGCATTACTAACAAAACATATTTAGGGTTTTGTGATGGAAAAACAGATATAAAAGTATTCAAATTTTCTTTTTTATTATGATAGTTTTCAGAAGTTCCTGTTTTTCCTCCAACATTATAACCGAAAACATCGGCTAAACTAGCGGTTCCTTCTTCTTCAGTAACTACTTTTCTTAAAATATCATTAATTTGTTTACTAGTTTTTTTAGAAACTATTCTTTCAAAATTTAGCTCATTTTTGCCTTTAATTAGGTTTGGTCTAATTAATTTTCCACCATTAGTTAAGGATGCATAAACTGTTGCGGCCTGCAATGGTGTTGTAGTAATACCATGTCCATATGAAACAGTTTCTAATTTACATCTGTTCCAATCAAAATTTATTGGATTTCCCACTTCCTCTAACTGAATTTCAGGACTTTTAAGTAATTTGGCATCATTGATAAACTTTTTATATTTTTCCTCTCCAATTTTTCTTGCAATAAGCAATGTTCCAATATTTGAGGACCTAACCAAAATATCCTCGACTGACAAATTCTTTGGAAAATTTTTAATATCTGAAATTTCATATTTTGAACAACTTACAGATTGAGGTAAATTTTTTATTATTGTCTTAGGTGTAACAATATCATTGTCCAGAGCTAAAGCGACGGTGAATGTTTTAAAAATTGAGCCTAACTCGTAAACACCTTTCGAAATCTTATTCATATACTTAATATCTTTTACATCAGATCTTAAATTTATGTCATAATTTGGCAGGGATACTAAAGATAAGATGTCTCCATTATTTACATCCATTAAAAGCGATGCGCCGCCGGTTGCTTTAAAAGTTAAAAGAGCTTTATTAAGTTCTTGGTTAATCAGGTGTTGAATATTTGTATCTAAAGTTAAAACTATTGGGAAATTAGTCAAATTTTTATCTCGAAGCTCTTTGTCAAGATATTTTTCTATTCCTGAAATGCCATAATTATCATAATCAACTTGACCAATAATATGACTATACAAATTTGAGTGTGTATATACTCTAGTTTGGAATGGTTCAAAAATAATACCTTTTTCACCTAAAGCCCATAACTTTTCTTTCTCAAATTGAGTAATTCGTTTCTTTAGATAAAAATATTTTCCTTTATTTAAATTGTTTTCAATTTTTCTGAATGGAAGATCTGGAAAATTAATTCTTAATTTTAATAAAAAATTATTTTTGTTTTTTATGTACTTAGGATTAATTGCAGCATGAAATGATTTTATATTTCGTGAAATTAATTCTCCATGTCGATCAACAATATCTCTCCTAAGTAGATTATTTTTTTTTGATATACTTTCATGACTAAAAATTTGAATTTTGTTTAAAGAGACATGAATTATTCTTATACTAAATATAAAAATGAGTGAAAAAAATAAAAAAAATAGTAGATATATTCTGTCCTGGAATAACTTATTTTTATGTAGAGATTTATTTTTTTTATTTGTCTCTAAATAATCTTCAAAATAAAAACTAGTTTGATTTATATCAAGATTTTTAATTTTTTTCTGTTTTTTTCTCATTTTTATTTTCCTGGATCGCATACTTATGTTCCACATTTGTAAAATCTGAAAGACTCAAATATATTTTTGAATATTCCATAATCAAATAATTTTCGTTATCTAAATGTTCAATTTTACTTTGGATGACAGCAGGTGAAGTTAAATATGAGAAATCCAATTCTGATTCATTTAGGTCTTTTTCTTTGATTAAAATTTCTTTATTTAAATTTGAAATATTCTTCTCTATTTCTCGAGTTTGATTTTTTATAAAAGAAGTAAATATCATTAGTGAAGAAAAAGTGATAATAGAGATGAATATTCTCAATTTAAACATTGATAGCCTCGATTTCTAAAAATTTTCTAAACTTTTTAAATAAGTCAGTTGGTTTGATGAAATTATTTTTACTTCTTATAGCAAATCTTAATTTAGCCGATCGTGAGGCATAGTTTATTGAAACTTCATTAGAAGAAGGTTTAAAAACTTTTCTATTATATTTTTCAAATAAAAAATGATTATCATTCAAGTTTTCTGGTAAATATCTTGAGGGTCTTGACTTATTTGAAGAATAATTATTAAAAAAATATTTTATAACTTTGTCCTCTATGGAGTGAAAACTTACAACTATAATTTTTCCTCCAGGTTTTAATAACTTGCTTGCATTTGTAATTCCTTTTACAAGTTCTGTTACTTCCTTGTTAACAAAAATTCTTAATGCTTGAAAAGTTTTTGTACTAGGATTAATTTTTTGAGTAAATTTCTTTTTTTTACTTCTTTCGATTATTTTTACAAGCTCATCTACTCTTGTAATTTTTTTTTCCAATCTAGCAGTGGCTATATTTTTTGCTATTTTTGATGCATCTTTTTCCTCTCCCAAAATTTTTATAATCAATTTTAATTTTTCCTCACTAAGATTATTTATAACGTCTTGTGCTGATATATCAGAAAGACCCATCGTCATATCTAGACTGTCCTTTGACTTAAAAGAAAAACCTCTTTTAAGATTATTAAGTTGTATAGAAGAAAGACCAAGATCAAAAACTATAGTATCAAAATCCCTAGTTAAAATTTTATCTATTTGACTAAATTTTAGTCTGAAAAATTTGAATCTTTTTTGAAATTTTTTTTGTAATTTATTAGCAATAGAGACAACAGCGTTATCTCTATCAATTGCAATCACTCTTGTATTTTGAAATTTTAAAAATTCTTTGGAATACCCGCCTCCACCAAAAGTACAATCAAGATGCATTCCTCCATTTTTTGGTGAAGAGATTTGAATGACTTCGCTCAACATCACTGGAAAATGAGAAAAATCCTGTGATGATGGTTGAGTTTTCATTAATATTTAATTTGATCATTAAAACTTTTGTCTTCTTAAAAATGCAGGAATTTCAAAATCTTCATCCTCGTTTGTATCTTGATCAAATAAACGATCTGTTTCGTTTCTCTCATCTTTAATTTTAGAAATTTCATCTTCATGATTTTGATCCTCAGAAAAAAGTTTAGGAGTGTATTCTTCCTCTGAGTTACCACTTAAAATTTCATCTTGTGTATAATCATCAGTCTTTGATTCTTTATTGTTTTCTATATAAGATGCACTTTCAATAGATACTCCAGTCGGAATTTCATCTTTATGACTAGATAAAGATACATTATCGGACAACTGTCTTTCCTCTTCATTTTCATAACGTTCTATCAGAGCATTTTGTTCATCATTATTTTTTATCGCATAACTTTCATCTAATTTTAACGCAGTTGCACCGTCTATAGAATTAACCACGTTTTGCTCAAAATTACTTTTTGAAAAAAGATGATCTGATAAGTAAGTTTGTTTATCATTAGACCCATTGACAACGTTGAAAACTGGTTTAGATTCGGGAGAAATTGATGATCCTTTCAGAGAAGTTGCAACAATTGAAACACGAATTTTTCCATTCATATTTTCATCTTTTATAGCTCCAAATATAAGTTCTGCTTCCGGATCAACTTCGGCTCTTATTTTATTTACAGCAGCATCAACTTCGAAAAGTTTAATATCACTTGCTCCTGTAATATTTACAAGTAAACCTTTAGCTCCCTGTAACGTGTATTCATCAATTAATGGATTATTGAGAGCTAATTCTGTAGCTGCCATGGCTCTGTTATCACCCTCGGCTTCACCAGTTCCCATCATTGCTTTTCCACTAGAACTCATGACCGTTTCAACGTCTGCAAAATCTAAATTTATCATGCCAGGTCTTACCATCAGGTCAGTAATACTTTGAACACCATGTTTAAGCACATCGTTAGATAGACTAAAAGACTCTTCAAAACCTGTTAGTTCATTTGCAATTTTAAAAAGATTTTGATTTGGAACTACAATAGTAGTGTCTAAGTATTTTTTTAATTCTTCAAGTCCGGTTACTGCTCTCCTCATTCTCTTCGGCCCTTCATAAGAAAACGGTAGTGTAGTTACACCTACAGTTAGAATATTCATTTCTCTTGCAGCCTTTGCAATGACATGAGAGGCTCCTGTACCAGTTCCACCACCCATTCCTGATGCAATAAATACCATGTTGCTTCCCTGAATATAGTTTACTATTTCATTTATAGACTCATCCGCTGCTGCTTGACCAATGTCATTCTTAGCTCCAGCACCAAGTCCTTTAGTTAAATTCATACCTATTTGTATTTTTGCATCTGCTTTACTCATTTTTAAATCCTGGGCATCTGTGTTGACTGCAACAAACTCTACACCTTGCATGCCGGCCTCGATCATAGCGTTTATAGCATTGCCACCAGCACCTCCCACACCAATTACCAAAATCCTTGGTTTTAATTCTCTCAATTCTCCGCCTCCAACATTTATACTCATCACTTTTCTCCTTTCTGATTGTTTTCCCATTTTAAATTTGATCTATTTTGAAAAGCTTTTTTTCTAGCAAAAGCTTTAAATTTTTCAAAATTTTTAGGTTCCCAAATTTGAAAAGTTTTACCTAACCCAACAAATAAAACATTATTTTTAATTTTTGCATGTTTTAATAGTTTTTCTGAAATAGAAACTCTGCCTTCAGTGTCAAATTGTAAATTTTCACTTTCTGACAAAACTGATGTTGCAAAATAATCTCTTTTTTCCTCAAATGGATTGAGAGAGTCAATAGTATTTGATAATTGTTCTACTCTTTCTTGGGAGCAGGCTTCAAGAGCAGGGTGATTAAATGATGGATAAGTAACAAAACCGTTATAACCCATAGAGTTCAAGTTAGATCTAAATGCTGCTGGCACTGAAACTCGACCTTTCTTGTCTATTTTGTTTTCGTAACTTGATAAAAACATCATTGTAAAAAAATCCTTTATTAAATATATTTTTCAAATTCCCCTCCATATTGGGATAATATGGGATAGTATGGGTTTTTATAGAATAGTCAATAATTTTGTAAATTACTTTTAAGTACAAAAGAAGAACAATTATATATTAATTAAAGCCAGATAATCTATAAGCCGGGTTCTGTCATTGAAGATGTTATTTATCTAGGCTTAAGTTCGCGCTTAAGCTCATGCGGTTAACCCAGGAAACTAACAAAAGACTGTTTTTAACGTAAAAACGTAATGTTTCCTCTATTTAACCTTGCTCCCAGTGGGGTTTGCCATGCGTTTTTTGTTACCAAAAAACCGGTGAGCTCTTACCTCGCCGTTTCACCCTTGCCTCGATAAGGCGGTTTATTTTCTGTGGCACTATCCCTAAAGTCACCTTCGCCAGTTGTTAACTGGCACTGTGTCTTTTCGGAGCCCGGACTTTCCTCTAATAAATTTTCTATTAGCAACAATCCAATTATCTGGCGATCTACTTTTATAAAATTAAATCAAACAATTCAAGAAATTTTCTGATTTTTTGTTAAAAAATGGCTTATTTTCAGTAATTTTAGGTCTATGCGACCTGTAATTTTCTCAGGTGAATATCTTCTCTGGAAAGCTTTGATTATTAATTGATCTCTGTAAGAACTTTTGTTCTGATTAAAATATCGATAACCAATTTTAAATAAATTAACAAAAAATGATTTATAGATATCATTTTTTTTAATTGCTAGATTTGCTTTTTCTATTTTATACCAAATACCTAAATTAGATTTACTGAGTTTTTTCCATGGAAATTTCTCTCCAGGATCCATTTTTCTTAATGGAGCAATATCAGAATGACCTAAAAAATTTTGGTTATTAATTTTATATTTTCTTTTAAGAGCTTTGCATAATTTTATCAAGCTTTGTATTTGTTTATTAGGAAAATTTTCATAACCAAAATTATGACCTCTATTCACGAGCTCTATACCTATTGAAAATTTATTTAAGTCTTTAAAATTTTTCCATTTTGACTTTCCCGCATGCCATGCAATATAATCCTCCTTAACCATCTGAATAACGTTGCCTCCTCTGTCTAATAGATAATGGCAACTTACTTTTGCGTCTTCGTCTTTTAAGCGTTTTATTGATTCAATTTTAGATTGCATACCTGTATAATGAATAATTACAAATTTTACATCCTTTTTAGGTCTTTTTTTTTTTGAAAAATTTCTAGATAAATCAATTTTTTTCATCATTTAGACCTCTGATTTTGCCAAAAACTCAACAAATTTTAAACCTTTTTTATAATTATTTATATAGAATATAGTGAAAAACTATATATATAGCTTATAAATGATTAAAAAAAAAATTTCTCAATTCTTACTTTTGTTGATTTTAAGTTTTAGCATTTTATCAAATGCTAAAGCAACGGAAGAGTGTTTTGAAGACTTAAGTAGAAGTGTTTTTAAATTTAATATGGCTTTTGATAATATGATTTTAGAGCCAGTAGCAAAAGGTTATAACAAGCTTCCTGAACAGATAAAAAAAGGAACTAGTAACTTTACTTCAAATATATCAACTTTTCTGTCTATACCAAATACATTGTTACAGGGAAATTTTAAACAATTTGGACACGCAACAGGTAGCGTTATTGTTAATACAAGTATTGGAATATTAGGTTTTTTTAATCCAGCTGAAAAAATTGGTCTTAAACCACACAAAGAGGATGTTGGTCAAACTTTAGCAAAATACGGAATTGGTTCAGGATGTTATTTTGTATTACCTATTTTAGGCCCAACAACAGTTAGGGACTCTTTTGGCTTGCTTGCTGATACATACATTGATCCATTTGCTCACATCACACTAAGAGAAAATGAATTGTTTGGAGTTTCTGGAAATAGTCTAGATTATTATTCTGTAAGAGGAACTAATGCAATAGATTTTAGATCTGACAACTTAATAAGTTTTGAAAGTTTAGAGAAAAACTCAATTGACTTATATTCCTCGTTAAAAAGTGTTTATTTACAAAATAGAGAAAATAAAATTAATAATTCAGATTCTAGTCAGGCTGAATGGGAAAACTTAGATAATTAATTATTTAATGAAAAAAATAGTAATTTTCTTACTTATTATTCTATTTTCATATTCATATAGTGCCAAGATTTATGCTTACAGTTCTGATCCTGAACAATTTATTAATGAATTAGTGATGGACGCAATAGAAAAACTTTCAAATAAAGATTTAACTAAAGATCAAAAGGCAGATTTTATTTCAGAAATTGCGTTAGAAAATGTAGATATTAATGCTCTTGGGCTTTACACATTAGGAGAGATAAGAAAATCTTCAGAAAAAGAAGATGTTGCTAGATATCAGAGCATATTTAAACTTTATTTCCTTAAAAGTTTAACTTCTAGGTTATCCGATTATTCCTCAAGTAAATTCGAGGTAACTGGAGCTGAAAAAAAAAGTTCTAATTACACAATAGTTAATACAAAAGTTATTCCAGGCAGCGGTGAGCCAGAAATCAAAATTGACTGGAGGGTTTATACCAAAAATCCAGATAAACCACTCATAAGAGACTTAATAGTTGAAGGTTTAAGTTTAGCCAGAACTCAGAAGGAGGAGTTTGCTTCAATATTAAGTTCAAATGATAATGATATTAATAATCTTATTATAAAATTAAAAGAATTCGTAAATAATTAGTTGGTGGGCCCGCCAGGACTCGAACCTGGGACCAATACATTATGAGTGTACTGCTCTAACCAACTGAGCTACAGGCCCAATAATCTAATAACATTAGTTTTATATCACTTAATCGTATTTGATTAAAACAATATTTTTTATTTTAAAAACACGAACTTGCTAAACCTTTTTTAAAACTATTCTTCTACCCATACAAAAAATTTGAGGGAAAAGTTTAATTAAAACTTTATCGATTTGATTAAGAATTTTTAGTAAAAAAGTCGGAAGGGGAATATAAAAAGTTTTTGAAGTTACTCCTCCAGAGTTTAAAAAAATAAGACACTCAGTCAACTCCTCAAATTCTAAAGAAAAATATCTCCCCAAATTTTTTTCAAAGTCGTCTTTTTTATCAAAAATTAGGTGAGGCACTGCAATATTTCCAGCCCAAGCATTGTGTTCATCGCTTTTTGGATTATTCTCATCCCAAACGTTCTTTGTAAAATCAAAACCTTCATGTTTCATAATAATAGTTGCAAGTTGAAAAAAGATGGAGCAATAGGATTCGAATATTATTAATTTGCCATCCTTTTTTAATATTCGATTCATTTCCTTGAAAAATTTTATTGGATATGGAATATGATGAATCATATTTGATGCAACAACATAATTAAATTTTTGATTTTCAAAATTAGTGGATTGAGCATCAACTTTTTTAAAATCCAAATGATCATCTTCGCTTAGGTCTGATAATTTAAAATTTTTATTTTTAATATAGTATTTAGCAAAACCTGCTCCAGAACCAAATTCAATTCCTTCATCATTTTCTTCAATAAATTTATTCATCCATTCAAACCTTTGTTTTAAAAGAAATCTCAAATTATTAGATTTACTTGAAGAAAAAATTTTTTTCGCTGTTGCGGTGTCAGCGACACTTTGCATTTTATTATCTTTTTGTAAAAATTCTACTTTTTTAATTATCTTTAGCATGAATATATTACTTTATTTTATAGATTTTAATTCCTTGCATTCTTTTAAATTTTGAACAAGTAAAATTTCATTTAAATAATCGTTGCTATAACAACTTCCTTTGATTAAACCATCAAATATGTTTTTTTCTCCCTCAAGAGGATGAATTGTATAAATTACTTCTATTTTTTCTTTAGATATTTTATCTAAGAGAAACTTTTTCCAGTTTGCAAAATAAGGTTTTCCTGGCTCAGGATAAATATGATGTCGCCACCATATTCTAGCTGCTGAGTTATCATTTATTTGTAATAAAACTGAAATGAATTGATAATCAGTCACTAACATTTTTTTTCTATTATCTTTTTTTATTTTATCTATAGTGTCTAGTAAGTTTTTTATTTCTTTAGATGGATTGTTTGGATAATGATGAGTGATCCATTTTAAATTTTTAAGCTCATTCCCTAGAATTGATGCATTAATTGAGTTTTTTAAGTTTAAATCTCTTAAAATTAACGTATCTCTCTTATCAATATATTTTTGAAGATAATAAATTGTTGAAATAAAGCTTAAAAGTAAAAAAAAAAGATAAATATTTTTTTTATTTTTAAATTTTTTGGAATATATATGAGAAAAAGCTGAAAAAACTGGTATTAAAAAAAATATAAATAATCCATTTATTGTCATCAATTGATGTGTGACAAATATAATTAATGTACCTATTAAAAGAAAAAAAATTAGATTATCTTTGTTAAATAAGCTGTAAAAATTTTTAAATATATTTTTGAAAAGTAAAAAAAAAGGTACTGCAAGTGCTATATAAATTAATTTGTGCCTTAATACAAATCTTTGAAATTCAAAGGGTAATAGCCATTCAATCCTTGTTTCTCCAAGTGACATTGGAAATAAAAAGTATTGTGTGATTATTGAGCTAATAGGTATTTTATATATTAATATTAATGCGAAAAATAATAAAATTGATATAAAAACTCCAGCTAAACCAAAAAAGATAATTTCTTTTCTGAAATTTTGAAATAGATAAATAATTGAAATTAATGAAATTAAAAGTCCAAAATAGGCTGCTGGAGTTTGTTTCGTAAAAAATCCTAAAAATAATAATAAAGGTATAAAAAACCAATACTTATTTTCATCTGTTTTTATTGCTAGAATTAAACTATATACTGATAACATAGAAAAAATTGAAACATGATGATCTGTAAAAGGAATACCATAAGTTGGATACATCAGAATTGATGCAAGAACTGAGTATGTAAAACAATATCTTAAATCAATATCAAATTTCTTAAGAGTAAAAAAAGTTGATAAAGCAAAAATAGTATTAAAAGTAGAAGAATGAGTAGCATAGCTAAACCATGATACTCCAAGAAATTTAAAAAAAAATGATTGTATAATATCAAGGACTGGTCCTTTTATTGTCCAAAAATCCTTAAATGGATATGATCCATTTAAGATATCAAATCCAGCATTAAATGTTGAAAAACTATCTACAGGTAAAACTCCTTTGTAAGCGTAGTATTGGTTTATTGAGAAAGAAAGTAAAACTAAAAAAAATAAATATATGTATAAATTATAATGAATAAATGAATCTTTTATTTTCATTTAGTTTTTTAAAGCCTATTTTTCTAAAAAACTTTTCAACTGTTTTGATCTGCTTGGATGTTTGAGCTTTCTTAAAGCTTTAGCCTCAATTTGCCTTATTCTTTCTCTAGTTACTGAGAATTGTAAACCAACCTCTTCTAAAGTATGATCTGTATTCATTCCAATTCCAAAACGCATCCTTAGTACTCTTTCCTCCCTGGGTGTAAGTGATGCCAATATTTTAGTAGTTGACTCACTTAAATTAGATTGGATTGCTGTATCTAGAGGTTGAAGTGCATTCTTATCCTCTATAAAATCTCCTAAACTACTATCTTCCTCATCTCCAACAGGTGTCTCAAGAGATACTGGTTCTTTTGCAATTTTTAAAACTTTTCTAACCTTTTCGATTGGCATAGCCAGTTTTTTTGCTAATTCTTCTGGAGTGGGCTCTCTCCCAAACTCACTCATAATTTGCCTTTGAGTTCTTACTATTTTGTTAATAGTCTCAATCATATGAACAGGAATTCTGATAGTTCTTGCTTGATCTGCAATTGATCTAGTTATAGCTTGCCTGATCCACCATGTTGCGTATGTAGAAAATTTGTATCCTCTTCTGTATTCGAATTTATCTACTGCTTTCATTAATCCAATATTTCCTTCCTGGATTAAGTCTAAAAATTGTAGACCACGATTTGTATATTTTTTTGCTATCGAAATAACTAATCTTAAGTTTGCTTCTACCATTTCTTTTTTTGCAATCCTTGACTCTCTTTCACCCTTTTGAATCCTGCTTACTAACCTTTTAAATTCACCTACAGATAGGCCAATTTTTTTACTAAATTCTACTAGTCTATCTCTAATTTCTGAAAAATCTTTTTTATGTTTTTTGAAAAAAGATTTCCATGCTTGATTCTCTTTTAAAAATGACTCAAATTTTGGATTGATCTCATTGCCTATATAATATTTTAAAAATTCCTCACGCGAAATCCGGTTATCTATAGCTAATCTTAATAATACTCCCTCTAAAGAAACAATTTTTTTGTTTTCTTTATAATGTGACTGAACTAATTCCTCAACTATATGAGGAGCAAGTTGGAGATTTTTAAAATTATCTACTAAGATTTCTTGTATCTTTTTAAAATTTTTATTCTTAGAAACAGAAAGTTCTTTCGATGCTAAAATACACTCTAATTTTTCAAGTTGATATTTTTTTAGTTTTAAGTAATTTTTATTCAAAGAGTCCAAAATTTTTATAATTTTGGGTTTTATTTCTTCCTCCATCTTGGCTAGTGAAACATTAAATTCGTCATCCTCTGATGAATTGGTTTCTTCATCTTTCTTGTTTTCTTCTTCTTTTTCTTTTGTTGTTTTTGTTTTTTTGTTTATTTTTAAATCATCATCATCGCCGAGAGCCTCAAAATCTTCATAAGTTGAGTCTATATCGATTATATCTCTGACTAATAATGACTGGTTTTCAATTTGTTCCTTCCACTCAAATATTTTTTTTCCAACAATTGGGCTTTGAGTTAATGCGTTTATCATTACATCTTTGCCAGCCTCGATCCTTTTTGCGATTGCGATTTCTCCCTCTCGAGAAAGAAGCTCTACGCCTCCCATTTCCCTTAAATACATTCTAATCGGATCATCACTTTTATCAGATGTTTTTTCCTCAGATGTGGTAGTTGTTTCTTTCTTTTTGTTCGACTGGTATTGTGATTTTTTTTCTACTAAAGTAATTTTCTCATCTACAAGTATTAGACAGGCTTTTTCTAAATTTTCGTTTGTACCATTTCTTTTTCCTAGAGATTTGCCTAATTCTTCATAGGTTATAAAACCTCTATGCTTTCCTTTGTCTAGAAGCCTTTCAAAAGATTTGGTAATTAGTTTTTCAGCCATAAATGAAATGTTGAATATATATAATATCTGAATTTAAAAAATCTATACTTTATTTAATCCCTATTTAGCTGACTTTTAAGCTTAATTAATTCAGAATATGAGTTTTCATCAAGGTTGTTAATTAATTTTTGCTCGAGAGATTCTATCTTTCGTAAATTACTTTGCTCTTTGTGATCTATAAGTAATTCATCAAGTAGATAAGTAATCTCCTCCTCGTTTTTATCTTTTATTATAATTTGAATATTTGAGCTTTCATTAATTTCATTAATTATTTTATCGTATCCAAAATTTATTTTTTTATCAAAAGCCTCTTTATCATTTCCTTCAATTAAATAAGAAGTTATCTCTTTTTTTAGACTTTCATTTTTATCTGCTAAAAATTCTATTTCAGATAAATCTTCTAATTTTTTAGAAGCTATGTCTAAGTAGTTTAAAATAATAAACAGTATCGAAAATTCGATTATTTGTATTTTAGATAAGTCTTTTCTTTTTTGATGTAAAAGTTTTGTCTCTTTAAGAATTTGGAAATCTTTTTTCTTTTTATATGATTGATATTTGTAACTTTTTCTAGAAGTTTGAAATGGAGTTAATCTGTTTATTCTCTCTAGAAAATCTTCCAAAACATATTTTTTTAGCGTTTCATCTTGAATAGAATATGCCAAAGTTTTGATTTCTTTTTCAAATTTTGAAATTTCATATGGATCACTCTGATTTATTTTATTTAGATGGTAATTCCATATAAAAGATTGGATTATTTCTTTTTCTTTAAGTAAATTTATTAAACCATCTTTGCCTTTCTGTTTAATAAAGTCATCCGGGTCAGTTCCATCGGGCATAGTAGAAAAATAAATTTTATTTTTTTCATTGATATATGGGAATAATTTTTCTGCGATTCTTAAAGCAGCTTTTTGTCCGCTTTCATCTCCGTCTAAACAAATAATTGGGTTTGAAAAAAATTTCCAGACTAAACCTATCTGCCTTTCTGTTAGTGCAGTTCCTGAATTTGCAATCACATTTTTAACTCCTGATGAGTAAACGCTTACAACATCCATATAACCTTCTACGATTAAAACTTCATCTGTTTCAGATCTAGTATCTTTTGCTTTATCTAAGTTAAAAATCATATTGCCTTTTTTATAAAATTCTGTTTCTGGTGAATTAATATATTTTGCTAATTTGCCTTCTAGAATAGTTCTTCCACCAAAAGCTATTGTGTCACCAGTAATGTTATTTACGGGAAATATTATTCTTGAATTAAATCTGTCTATAAATTTCCCGGTTTTATCATTTTTATAATACAGGCCCGTCAAATTTATTTCTTCATCAGAATATTTTTTTAATAATTCTTCATAAAAGTTATTTTTCCAGGGCACAAAACCTAATTTAAACTCCTTAATAGTATTGTTATCTAAACTTCTTTTTGAAAGGTATTCTTTTGCTTCTTTATTATCAGAATTAAATAATTGTTGATGAAAATAGTTAGAATAATCTATAAAAATATTTTTGTAGGTCTGAAATCTTTGTTCTTTCTTTTGATCAAAATTGGAAAATCTGTAGGGCTGCATCCCTGCTTCAGCCGCCAATGACCTAACTGCCTCTCCGAATCCAATAGATTTTGTTTTCATTAAAAAATCAAAAATATTTCCATGTTCTCCGCTACTGAAACAATGATAAAATTCTTTTTCATCATTTACAGTGAATGATGGACTTTTTTCATTTTTAAAAGGTGAAAGTCCAATAAATTCCTTCCCCCTTTTTTTTAATTGAACTGTTTTTCCCACAACTTGGGATACTTTAAGTCTTAATTTTATTTCGTCGAGATATTCTTTTGGATATTTCATTTAATTTAAAAGATCTTTTATAATTGAGCTTACTTTTGAAAAATCAAGAGTGTCTGCATGTTTTGATTTTAAAATTCCCATGACTTTTCCCATATCTTTCATTGAAGATGCTCCAGATGATTTTATTGCTTCTTCACATATTTTTTTAGTTTCCGCTTCGCTAAGTTGTTTAGGTAGAAAAGCGCTTATAACCTCGATTTCTTTGGTCTCGTTTTCTAGAAGTTCTTTACGTCCTGCTTTTTTATACACTTCACAAGACTCATTTCTCTGTTTTATCATTTTTTTCAAAATAGCGGTCAATTCACCATCTGACAATTCCTTTTGACCTCTAGTTCGACTTGCTATCTCGGCATCTTTGATAGCTGATACAACTAACCTTAGTGTCGAATAGGTGTTCTTATCCTTCGACTTAAGTGCCTTATTAAGTTTCTCTTCAATTTGCTTTTTTAAAGACATCTTTAAAAATTATTTTAATCACAATTCTTGTCTAAAATAAAAAGAACTTTCTTGACGATTTTATTAGTATTTCATATGTTGCGCAAAATCATGTTTATAAGTTTTTTACTTTAACTCATGAGTTGTATTTGAATAAGTCTAGTCTAAATATAAACTCTAAAAAAAATCTTAAAGAGATCGATTCAAATGCTATTTTAGTCCTTCAAAATGGAAAATTTTTTAAAGGTATAGGTTTAGGTTTTAAAGGCACCACAACTGGTGAGGTGTGTTTTAATACTTCAATTACTGGTTACCAGGAAATTATTTCCGATCCTTCTTATGCAGATCAAATTATTAACTTTACCTTTCCTCACGTGGGTAATGTAGGAACAAATAAAGAAGATCTTGAGTCTAACAAAATATGGACTAAAGGAGTAATAATAAACACTGAAATAACTAGTCCATCAAATTACAGATCTTTAAAACATTTGGATCAATGGTTAAAAAAAAATAAGATAGTAGGAATAACAGGTATTGATACAAGAAATTTAACGAATTTCATAAGAGATAAAGGTGCTCCCAAAGGAACAATATCTTTTTACAACAAAAATAAATTAAATATAAAAAAACTCATTAAGATAACTAATAAATGGAGCGGTCTTAAAAACTTAGATTTAGCTAAACAAGTTACCACCAAGAAGAAATATTTATGGCAAGGTTATAAAACCTGGAAAAAGGAAAATGGATATATAAAAAACAAAAAAAAGATATTTCATGTAATTGCCGTAGACTATGGTATCAAGAAGAATATTTTAAGATACTTTTCAAATTTTAATTGTAAAGTTACAATCGTGCCATGCAAGACAAGTTCAAAAGAAATTCTTAAACTGAACCCTGACGGGATATTTCTATCAAATGGGCCTGGGGATCCTGCTGCGACTGGGAAATATGCTATCCCGATAATTCAAGAGTTAATCAAAAAAAAATTACCGTTATTTGGGATCTGTTTAGGCCATCAAATGTTAGCTTTAGCACTTGGTGCTAAGACAGAAAAAATGAAATTAGGTCATAGAGGCGCCAACCACCCTGTTAAAAATTTAATTGAAGGAAATGTTGAGATCACAAGTCAAAATCATGGGTTTGAAGTAGTGAAAAAAGGTTTGCCTAAAAATATAAGAATCACTCATCAGTCTTTATTTGACAACAGTATTGAGGGTATCGAGTTAAAAAATAGACCTGTCTTCTCAGTTCAGTATCATCCAGAGTCCAACCCTGGTCCTCAAGATAGTGTTTATTTATTTGATAAATTTGTGAAGAGTATGAAAAAAAATGCCAAAAAGAAAAGATATTAAAAAGATTTTAGTTGTTGGTGCTGGTCCAATAATTATTGGACAAGCTTGTGAATTTGACTATTCGGGTACTCAAGCTTGCAAAGCTTTGAAAGATGAGGGGTTTAAAGTAATTCTTATAAATTCAAACCCAGCAACAATTATGACCGATCCAAACGTTGCTGATAAAACTTATATTGAACCTATCACACTAGAAGTTCTTGAAAAAATTCTTATCAAAGAAAAACCTGATGCAATTTTGCCAACCATGGGTGGTCAAACTGCTTTAAATTTAGCAATGGAAGCTGAGAAAAAAGGAATTCTTAAAAAATATAAAATTGAACTCATAGGTGCTAATTCAAAAGCAATATCCAATGCAGAAGATAGAAAAAAATTTAGAAAAAATATGTTAGATATTGGGTTAGATCTTCCCAAATCAAAAGTAGTGAGTAACTTCAACCAGTCTTCCAAAGTATTAAAACAAATCGGATTACCAGCCATTATAAGACCAGCTTTCACTCTAGGTGGTTTAGGAGGTGGAATTGCTAAAAGTAAAAAAGATTTTTACAAGATTATAAAAAACGGTCTTCATGAGTCACCGGTTAATCAAGTTTTGGTAGAAGAGTGTTTAGAAGGATGGAAAGAATTTGAAATGGAGGTTGTTAGAGATAAAAATGACAATTGTATTATCATTTGTTCAATAGAAAATTTAGATCCCATGGGTATTCATACGGGGGACTCGGTTACTATCGCCCCAGCACTTACTTTAACTGATAAAGAGTATCAAGTAATGAGGAATGCCTCTATAGCTTGCTTAAGAAAAATTGGTGTAGAAACTGGAGGATCAAACGTTCAATTCGCAATAAATCCAAAAAATGGAAGAATGGTAATTATCGAAATGAACCCTAGGGTTTCAAGATCATCAGCGCTAGCTTCTAAAGCTACAGGGTTTCCAATAGCAAAAGTAGCAGCTAAGTTAGCTGTAGGATACTCTCTAGATGAATTAAAAAATGAGATTACAAAAGTAACACCTGCATCTTTTGAGCCTACAATAGACTATGTAGTTACGAAAATTCCAAGATTTACTTTTGAAAAATTCTCTTCATCAGCTCCGGTTTTGGGTACATCGATGAAATCAGTGGGAGAGGCAATGGCAATTGGAAGAAATTTTAAAGAATCTCTTCAAAAAGCTTTAGTTTCTTTAGAGACAGGTTTCTCAGGATTAGACCAAATATTTAATTTAAATACGAAACAAATTAGAAAAAAACTTAAAGAAAATATACCAAATAAGATTTTGCTAGTTGGTGAGGCTATAAGAAAAAATATAAATTTAAAGGAAATAAATAAACTATCAAAAATTGATCCTTGGTTTTTAAATCAAATAAAAGAAATAATAGACAATGAAATAAAATTAAAGAAAAAAGGTCTTCCTCAAAATTTCAACGAGTTTAATTATATCAAGTCTATAGGATTTTCTGACAAAAAATTATCTGAACTTACTAATATTTCAGAGGCAGTAATTAGAAAGAAGAGAACTGCTTTAAAAGTTTTACCGGTTTATAAAAAAGTTGATACTTGTGCTGCAGAATTTAAATCTTTCACTCCCTATATGTATTCTACTTATCAAAGAAATTTCTCCTCTAATTCAGAATGTGAAGCTAACCCTACGAATAAAAATAAAATTATAATACTTGGAGGAGGACCTAATAGAATTGGTCAAGGAATTGAGTTCGATTATTGTTGTTGCCAAGCTAGTTTTGCTCTTAAGGAGGCAAAATATGAAACAATCATGGTTAATTGTAATCCAGAAACCGTATCAACAGATTACGATACAAGTGATAGATTATATTTTGAACCTTTAATAGAGGAATATGTCTTTAATATTATTAAAAAAGAGAAATCGAAAGGTAATGTAAAAGGTGTCATTACTCAATTTGGGGGACAAACTCCAATTAAACTTGCAAAATTTTTAAATGAAAATTACCTTCCGATTTTGGGAACTCAATATTCATCGATTGATCTTGCTGAAGATAGAGATAGATTTAGAGAACTTTTAAATAAACTAAACTTAAATCAGGCTGAAAGCGGTATAGCTAGAACTTTTTCTCAAGCAATAAAAATTGCAGATAAAATTGGTTTACCTTTAATGGTAAGGCCGTCTTATGTATTAGGTGGAAGAGCAATGGAGATTGTTTATGAAAAAAGTCAACTTAAAGACTTTGTAAAAGTGGCATTTAAAGTTTCTGAAAAAAATCCAATCTTAATTGATAAATTTATTGATAATGCAATGGAGGTTGATGTTGATGCAATATCAGATGGTAAAAATGTTTTTGTAGCTGGTATTATGCAACATATTGAGGAGGCTGGAATACACTCAGGTGACTCTGCATGTAGTCTGCCTCCGGTGTCAATAAAACCTTTTTTGATTAAAGAAATTGAAAATCAAACAAAAAAATTGGCATTGGCTCTTAAAGTTAAAGGTTTCATGAATGTTCAATATGCAATAAAAAAAGATAAGATTTATGTAATAGAGGTTAATCCAAGAGCTAGCAGGACTGTCCCATTTGTCTCAAAAGCAAAAAATTTACCTCTTGCTAAGATAGCCTCAAGAGTAATGGCAGGGGAAAAATTATCAAAGTTCAATTTAAAAAGTAAAACAAAAAATATGTTTGCAGTAAAAGAGGCGGTTTTTCCATTTAACAAATTTCCAAACAGTGATCTTTTACTTGGACCAGAAATGAAATCAACAGGTGAAGTCATGGGTTTTGATAAAAATTTTGGTATGGCTTTTGCTAAAAGTCAAATTGCAGCCTCAAACTCCCTTCCTAAAAAAGGTTTAGCTTTTATCTCTTTGAAAAATAGTCATAAAGAAGAAGGAGTAAAATTAGCAAAACAGTTAATTAAGTTAAATTTTAAACTTTGTGGAACTGGAGGCACTGCTAATTATATCAACCAACATGGGATAAAATGTAAAAAAATAAACAAAGTAAATCAGGGTTCCCCTCATATTGTAGATGTTTTAAATGCTAAAAAAATAGCATTGGTAATAAATACCGGAGGCGGAAACAGTGAAGCTCAGTTGAACGATGCTGTTGCGTTAAGAAGAGCTACTTTAGCTAATAAGGTTCCTTACTGTACCAATTTGTCCACGGCAAAAGTTTGTTTGGAAGGTATAAAATCTCTCAAACTAAGAGATATAAATATTACCTCTCTGCAAGATATCTAACTTTTGACTTTCCAATCTGTTTCAAAAGTAACATAATTGATCTGGATACATCTTCTTTCTTTTTTAATTACTTTTTTTTCCATTCCGTGCCAAGTGTTAGGCCCACTAGTAAAAAAATATCCATAATTATGTTTATAAGGAACTGTTTTAACTTTATTTAATTTTGCGTCATAAAAATCAGTTCCTAGATTTTCTGACTCGTTATGTAAATTGACAAATACTATTGAAGACATTAATTTTTCTTCAATATCGCAGTGGGGTTTTAACCAAAAACCTTCTCGGTCACAAATCACCTCAAGTCTTACATAAGAATTACTCAAATCTTTTCCTATTAGTGATCCTATCTTTCTATAAACTTCAGGTGATCTTAATTCTTCAATAAATTTTGTTAAATTCGGAAATGAGTTTGAGTTTTCTTTAGTAACATAACATCTTATTTTTTTTGCTTTTCCACCATCTTTAATTCCAGCTCGAAAGACTCCTTCGCCTCCATCCAGAGCTCTTGTGCCATCATAATTCAAATTTTGTTTTCTAGGATCAGCTATTTCTGCGCTGCTGATCTCATCAATTGCGTTTTGTGTGAGTGGCTGATTAATTTCAAAATGTTTGAAAGGATCGTTAAATAATCTAGTTCTTTTCTCTAATGATTTAAATAATTCCATTTTTTTTCATCTTAGTTTTTACAATTGGAGCAATTCTATTTACTTCGTTTAAACTATTATAGCTCCAACTTTCAACTCTCTCTTCTAATTCCCTTGTTATACCTAAATCTCTCAATTGTGAATAAAATTTTTTAAATCTTCCGATTGGCTTAAATGACTTCATCATAGCAATATAAACAGGTTTTCCGGTCATAGCAGCTTCTGAAATCATTGACGTGGAGTCGCATGTTACAACTATATAATTTGAAATTGCTAGAGCAGAAAGATAAGCTTTTTTATCAATAGTTTTTACCACATGATGATTTATGCTAAATGTATTAAAAGCTATTTTCAAAATATTTTCAGGGGTTCTGTAAGAAGGAATGACAATAATTTTAAATTTATCCGGAGTGAATAAAGTTTTTACTTTGTTAAAAAGTGCAAAAATTTTTTTTTCTGAATAACTAAAATACTTATTTGGCCCCCCTATTATAAATGCTACTAGCTGTCTTCTCTTATCTTTCTCGATTCCAAGATATTTTGAATTCTCATTAATTTCTTTTTTATTTAGATAATGAATTGCTCCTGTGGTATTGATTATATTTTCTCCTTTTAAATTATCATGCTCTGGGCTTACTATGAGATCGAAGTTTTCAAAAGAAACTTTGGGGTCTTGTATGTGAATATTGAAAATTTGATTTCCTAACCTTTTTTTTAGAGCTATTGATGGAATTACACTTTTTCTTCCACAGGATATAATAACTTTACAATCACATACGAATTTATTTTTTACCAAGTTTTCCGATATTGGGCTGATTTTTGGAGGAATAAAATTCCAAAAAGATTTTAATTCAATTTTTTGGTGTTTATAACTTAAGCCCAAAGCTTTAGCTAATCCCTCTACTTGACTAACCATACCGTGCATACCTTGCGTTAAAAGAAGTGCTTTTAATTCTAACATTAGTTATTATATACCTTTACATAATGGATAATAAATCAACAAAACATACAAAAGTGTTAATTCTTGGATCTGGTCCAGCTGGCTATACAGCAGCTATTTATGCGGCTAGAGCTATGCTTAAACCAATACTAGTTCATGGTTCTCAACCTGGAGGACAATTAACTACTACAACTGATGTCGAAAATTACCCTGGTTACTCAAAAGTGATTCAGGGCCCATGGCTTATGGATGAAATGAAAGGTCAAGCAGAAGCTGTTGGCACAGAGATGATACAGGATCATATAAATAAAGTTGACTTAACAAAAAAACCTTTTTCAGCAACAGGTGATAGTGGACAGGTTTATACTGCAGATAGTTTTATTATTTCAACAGGAGCGCAAGCAAGATGGTTAAATCTAAAATCTGAACAAGAGTTTAGAGGATTTGGAGTTTCGGCATGCGCTACTTGTGACGGATTTTTCTTTAAAGAGAAAGAAGTAGCCGTAGTTGGTGGAGGAAATGCCGCTGTTGAGGAAGCAATGTTCCTCACTAAATTTGCTTCAAAGGTTTATTTGATACATAGGAGAAACAAACTTAGGGCAGAAAAAATGCTCCAAGCAAAATTGAAATCTAATAAGAAAATAGAAATTATTTGGGACTCAGTGGTTGAAGATGTTATTGGCACTAAAGAGCCGAAAACTGTTAATGCATTAAAAGTTAAAAATGTAAAAGATAATAAAGTTAAAGAACTTAAAGTTGATGGTTTATTTATTGCTATTGGTCATGATCCAGCAACCTCTTTATTTAAAGATCAACTTAAAATGGACAAAGAGGGTTATTTAATTACAAAACCTGACTCTACTGAAACGAATATTCCAGGAGTTTTTGCTGCAGGAGATGTAAAGGATAAAATTTTTAGACAAGCTGTTACCGCTGCTGGAATGGGTTGTATGTCAGCACTTGAAGCAGAAAAATATCTTTCTGAGTCTAATTAAGGCTGTCACAAAAAGTTTTAATTCTATTCATTGCTTTTTTCAAATTTTCCATTGAAGTAGCGTAAGAAATCCGAAAGTAACCATCTAAACCAAAGGCAGAACCTTGAACCACAGCTACCTCAGCTTTTTCTAAAAGTTTTTCTACAAAATCTTTATCGGTTTTAAGTTTTGTTTTCTTGTTTAGTAATTTTTTACAGTTTGGAAAAACATAAAAAGCTCCCTCGGGACTTAAACAGCTTATACCTTTTATGTTATTTAAACTATCAACAACAAAATTTCTTCTTTCTTTAAAAGAATTTGATCTTTCTGAAATAAAGTCTTGTGTTCCGTTTAAAGCCTCGACTGCAGCTGCTTGACTTATGGATGTTGGATTACTAGTTGATTGAGATTGGATTTTAGCCATCGCTTTAATTATTTCTTTTGGACCTGCAGCATAACCTATTCTCCAACCAGTCATTGAGTAAGATTTACTTACTCCATTCATGGTTAGAGTTCTGCTTTTTAATTTTTCAATTTGTGCGATTGTAAAAAATTTAAAACCGTCATAAGTAATATGTTCGTAAATATCATCGCTTAAAATATACAAATTTTTATATTTTAATAAAATCTTCGATAAAGATATTATCTCATCTTTTGTATAACCAGAGCCTGTGGGATTAGATGGAGAGTTTATAATTATCCACTTTGTTTTCTTTGAAACTGCTTTTGTTAATTTTTCTGGTGTTAATTTAAAATTATTTTTTTCATCGCACTTTATAATTTTGGGTTTTCCCCCAGCTAATAGAACAATATCAGGGTAAGAAACCCAATAAGGGGCTGGAATAATTACTTCGTCACCTTTATTTATTGTTGCCATAAAAGCATTATATAAAACTTGCTTTCCACCAGTTCCAACTGAAATTTGATCAAGCTCGTATGATAAATCATTTTCTCTAGAAAATTTTGCTTGGATAGCTTTTTTTAGAGCTGGGGTTCCATCCACTGCAGTATATTTTGTATCCCCTTTTCTAATCGCTTCTATTGCTGCTTCTTTAATATTGTCTGGGGTATCAAAATCAGGCTCTCCAGCTCCTAAACCTATAACATCCTTTCCGGCAGCTCTCATTTCCCTTGCTTTTGAGGTAACAGCTATTGTAGGCGACGGTTTTATACGTTTTAAACTATTGGAAACTATGCTCATTGAAATTTATAATATAATTAATTTATTATTAACACAAAATGCAAAATACTTATCAAGAAAAATTAGCTGATCTAGAAGTTAATAACTCAAAAAAAATTAAGAAGTTAGAGGGAGGTATTAATTTTAAAATCAAAAGTGATTTTCAACCTAGCGGTGACCAACCAGAAGCCATAAAGCAAATATTAAAAAACTTAAAAAATAACAAACAAGAACAAGTGCTTTTAGGGGTCACAGGATCAGGTAAAACGTTTACAATGGCAAAAGTTATCGAAAAGGCTAATAGACCAGCTCTAATTCTAGCACCAAATAAAACTTTAGCTGCTCAATTGTACGGAGAGTTTAAAAGTTTTTTTCCTGATAATGCTGTAGAATATTTTGTATCATATTACGATTACTATACTCCAGAAGCATACGTTCCTAGATCTGATACTTATATTGAAAAAGAGGCCTCAATAAATGAACAAATTGATCGTATGAGACACTCGGCAACAAGATCTTTGTTGGAAAGAGATGATGTGATTATTGTTGCGAGTGTATCATGTATTTATGGTTTAGGTTCTGTAGAGGCATACTCGAAAATGACTATTACTTTAAAGAAAAATTATGAATACGGGCGAGACGATTTAATTAGAGCATTTATAAATTTACAGTACAAAAGAAATGATCAAAATTTTTTTAGGGGGACTTTTAGGGTAAGAGGAGAAAATTTAGAGATCTTTCCATCACACTTAGAAGATAGAGCTTGGAGAATAAGTTTTAATTTAAATAAATTGGAAAAAATTGAGGAATTTGACCCACTTACTGGAGATAAGACAAATGATTACTCAATAATAAAAATTTACGCTAACAGTCATTATATAACTCCTAAGCCTACAATCGAGCAAGCAATCAGGCAAATTAAATCTGAGTTAGCTGAGACTTTAAAAAAACATAGAGAAAATAATAAACTTTTAGAGGAACAAAGATTAAGAGAACGAACTAAGTTTGATCTAGAAATGATTGAAGCTACCGGAACTTGTGCAGGAATAGAAAATTATTCAAGATTTTTATCAGGAAGGAAAGCTGGTGAACCTCCTCCTACTCTATTTGAGTATTTTCCAGATAATGCAATTATATTTGTAGACGAAAGCCACGTAACAGTCCCACAATTAAATGGAATGTATAAAGGTGACCGTACGAGAAAAAGTACGTTAGCTGAATACGGATTTAGACTCCCTTCATGTATGGATAATAGACCTTTGAAATTTGAAGAGTGGGATTTAATGAGAACACAAACTGTTTTTGTCTCTGCTACCCCAGGACCTTGGGAACTAAAACAAACAAGCAATAAATATATTGACCAAATCATTAGACCAACAGGTTTAATAGACCCACCGGTTGAAATAAGGCCAGCTAAAACTCAAGTTGACGATCTTATGCACGAGGCAAAAGAGATTGTAAAAAAAGGATATAGAGTTCTTGCTACAACGTTGACAAAAAAAATGGCTGAAGATCTTACTGAGTACCTTCACGAAAATGGTCTTAAAGTAAGATATATGCACTCTGACATTGATACTCTTGAAAGAATTGAGATCATAAGAGATTTGAGAATGGGGGTGTTTGATATTCTTATAGGAATTAATTTGTTGAGAGAGGGATTAGATATTCCCGAGTGTGCTTTAGTAGCAATATTAGATGCTGATAAAGAGGGATTTTTAAGGTCTGAAACTTCTTTAATTCAAACAATTGGAAGAGCAGCGCGAAATGTTGATGGTAAAGTAATTTTATATGCTGATAAAGTCACGAAGAGCATTGATAATGCAATTAAGGAAACAGACAGAAGAAGAAATAAACAATTAAAATATAATAAGAAAAATGGAATAACTGCTGAGTCAGTAAAAAAAGAGATAAGTGATATTTTAGAATCTGTTTATGAAAAAGATTACGTTAAAATCAGTGAAGGCTCTAACGTAGGTGGAAACTTAAAAAAACATCTTAAAGCTTTAAACAGAAAAATGAAGGAAGCTGCATCTAATTTGGAATTTGAGGAGGCTGCTAAACTAAGAGATGAAATGAGAAGACTAGAAGCTAGTGAACTTGAAATAACTTTGAATCCCAAAATATCTCAATATAATTTGAAAAGTAAAGTTTATCCAAAAGGAAGATCGACTATGGGTATGCCTGGTACAAAACCGAGAAAAGCGATAAAAAAATGGAAGCCAAAAAAATAATCATCACTGGCGGAGCTACTAGAATAGGGTCTGCAATCGCTAAAAGTTTAGTTAGCTTTGAAACAAAAATAGGTATTCACTTTAACAAATCTAAAAGTAGCGCTTTAAAATTAAAAAAAGAATTAGAGAAACTAGGGGCTGAAGCATACTTATTTAAAGCTGATTTAAATAATCTTAAACAAACCGAAACTTTAATAAAAAAAGCTTATAAAACTCTGAAAGGATTAGATTGTTTAATTAATAATGCATCTATTTTTGAAAACGATAATCTTGAAAATTTTTCTGAAAAATCCTTTACAAAACATATGAATGTCAACTTAAAAGCACCAGCAATCATGACGCAAAATTTTAAAAGATTAATTAAAAACAAAGAGGGATGTATCATTAATATTATTGATCAAAGAGTTGAAAAATTAACTCCTTTTTTTTTCTGTTACACTTTAAGTAAATCTTCGTTGGCCACTTTTACAAAAACATCAGCTATGAAATTAGCGCCTAACATAAGAGTAAATGGTATTTCACCCGGACCAACATTAAAAAACAAAAGACAATCTGAAAGGCATTTCAAAAAACAATGGAAATCTACGCTCTTAAAAAAAAAAGTAGATTTAGAAAACATATGTAATGGAGTAAAGTTTCTTATTGAAAATAAAAATATCACAGGAGAGATAATTAATGTTGATAGCGGGCAAAGATTGGCATGGCAAACACCAGATATTATTAATATAAAAGAATGAAAATAATTAAATTTAAAAAAAAAGAAAAATTTAAATATAAAAGAAAAGTAATTATAAAAGATTTAATCTTAAATATTTCTATAGGAATACACAATTTTGAGAAAAAAAAGAGACAAAGAGTAAAATTTAATATTGAAATTTTGACAAATCCATATGTGACTCCAAATAACAAAGATTTGAATTCAATACTTAATTATGAGGAAATTGTTAGTAAAATTGAGAAAATCGCTTATCTAAAACATCACGAGTTACTTGAAGACTTAGCAGAAAATATTTTCAATATGATATTTAGAAATAAACTTGTTAAAAAAATTAATCTTAAGATAGAAAAGTTAGATATCTTAAAGAAAACCAAATCTGTTGGCATTGAGGTATCAAAATCAAAAGTATGATTAATAGTTTAGAGTTAGGAAAAAAAGTAATAAAAGAAAAAATACCGCTAATACCAAAAAACCCCGGTGTTTACAAAATGATTAGTTCCACTGGTGAAATTCTATATATTGGTAAAGCTAAAAATATCCCAAATAGGCTCAAAAGCTATGTCACTGAGTCTAATCTTCCTATTAGAACTGAGAGAATGCTTTCGCTTACGCATAATCTTGAGACTACTACTACAAGTAATGAAAGTGAGGCTCTACTATTAGAAGCAAATTTAATAAAAAAACATAAACCTCGTTACAACATACTTTTGCGAGATGACAAATCTTTTCCTTATATTTACATTGGGAATAAAGATAAGTGGCCACAACTTACAAAATTAAGAGGGAAAAAATCAAAAACAGGATATTATTTTGGTCCATTTGCATCAATTGGTTCTGCTAATTGGACGATAAAAATTTTACAAAAAATTTTTCTTTTGAGAGTCTGTGATGACACTGTTTTTAAAAATAGAGATAGACCATGTATTTTATATCAAATTAAAAGATGTTCTGCCCCATGTGTTGGGCACATAAATCAAAAAGAATACGGATCTACAGTTGCGGACGCTATTGATTTTATTTCGGGTAAATCTAGAAGAATTCAGAAAAACTTATCCAAAGAAATGGAAAAATCTAGTAAGGAATTGGATTATGAGAAAGCAGCTATAGCTAGAGATAGAATAAAAGCATTAACTCAAATACAAACCTCTCAGAAAATAAATCAAACAAATTTAACAGAAGCTGATGTTATCAGTATTTATAAAGAGACAGGAAAAACATGTGTGCAAGTGTTTTTTTTTAGATCAAAACAAAACTGGGGTAATCAGGCTTTTTATCCAAAACATGATCCAGATGACAGTGTAGAAGATATAATAAGCTCTTTTATATCCCAATTTTATGAAAACAAAACTATTCCGAGGCTGATATTAACTAACTGTGAAGTCAAAGATAAAAAACTTGTTGAAAAAACATTCTCCGACAAGGATAAAAAAGATATTATTATTAAGCTAGCAAAAAGTAAAAATGAGATAAGTATTTCTAAACTTGCAGAGAAAAATGCAAAACAATCTTTAAAACAAAAACTTGTTCAATCTGATACTAACAATAATCTTATAGAAGAATTAGCATCTAAATTTAATATTAATAATAATATAGAATTGATAGAAGTTTACGATAATAGCCACATTCAGGGAACTGACTCAGTTGGATCATTAATTTGTTTTAGTAATGAAGGTTTTGTTAAGAAAAGATATAGAAAATTCAATATTAAAGATGAAAAAATCAAAAATGATGACTATGGGATGATGAAAGAAGTTTTATTTAGAAGATTTTCAAAAGCTATTAAAGAAAAATCTGGTTCACTGTCATTGCCAGACTTAATAATGATAGACGGTGGAAAAGGACAATATTCTGTTTCTAGAGAAGTTCTTAATGAATTAGGATTACACGACTTACCAATTTTAGCTGTAGCGAAGGGTAAAAGAAGAAATGCTGGAGAGGAAAAAATCTATTATAAAAGTAAAGAATATATTTTAGAAAGAAATGATCCATTATTATTTTTCGTACAAAGACTTCGAGATGAAGCACATAGATTTGCGATAAGCACACACAGAGCTAAAAGAAAGAAAAACCTTAGCAAGTCTTTGCTTGATCAAATTCAAGGAATAGGAAAACAAAGAAAAAGGGCTTTACTAAATCATTTTGGGTCAGCTAGAGCAGTGGAGTCAGCGAGTTTTGATGATTTAAAATCAGTTGAGGGAATAGAAGACAATATTGCAAAGAAAATATATGATTATTTTCACGAATAAATGAAACTAAAAATACCTAACATACTTACTATTGGTCGAATTATTATTGTTCCAATATTTGTTGTGACTTTTTTCATTCCAGGTTTTTTTGGAGATCTAATTCCTTTTTTTTTATTTGTTCTTGCAAGTTTTACTGACTATCTAGATGGTTTGCTTGCAAGATTATTTAAGGAAGAATCAAAATTAGGAGAAATATTAGATCCTATTGCAGACAAAATATTGGTTTCAGCAGCGCTTATTTTACTTGTGATGAATGGCACAATCAAAAACTATGAAGTAATTGCTGCTGTAATTATTTTAACTAGAGAAATTTTAGTATCAGGATTAAGAGAGTATTTAGCAAAAGGAAAAGTAGCAATGCAAGTTACAAGTTTATCAAAGTTGAAAACTTTTATTCAGATGACATCGATTGCTATCCTTTTAACTGGTGATATAGGAAATAAAATAATTAATTTTCAAGATTATAATGCACAGACTGTAGGAATTATTCTTTTATGGTTATCTGCTTTTTTAACTTTATATACAGGTTACGATTACTTAAGAAAAGGTATAGATTATGCTATCAATGAGGACAACAAGGATTAAGCGGCAGAATCTTTTCTGACTAAACTTTGGTAGGCATCATTTAAATCAGAAATTACATTACAAACTTTAAAATTATACTCGTTAATTTTTGATACAGGAGTAATTTCTGCAGCTGTACCTGTAAGAAAGCATCCTACAAAATTTTGCATTTCCTCGGGTTTAATTTTTCTCTCTATTACTTTAATTCCTTTTGATTTAGCAATTTTTATGACCTCCCGTCTTGTAATGCCATCTAAAAAGGAATCTGGGACTGGAGTATGTAATTCCCCACCTTCACTTTTAAAGAAAACATTTGCGCCCGTTGCCTCAGCAATATTTCCCTCATGATCTAACATCAAAGAGTCTGTAAAACCTTGGGCTTCCGCCTCATGTTTCGAGAGTGTACAAATCATATATAAACCCGCAGCCTTCGTGTCCCATGGAATAGTATTAGGAGCGGGTCTCCTCCAGCTAGAAATATTTAATTTAATTCCATTTAATTTTAATTTTGGATCAAAATATGATCCCCATTCCCATGTTGCTATTGCTACATGAATCTTATTTTTTTGTGCAGAGATGGCCATCATTTCGCTTCCCCTCCAAATTAAAGGTCTTACATATCCATTTTTTACCTTTTGAATATTAACAATATTTTTGCAAGCTTTGTTTATCTCCTCTTGGGAATATGGGACCTGTATGCCCATTCTTTTTGCAGAATAAAATAATCTTTCCGTATGTTCCTCAAGTTTAAAAATATCTCCGTCATAAACTCTTTCTCCTTCAAAAACACAACTTGCATAGTGTAAACCATGATTCAAAATGTGAATATTTGCGTCTTTCCAATCAACAGTTTTACCGTTGAACCAAATTTTTCCTGATCTTTTATCGTAAGGTATAGTTTCCATCAAAAGCAAATATATAGATTTTTTTTATCTAAAAAAGTATATTCCAAATAAGGATAAGTCAATATAACTTACCATTATGAAAGATTTATTATATCTTAAAGACGATCAAATAAAAGAGTTTATACAGCTTCTTTACTATGCCTACCGCGAAACCTTTTCGGATCCTAAGAAAATTTTAGCAGAAAACTTTTTGGGTCCAGCACATTTGAGGGCATTACACTTAATTGAGAGTAATCCTGGAATAAATTTGGGCGAATTAATATTTAAATTAAAAGTAACAAAACAAAGTCTAAATAGGGTTTTAAGGGATTTAATCAATGCCAAATTTATTAAACAAATACAGGATGAAAATGATACAAGAAAAAAAAATCTATTTCTAGATAAGGAGGGTAAAATTTTTTTTGAAAGTGTTTATAATTCTCAAAAAAAAAGAATATTTAATGCTTTAAAGAACTCTAGCTCAGACTCAGTTATAAAATTTAAAGATGTCTTAAAAAAAATAATAGATGGAAAATAAATTACATATTTTAGTTGTTGATGACGATGATAGAATAAGAAGCCTTTTAAAAGATTTCTTAATTGAAAATCAGTTTGCTGTGTCCACTGCAGAAAATGCAGAGCAAGCAAAAATGAAATTAGAATATCTTAAGTTTGACATAATTATTCTCGATGTGATGATGCCAGGACAAAATGGTTATGAATTAACAAAAGATATTAAAAAGGAAATCAAAGTTCCAATAATTTTATTGACAGCAAAAGGAGAAGTAGAAAATAGAATTAAAGGACTTGAACTTGGAGCAGATGATTACATTGGGAAACCTTTCGAGCCAAAAGAACTTCTTCTCAGGATAAAAAATATTATAAAACTTACAAATAAAATTGACCTAAATTCAAAACATATCGTAGGTGATGCGAGTATTGATCTAAATAAAATGATTATTAGTTTGAAAGATAAAAATAAAAAAATTAATAATTCAGAAAAAAAAGTTCTTGTAGAAATGTTATCAAATCCGGGTAAAACTTATACTCGTGAGGAAATAGGAATAATTTCAGGTATTGGTCAAGAAAGATCGATTGATGTGATGATAACTCGACTTAGACAAAAATTGGAAATAGATCCTAAAAATCCGAAATATTTACAAACTATAAGGGGCTCAGGCTATGTTCTCTGGATTCAATAAAATTTTAAAAATTATTTTACCAAAAAGACTATTTTATAGAGCTTTAATAATTGTTGCTGCTCCAACTATTTTGCTTCAATTGATTATTACAATAGTTTTTTATGATAGTATTTGGATAAAAGCTAATAAAAATACTACGAGATCTCTTGTAGCGCAATTAAAAACTATAGAAGAAATTTATAAGAACGATAAAAAAAATTTAGATTTTTTTACTGATAGTTATAAAAATAATTTTAATTTTGAAATCGGTATTAATCAGAATGAATTCCCTCAAATATCAGGTGAAAGAAAGTTCAGCCCTATGGATAGATCTTTAAGGAGAGAACTGAAATCTGTTTTTGGAAATAATAATTATTGGTTTAGTACTTCTAAATTCAAAAAAGCAGTGGAAATTAAAATTAAATCTGAAAAAGATGTAATTGAGTTTTTAGTCCCAAAAGAAATGGTTTCTACTTCTTCGGTAAGATTATTTGTCTTATGGACAACTTTACCTTCAATTGTTTTAATTGTAATCGCTTTAATATTTTTAAAAAATCAAACTAGACCTTTAGTTAAATTAGCTAAAGCAGCTGAAAGATTTGGCAAAGGTGACTATGTCAATGATTTTAGACCTTCGGGAGCACAAGAAATTCGTAAAGCAGCTTATGAATTTGACCGAATGGCAAAGAGAATAAACCGGCACTTGAATCAAAGATCAGAGATGTTATCTGGCATTAGTCATGATCTAAGAACTCCTCTAACCAGATTGAAATTACAACTAGCAATGCTTAGTCAAAAAGACTTATCCAAGAATATGTCTAAGGATATTGATGAAATGGAAAAGATGCTTAATGATTATCTGCAATTCGCTAAAACACAAGCACAAGAAACAACCATTGATATAAATTTAAACTCATTGTTTGACGAAATATATAAAAACTTTAATAATGATAATTTAAGAATTAATAACAGCGAAGTTATTATCATAAAAGGTAGACCAGTAGCATTAAAAAGATCATTTGAAAATGTCATACAGAACGGTTTAACATATGGAAAAAAAGTTTTTGTTAATTTACAAAAATTTTCAAATCGAGCAATGATTATAATAGATGATGATGGTCCTGGAATACCAGAAGATCAATTTAAAAATGTTTTTAAACCTTTTTTTAGACTTGATAAAAGCAGGAGTCTTAATAAATCTGGAGTTGGATTAGGGCTTGCAATTGTAGAAGATATAATCAATTCTCATGGCGGGAATATCCAGTTAGGAAAAAGCCAATTTAGTGGCTTACAAGTTAAGATTTCTTTACCTTTTTAGACTTAGTATTATTTTTTAACTTTTTTATTATCTTATCTTGTTTTTGAACAATGCTTTTAAGAACCTCGAACTCTTCTCTGGAAACTAACTCAAGTTTATTTAATATTTTGTCTTTTTTGAATTTTAAATCATTTGATATTTCTTTTTTTAGATCTTTTGATGTCAAAATACCGTTTTCAATTAAATTTGACAAAGTTTTTAAAATTTTTTCTGAATTATTCATAACTTATCTTATTTGATAGGAATGTTAATTTCAAATGTGATATAAGTAAATATGTTTACCCATAATTTTGACCCTGTGTTGTTAGATTTTGGGATTATTGCTGTAAGATGGTACTCTTTATCATACATATTTGGTATTCTTATAGGTTGGTGGTATGGAAAAAAAATAATTACGCGGCTGTTTGGAATTGAAAAAGGTAAGTCAAAACTAAATCTATTCGATGATCTAATAACTTATTTGATTGTATCATTAGTAGTTGGTGGAAGACTCGGATATGTGTTTTTTTATAATTTTAGTTACTATTTATCGAATCCTCTAGATATATTTAAAATTTGGGAAGGCGGTATGTCATTTCATGGAGCTTTAATTGGAATTATAGTAGGAACTTTCTTATTTTCTTATTTAAGAAAAATTAAAAAATTAATTTTTTTAGATATTATTGCCTGTGTTTCACCTATTGGTATTTTTTTTGGACGAATAGCAAATTTTATTAATGGTGAACTTGTAGGAAAAGCTACAACAGTTCCTTGGGCCGTGGTGTTTCCAAATGTTGATCAAATCCCAAGACATCCATCTCAATTGTATGAGGCTTTTTTTGAAGGTTTGATTCTATTTTTTTTACTTAATGTTTTTATGTCGAAACAAAACTATAAAATAGGTAAATGCTCATATATGTTTTTAATCTTATATGGTGTATTTAGAATTATTTCAGAATTTTTTAGAGAGCCCGACGCTCACATCGGTTATTTTTTTGGTATTTTTAGCACAGGTATGATTTTAAGTATTATTATGGTTATAGCAGGATTGATGATGTTAAATTTTTTAAAAAAAAATGAAAACTGATTTTAAATATTTTAAAAACTTAAAGATTATTCCAATTGATAAATTTTTTAATAATGTGCTTTATGATAAAAAATTTGGATATTACAATTCAAAAAGACCTTTTGGCTATTATGGTGATTTTGTAACCTCACCAAATATTTCAAATTTATTTTCTGAAATGATTGCAATTTGGATAGTTTCTACTTGGGAAGTTTTTGGTAAACCCAAAAATTTTAATGTGGTAGAATTGGGACCTGGGGATGGTAGCTTAGTAAAAATATTATTGAAAGTTTTTAGGAGATTTCCAAAATTTAATGATTCCAAGAAAATTTATTTATTTGAAAAAAGTGAACTTTTGAGAAAATTACAAAAAAAAAATATTAATAGTAAAGATATTAAATGGATAAAAAATTTCAATAATTTAAAAAAGGGTCCTGTTATTTTTTTTGGAAATGAATTTTTCGATGCTATTCCAATAAAACAATTTAAACGTTTAAAAAACCGTTTATATGAAAAATACTTTTTTATTGATAAAAATAATAAAATTAGAGAAGTTTATAAAAAAGCATCTAAAGAAAATTTTAAAATTATAAACTCTTATAAATCTTTAAAAAAACTTCAATTTATTGAATTTCCAAAATCTGGTTTTGACGAATTAGAAAAAATTGTCAAACAAGTAATTAGATTAAAGGGATGTATTTTGTTAATTGATTATGGATATAAACAACCGAACAATCAGAACACTTTGCAGTCCGTAATCAAACATAAAAAAAATCATATTTTGAAAAATTTGGGTAAAGCCGATGTGACCTCACATGTTAATTTTACTCTCCTTAACGAATTTTTTAAAAAAAATAAACTTAAAGTTAAAAAAACAATTTCACAAAAAGATTTTTTAATTAACCTTGGAATTAAAGATAGAGCTGAAATAATATCTAGAAAAATGAAATTCATGGACCAAGCTAATCTATTTTATAGATTAAAAAGACTAATTAGTCCTAAATTAATGGGAGATTTGTTCAAAGCAAATTTAGCATATAGCAATAAAAATAATAAATATTTTGGTTTCAGGTAATGTTTTATTCAAGAAAACTTAAAAAATTTAAGGACATAAACCATTGTTTTTTTTCTAGAAATGGAGGTTATTCAAAGGGTTTATTTAAGAGTTTAAATTGTGGATTTGGATCAAGCGATAATAAAAAGAATATTATTAAAAATCTTAGTTACGTGGCAAAAAAAATGGGAATAAAAAATAAAAACTTGATACTCATGAATCAAACTCACAGCAATAAAGTAAAAGAGATTTATGAGTGTAATAATAAGAAAAAAATAAATTCTGATGCGCTTATAACTAATGTTAATGGTCTAGCCTTGGCAGTTTTAACTGCAGATTGTGTTCCTGTTTTAATCTTTGATCATAAAAATAAAGTCATCGCTTGTATACACGCTGGATGGCGAGGTGCATTCTCAGGTATCATTAAAAATACTGTCAACAAAATTAAAAAACTTAATTCAAAAAATGAAATATATGCAACTATAGGACCTTGCATAGGAAAAAAAAATTATGAGGTAGATTTAAGATTTTATCGTAAATTTATGTCTCAATCTAAAAAAAACCAAAAGTTTTTTTCATATAAAAATAGAAAGAAAAAATTGTTTGATTTGAGAAAATTTGTGGCAGATAAACTTTTGAAGCTTAAGGTTAAGGTCGATCATGTAAATCATGATACTTTTAAGGAAAGTAATAACTTTTTTAGCTATAGAAAATCATCAAATTTGGGACATAAAGATTATGGTAGATGTATATCAATAATAAGTCTAAGTTAGATTAAATTTGAAAACTAAACAAAATAATTGTATAAATAATTATCTTTCATGAAAATTTTATCTGGAACTAGCAATCTTAAGCTTAGCAAAGATATTTCTAAAAACCTTAAACTTAAATTAATTAACACAAATATCAGAAGATTTGCTGACGGTGAAATTTATATTGAGATAAATGAAAATATAAGAGGCAATAGTGTATTTGTAATTCAATCAACGTCAAATCCTGCTAATGATAATATAATGGAGCTTTTATTAGTTATTGATGCCTTAAAAAGATCTTCAGCAAAAACTGTAACAGCCGTGATCCCTTATTTTGGTTACGCAAGACAAGATAGAAAAGTAGCTCCGAGAACTTCAATCTCGGCAAAAGTTGTTGCAAATTTGATTTCGAATGCAGGTGCCACAAGAGTTGTAACTGTAGATTTACATGCCGGTCAAATACAAGGTTTCTTTGATATGCCAGTAGATAATTTATACACGGCACCACTGTTTTCAAAATATATCAAAAAAAAATTTAGTAACAAAAAATTGATCTGTGTTTCACCTGATGTAGGAGGTGTTGCAAGAACAAGAGCGCTAGCAACAAGGATTAAAGCTGATTTAGCGATCATTGATAAAAGAAGGCCTGCACCTGGAAAATCTGAAGTTATGAATATTATTGGAAATGTTAAAAATAAAACTTGTATTATAGTTGATGACATAATTGATAGCGGAGGCACTATTGTAAATGCTGTAGATGCTCTAAAAAGAAATGGAGCTAATGAAGTATATGTTTTTATAACTCACGCTGTTCTAAGTGGCGATGCAGTTCAAAAAATTAAAAAATCAAAAATAAAGAAATTAATAATTACGGATACAATTGATAATACTCAAAAGATTAAAAATAATAATAAAATAGAGGTGTTGTCTATTGCCTCACTTATGTCAGAAGCCATAAAAAGAATAGCTAATTCAAATTCAGTATCAGATTTATTCAATTAGCACTTGTTTTAATTTATATCTTGAGTTATATACCTCTTTCGATAATTTTATGAGCAACCTTAAAGCTACAAAAAGAGATGATCTTTCAACTGGCTCAAATAATAAACTGAGAGCAAACGGTTTTATACCTGCAATTTTATACGGTGGAAAAAATCCTAATCAAAATATCTCCATTAGTAAAAAAGAAATTTCTAACATAATTAATTCTGAAACTTTTTTATCAAAAGTGCTTGAAATTGAAATTGATGGCAAAAAAGAAAAAGTGATACCAAGAGATGTTTCCTATCATGTAGTTTCTGAAGAGCCAATACACATAGATTTTATGAGAATAGTGTCAGGTAAAAAAATAGTTTTAGAAATACCAGTTAAGTTTATCAATCATCCAGACTCACCCGGATTAAAAAGGGGTGGCGTATTAAATATTGTGAGAAGAAAAGTTGAGCTAAGATGTCCAGCTGAAAATATACCAAATGAAATAGTTGTAGATTTAAATGGTACCGATATAGGAACTAGTATTAAAATCTCGTCAGTTAAACTTCCAGATAACGTAATTCCAACAATTATTGATCGTGATTTCGTAGTTGCAACTGTTGCGGCTCCAACTGTAATAAAAGAACCAGAGAAACCTGTAGAGGAAACACCTGCAGAGGGAGCTGAAGGTGGCGAAGTTCAAGCAGATGGAGCTCAAGGTGCAACTAAAGAAGGAGATGCGGCTAAGAAAGACGAAAAAACAAAAGACACCTCTGCTGGAAAAAAACCTGAAGAAAAAAAACTCGCTGAAAAAAAACCTGCTGAAAAGAAATAAATAATATGCTTTTATTAGTTGGATTAGGAAATCCAGGATCAGACTATACAAATACAAGACACAACATTGGTTTTAAAATTATTGATGCAATCAATGAACACTTTAAACTTTCAAAACAAAAACCTAAATTTAAAGGATTGTTAACAACTGGTAGTATTGAGGAAAAGAAAATCTATGCAATCAAACCACTTACGTTTATGAACAACTCAGGCACAGCTATAAAAGAATTAATAGATTATTTTAAGATTGATGCGAAAGACGTGATAGTTTTCCACGATGATATGGACATAGATTTTGGAAAAATAAAAGCCAAGTTTGGAGGGAGTAGTGCTGGACATAATGGAATTAATTCAATAGATAAGTTTATAGGTAAAGATTACTCCAGAGTAAGAGTTGGAATAGGTCATCCAAAACAAAAGAAAAAAGTTAATAACCATGTGTTAGAGGATTTTAAAGAAGATGAGGAAGAAAAAATTAAAGAAATAACTGAAAACATCGTAAGACAAATACCTACATTAATTGATAAAAAAATAGATTTATTTTCTAGCAAAGTTAATCAAAATCTTAATGGGATTTAAATGTGGAATCGTTGGGCTTCCAAATGTTGGTAAGTCTACTTTATTCAATGCCCTAACCGCTTCAAAAAATGCAGAGGCAGCAAATTTTCCTTTTTGCACAATTGATCCTAATATTGGAGTTGTTGACGTAATTGATTACAGGTTGGATCAGCTTGCAAAATTATCAAACTCAAAAAAAAAAATTTATACTAATATTACATTTGTAGATATTGCAGGTTTAGTAAAAGGCGCTTCAAAAGGTGAGGGACTAGGTAATAAATTTCTTTCCCACATTAGAGAGGTTGACGCAATTATTCATCTAGTAAGATGTTTTGACTCTGAAAAAATTACTCATGTAAACTCAAAAATTAATCCAGCTGATGACCTTGAAACTATAAAAACTGAGATAATTTTATCAGATTTAGACATAATTCAAAAAAAACTGGAAAAAAGTAAAAAAAAATTACTCGATGAAAAAGAAATTAAAATTTTAAGTGAAAAATTGGACAGTTTAAATAGAGGTGAAGAAGCCATAATCAATAATGCAGTAGAGGAAAAAATTCTCTACAATATTGGATTATTAAGTATCAAGCCAAAAATAATAGTATGCAATGTAGATGAGGAAAACCTATCAAAGGGAAATAGATATACTGAAATGGTTAAAATTAAATACCCAAATGAAAAGATAATTCACATTTGTGCAGATATTGAAGATCAACTTTCTAGTCTTGAAAAAAGTGAAAAAGAAACTTTTATGAAGGATATTGGTTTAGACAAAACAGGTTTAAATCAACTTATTAAAGGAGGCTATGATCTTCTAAAACTAGATACCTTTTTCACATCCGGACCAGAGGAAAGTAGAGCATGGACAGTAAGAAAAAATACTCCGGCTCCGAAAGCAGCGAGTGTCATTCATACAGATTTTGAAAAAAATTTTATTAGAGCGGAAGCTGTAAGCTGCGAAGATTTCATAAAATATGGAAGTGCAGAAAAATGCAAAGAGAATGGAAAATTAAGGATTGAAGGAAAAGAGTATATTGTTAAAGACGGCGATGTATTACACTTCCGAGTCAACCCTTGACCAAATTTTTTTCATGCTTAAATAAACAAGTATTGTTAAAAGTACTAAATAAATAATTACCTTGACACCAGTTTTATGTCTTTCCTCAAGCTCTGGTTCAGCAGCCCAAGCCAAAAAAGTTGTTACATCTTTAGCCATTTGATCAACAGTAGACTCGGTACCATCTGCATATTCAACTAGACCATCCATTAAATTATTTGGCATTTTTATCTTATTGCCTGCCATATATTTATTGTAATAAACACCGTCGTCAAGAGTTACACCTGGAGGAGGGTCTTCGTAACCGACAAGAACTGAATAAATGTAGTTAGCTCCTCCTTTTCTTGCCTTTACTAAAACTGACATATCAGGCGGGTATGCCCCACCATTAGCAGCTGTTGCTGCCTGGACATTAGGATACGGACTTTTAAATTTATCTGAAGGTTTTCCTGGTCGAGTAAACATTTCTCCTTGAGAGTCTGGACCATCCTCTATTTCAAAACTAGCAGCAATTGCTTTTACTTCTTGTTCTGAAAACTCGGGACCGCCAGGTTCTCCTAGATTTCTGTAGCTTAGATATTGCATTGAATGGCAAGAAGCACAGACTTCTTTATAAACTTGAAAACCTCTTTGTAGTGATGCTCTATCAAATTTTCCCGTTAAACCTTTAAAACTCCAATCCACTTTAATTGGATCAACCATTTCAGCGCTTTGTAGTGGTCTAAGTGAAATAAGTAACAAAAAAGATAAAACGAGTAGTTTTATATTAGACTTTATCATTAACCTTCCTAGCTAAAGACGGTTCTGTTCCTCCGGTTAATACCGGCTCCGAGATGCTCATAGGAATCGGATCTGTTTTTTCCAAATAACCGACAACAGGCATAACTACTATAAAATGTAAGAAGTAATAAATAGTTCCCACTCTAGCTAATACTAAGTAAATTCCTTCAGCTGGCATTGCACCAACATAACCAAGCATTAGAACGTCTATTACTAATATCCAAAAGAACTGTCTATAAATCGGTCTAAAAACGGCCGATCTAACTTTTGAAGTATCTAACCAAGGTAATACAAATAAAATAAAAATTGCACTGAACATTAAAATTACTCCACCTAATTTATCAGGTACAGATCTTAAAATTGCGTAAAATGGTAATAAATACCATTCGGGTACGATATGAGCAGGTGTAACTAACGGATTTGCAGGAATATAATTGTCTGAGTGTCCCAAAACATTGGGAGTGAAGAATACAAATCCGGCAAATATGATCATAAAAACTAAAAGTGCAAAAGCGTCTTTAATTGTTATATAAGGATGGAATGGCACTGTATCTTTAGATGGTTTCTTTATATCAATTCCCACAGGGTTATTATTTCCTGGAACATGTAAAGCCCAAATGTGTAAAACTACTAATCCTAAAATTAAAAACGGTATTAAGTAATGTAAACTAAAGAATCTGTTTAGTGTTGGATTATCTACAGAGTATGCTCCCCACAACCAAGTTGTTATGCTGTCTCCAACTAACGGAATTGCACTAAATAAGTTAGTTATTACTGTAGCGCCCCAAAAGCTCATTTGTCCCCAAGGCAAAACATAACCCATGAAAGCTGCCGCCATCATTAATAAATAAATCATCAGACCTATGATCCAAATTACTTCTCTTGGTGATTTATATGATCCATAAAATAAAGACCTAAAAATATGAATATAAACTGCAAGGAAAAACATAGATGCACCATTGCTATGAATATATCTTATTAGCCAACCATAATTTACATCTCTCATTATGTGTTCAACGCTTGCAAAAGCTAAATCTGCATGAGCAACATAATGCATTGCTAAAACAATTCCTGTTACTATTTGAGTGATTAAACAAAAAGTTAAAATTCCACCAAAAGTCCACCAATAATTTAGATTTTTAGGTGTTGGATAATCTGTAAGGTGCGCTCCAAGAGTGAGCAACGGCAAACGATCGTTAAACCATTTTCCTGCTTTAGATTTCGGTGTATATTCGTGCTCGCTCATATTTTTTTAACCTATCTTAATTGTATTATTATCTACAAATTCAAATTTTGGTATTTCCATATTTGTTGGTGCTGGTCCTTTCCTAATTCTGCCTGACACATCATAATGTGAACCGTGACAAGGACAGAACCAGCCGTTAAAGTCTCCTTTATCTTTTAAAGGCACACATCCTAGATGAGTACAGACCCCTAACATAACTAACCATTCATCTTTACCTTCTTTTACTCTTTCTTCGTCCTTTTGAGGATCAGGCAAATCGTCCATGTTTACGGCCCTAGCCTCTGCTATTTCCTCAGGGGTTCTTCTTTTTAAAAAAACTGGCTTACCTCTCCATAAGACTGTGATCGATTTTCCAGGATCAATGTTGCTAATATCAACTTCAGTAGTAGCTAACGCTTGTTGAGCTTTGTCTGGGTTCATTTGATCAATCATCGGCCAAATAACTGCTCCAACACCTACTGCCCCAACCGTATAACTAGCTGTAAATAAAAAATCTCTTCGATTAACTTTTTTTTCTTCTTTGCTCATTTATGTTAGTGCTTATAATGTAATTATTAAATAAAACCATATTATTAAAATTTCTAGGGTCAGAATGACACATAATTAGGCTAAAATAATGCACATTGTCCTTTATAAACCTGATATCCCTCAAAATACTGCAGCAATAATTAGATTGGGTGCTTGCTTGAATTTAAAGATACACTTGATTGAACCTTGTGGATTCAATTTGGGTGACAGGAGATTTAAAAGAGTTGTCATGGATTATATGAAGTTTACTCAGATTAACAGGCACGAAGACTTTGCAACATTTCTTAATAAATATAAAAAGTCAAGAATAGTATTAATGACAACAAAAGCCAAAAAAATGTACCATAAATTTAAATTTAAAAAAGATGATATGCTTTTATTTGGAAGAGAAAGCGCAGGAGTGCCAGAACATTTGCATAAAATCTTAAAAAATAAGATAAAAATTCCAATGAATAAAAATACTAGATCGCTTAATGTTGCAATTAGTGTGGCAATAGTTGCGTCTGAAGCTTTAAGACAAAATAGTTTGATAAAATGATGACATTAGAATTTAGAAAAAAAATGACTGATAGCTGGTTTTCGTATCTGCAAAGTCAAATTTGTAAAGAATTTGAAAATCTGGAAAAAAATAAAAAAAAATTTCAAAAAAGATACTGGAGTAAACAAAAGAAAAGTGATGGGGGAGGTCTTTCTTATCTACTTACTAACGGAAAAATATTTGATAAAGTTGGTGTAAACAAATCTACAGTATCGGGAATTTTTCCTAAAAAATTTAGATCTAATATTTTAGGTGCAGAAAAAAAAGGTAAATACTGGGCCTCAGGTATATCTGTTGTAGCACACATGAAAAATCCAAAAATTCCAGCAATTCATTTTAATACAAGATTTATTGTTACCTCAAAAGAGTGGTTTGGAGGTGGAATGGATGCAACACCTAGCCACGTAGATACAAAAGAAAAGAAAATCATTCATAAGCATTTAAAAGAAGTGTGTAGTCAAAATAAAAAAAATTATAAAAAATATAAAAAATGGTGCGATGAATATTTTTTTTTACCACACAGAAAAGAGCCAAGGGGGATTGGTGGTATATTTTTTGACTACGAGACACAAGATTGGATAAAAAATTTTAAATTTGTTAGAGAACTTGGTTTATCATTTATTGATATTTCAAAAAAAATTATTAATAGGAAAGAAAAATTAAAATGGACAAAAAAAGATAAAGAGAAACAATTATTAAAAAGAGGAAGATATGTTGAGTTTAATCTTTTATATGATAGAGGTACAAAGTTTGGATTAAACTCTGGTGGAAATATCGACTCAATTTTAATGTCTTTACCTCCTGAAGCAAAATGGAATTAAAAATGGAAAAAGAACCAATTACAATTAGCGGTCTTAAAAATTTGAAAAATGAGTTAGCAAATTTAAAGAATGTTCAAAGACCAAAAATTGTTGCAGCTATTGCAGAGGCAAGATCTCATGGCGACTTGAAAGAGAATGCTGAATATCATGCAGCGAAAGAACAACAAGCAATTATTGAAAGTCGTGTAATTGCTATTAATGACATAATAGCTAGAGCTAATGTAATAGATGTAACAAAAATCGAAAATGTTGGAAAGGTGATATTTGGTTCAACTGTAGAAGTTCAAGATTTAGAGACGAACAAAAAAATTTCTTACAGACTAGTTGGTCAAGATGAGGCTGATATTAAAAAAAACCTTATTTTTTTTAAAAGTCCTATAGGGAAATCTTTAATAGGTAAAAACAAAGGAGAAATGATTAGTGTAGAAACCCCTTCAGGAGAAAGAAATTTTGAAATACTTAATGTTGAATATATCTAATTAGAGTGAACTCTAATTAATTCTTTTACTCTATCCTCTGAGATTTGAAAATTATTTTCAACCCATTCTTTTTCTATAATCGAGAGAACTTTTCCTAGTAATAGTCCCTCTTTCAATCCACTCTGTTTAAGATATTCTCCATTAAAATCTAATTTAGGTATATCAATTTTTAATATTCTTTTTAAATTTAAGGAAAATTCCTGAAATTTAATTTTTTGATTTATAGAAAAATTAATTAAATTTAGCGCTATCATATGATCTTTTCCGTTAAGATATACATTTTTAAGTATATCTTTTTCAAAAAATTTTTTGTTTTTTTTGATTTTAAATAAATTAGTACTGAATTTTTCCAAACTTTCTTTTATTTTGTTGGAAACACTGTATTTATGCGAAAAATATTCATGATTACCTTTTTCGTCAATCAATAAGATAGCCAGTAAAATATACTTATTTAGAGACGAATATTTATAAACTTTTTTAAGTCGATCAAGTCTACCAAGGTATAGAAATTCTGGAAAAATCAATGAGAATATCGTTTTTAAATTACTATTATTACTCATATTGAAAATATTTTTTAATTCCAAAATCTTCAATAATTCAATTAAGATTCTTTCTTTTGAAATTTTTTTAATTCCATCTAAATTTAGTTTTATTGCAGTGCTTGTGCTTGGTTCTATTTTATCATCATACATAATTTTAAATCTAATAAATCTTATTATTCTTAAGTAATCTTCTTCAATCCTTTTTTGAGGATCTCCAATAAATCTTATATTATTATTTTGAAGATCGACTGTTCCCATTTGAGGGTCAAAGATATTTCCATTAATGTCTAGATATATAGCATTAATTGTAAAGTCTCTCCTTTCAGAATCTAATTTCCAATTTTCAATATATTCTACTTCGGCATGTCTCCCATCTGTTTTTACGTCTCTTCTTAAAGTAGTTATTTCAAGTTTATGTCTGTCGGAGACTACAGTGACAGTTCCATGTTTAATACCAGTGTCAATCACTTTAAATTTAGTATCTTTAAGTTTTTCTTTAATCTGATCAATTGTTAAAATTGTTGCTACATCTATATCATCTATTTTTTCACCATTAAGATGTTTCCTAACACATCCACCAACAAATCTTGAAACAACCGTTTCCTCAGAAATACCATCTTGTAATTTTTGAAAAATTAATTTTAGTTCTTTATTTTTATAAAAAGGAAAAAACAATTTTCTAAAAGATTTTATAGGATTAAGTTTTAGATTAAACATAAACTATGGCTGGGGCACTAGGATTCGAACCTAGGATGGCGGTATCAAAAACCGCTGCCTTACCGCTTGGCTATGCCCCAATTACAAATGACAGATATATCATAAATAAATAGATTTAAATAGTTTTTGCAATTGAAATCCAAAAATTTGGGTATCTTTTTCTCAAACTTTTAAGTGCGACTTTTGAACTGTATTCGTTAATAAATAACCCGTAACAAACTGAACCAGAGCCAGTTAATCTTGAAAAAAGGCAACCCTTTTCATTACTAATTGCCTCTAATAATTTGCTTATAATTGGATGTTTTTTCTCAACAATTGATTGTAAGTCATTATTTTCAAGCTTAAGGCGTTTTAAAAAAATAGTTTTATCTTTTAGATATCTATTAGAAAATGACACTCTTTTAGAAAATTTTTTTACCTTCAAAAAAATATTCTTCGTAGAGCATCTAATTTTTGGATAAATTATCAAAAAATGCAATTTAAAATTATTTTTTAACTTATCCACTTTATCTAAATTTCTTAAAAATCCTTGGGTATAAAAAAATAATCTAATATCAGAGCCTACTTGATTAATTACCTTATTAATGATTTTACGTTCATTTTTTTTCTTGACGAAAAAATTTAAAACGGTTGCAGCATTACTGCTGCCGCCTCCAAGACCAGCAAATACAGGAATATTTTTAAATATCTTAATCGAATAAAAGTCTGAAATAATTTTTTGATCTCTTAAAATATTTAAAGTTTTTTCTATTGAATTGTTTTTATTTTCTACATCGCTTGAATAAGGCCCATAAAAAGAAATTTTATCTTTATTTATATTGATATTTTTTTTTTTAATTTTTGTAATTTGAATTTTATCAAAAATGTTTACTAAACAGAAAATTGACTGGATATTATGAAGACCATTAGCAAGTTTACTATTTATTGATAATGATAAATTTATTTTTGCAAATGATTTTAAGACCATTTTCTTAAAGGCCTGTAATTAATTTTTTTTTAATTTTATTTTTCAAATCGTCCTCGGCTTTTTCAAGATTTAGAACAAATTTCCAATAATACCTAGCCTGAATTTCGTTACCATTTTTCCACAGTACATCTCCAAAATGGTCATTTACAATCGGATCAGCTGGCATAAGGCTCACTGCAAGTTGTAAATATTTTTTAGATTCTTGGAGTCTATTTAATTTAAATAAAGCCCAGCCAAGTGAATCTATTATATAAGGATCATTTGATTTTAGTTCATTTGCTTTTTCTAACATACGCAATGACTGTTCAATATTTTTTCCTTGTTCTATCCAAGAGTAAGCAAGATAATTAATAACGTAAGCTTGATTTGGACTTGCCTTTAGAGACTCTTTCAGATCTATTTCAGCTTTATCCCACTTGCCTAATCTCTCGTATGCTACCCCTCTTCCATCTGTGACCTCTGGGTACAAAGGATGACTTAAATCAATTTTATTCAAAATAATAGAGTAATGTTTAATTGCTTGTTCAAATTGTTCATTGTTTTTTAAAAATTCAGCATAGTCAAATCCTTCGTAAATTCCTTTATAATTTAATTTGTCATAACTTCGACTCAGTAGGCTAAGGGCTGATTCTTTATTATTTTCTTGAATTAAAATTCTAGCTATTTGTTTATTTGAGTACCACTCAAAAGCGCTCCCATAAACTATTAGACTTTTATAGATCTCATTCGCCTTAGCAAAATTATTAATATTATAAAAATTTTCAGCAAGAAGAGTATCGAAAGCATGGAAATTCTTATTTAAATATTTTGCTAAATTTAAATAAAAGTTTGAGAGAGAATAAATTGACTGAGAAGATAATGCATTGGCTGTTATATATAATATCTCCGCTACTACATCTTCGACTTTCTCACAATTAAAGTATGAGTTATTTTTTGAATTTTTACGATCAAGTTTATACTGATTTAATAAAAGATTTCTTGGAAATTTTTTCAGAGAATTTTTTAAAGTCGCTTCAGCTTTGCTTCCTTTACCTATCCGATCTAGATATTTTACAAAGAAATAGTTGTATCGAGAAAAATCAGTATCTTCATTATTTATAAGTGCTTCAAATTCCACTTCAGTTTTACCATCTTTAAAAAAGCAATTAAGAAAAACTTTTTGAATTTTTTTTAAATTGTCAAATCTATTGTCCATTTTATTTAAAATAAATTTCGATTTTTCTAAATTACTGCTACTTACACTTGACCAGTTAGATAAAGTGTCAATTATGTAATTATCTAAGATTAACTTTGGTTTTTTTTGTTTTGCTTTTAAAAAATATTTTTTTGACTCATTAAATTTAGATTTTTTAAGATAATATATGCCTATTATTAAATTGCTCTCAAAACTACTTTCCTTTTGTTTTTCAAGTTTTTTGGAATAAACAAATGCTTGGTAAAAGTTTCCGGAATTAATTAAAGAATATAAATATTTTAAGGAATAAGATGCGTGAACATTTTCAAGACCATCTAATTTTCTTAAATATTGAAAAGATTCGTTGTAATTGTCTTGGTTTAAAAGAACTATCCCGGAAAAATAATCAGCAATTTTATTTGCTTTATTAAACTTTTCCACGCATAAAGCCTGCAATGTGAAGAAAAAAACAAAAACGATGACAAATATGGTATTTTTTGTAATCTTGTTTAATTTAAAATAAATCATAAAATGTTAAAAAAAAATAAATCAATCAAACTTCTAAATTACTACAAGCTTATAAATCATAATTTAATTTACAATAATAAGCCAATAAATAGATATAAGAAAGAAAATTATGAAATATCAAAAGATAAAGTAAAAAAATTGGAATTATTAAAAAAAGAAATATTAAATATAAAAAATTGTAATTTAAAAAAACAAGCTAAAAATATTGTATTCAGTGATGGAAATCCTAAATCAAAAATTATGCTTATCGGTGAGGCGCCTGGTGCAAATGAAGATCAAGAAGGATTGCCTTTTGTAGGAAGAGCTGGTCAGTTATTAGATAAAATGCTATCTGCTATCGATTTAGACAGAAAAAAAGTATATATATCAAACATTGTCAATTACCGACCGCCTGAAAATCGAAAACCTACTAATGAAGAAATTAAAAGATATTTACCTTTTATAACGAAACATATTGAGATTATTAATCCAAAAATAATAGTCCTTCTTGGAAGCACAGCAATGAATGCATTAATTGGAAATGAAGTTGTAATTTCAAAAATGAGAGGAAAATGGATAGAAAGAAAATTCGGAAATTGTAAAGCCTCATTAATAATTACATTTCATCCAGCTTTTTTAATGAGGCAACCTGCTCAAAAAAAGATGGCTTGGATTGATTTAAAAATGATAAGAGATAAGAATAATAATTTAAATATTTGAAAAAAAAAAAATTAATAGTTGGGGTTGACGAAGTTGGTAGAGGATGTCTCGCAGGTCCAGTGGTTTCCGCAGCTGTTATACTTAAAAAAACTGTAAATTTAAAACTCTTAAAGGATTCAAAAAAAGTATCATTTTTGAAAAGAGAAAGAATTTCTAAACATATTAAAAAAAACTCTTATTATTCTATCGGAACGGCATCTGTAGAAGAAATTTTGAATTTGAATATTTTACAAGCTTCATTACTTTCTATGAAAAGAGCTATAAAAAAACTTTCTGTAAAGCCGGATATAATTTTAATAGATGGAAATTTTGCTCCTAAAGGATTAAAAAATTTTAAAACTATTGTGAATGGAGATGAAAAAAAAAAAGTAATAAGTGCAGCTTCAATAATCGCTAAAGTATTTAGAGATAGGCTAATGACAAAGTTATCAAAAAAATTTTCTAATTATGCTTGGGAAAAAAATTTTGGATATGGTACCAAAGCTCATCTTAAGGCTTTAAAAAAATTTGGTGTAACCTCTCACCATAGAAAAGGTTTTAAACCGATACACAAGATATTGTCGAGTTAAGAATCTAAAACACAAAAAGACTCATTTTTTTTCTAAAATCAATTGACCCTTGATTCAATTTAAAGTTGAATCTAGAAAATGTTAAAATTTTTAAATAAAGTTATTAATGGTGATTGTTTGAAGGAATTAAAAAAAATTCCAGACAAAACCTTTGATTTAGTTTTTGCTGATCCTCCTTACAACATGCAGATTGGAGAAAAATTAACACGTCCAGACTCTAGTAAAGTAAACGGTGTCAATGATAAATGGGATCAATTTAATAGTTTCAAACATTACGATGAATTTTGTAAGTCTTGGTTAAAAGAATGTAAAAGAATTTTAAAAGATAACGGATCTATTTGGGTAATTGGTTCGTATCATAATATTTTTCGATTAGGATACCACTTACAAAATTTAGGTTATTGGTTGCTTAACGATGTTATTTGGAGAAAAAATAATCCAATGCCAAATTTCAAAGGAACAAGATTTACTAATGCTCATGAAACTTTAATATGGGCTTCGAAGAATAAAAAATCAAAATACACTTTTAATTACCAATCTCTTAAGTGTTTAAATGATGATTTACAGATGAGATCAGACTGGACATTACCTATTTGTAATGGGAGAGAAAGACTTAAAAAAAATGGAAAAAAAATACATTCTACCCAAAAACCTGAAGCACTTCTTCACAGAATTATATTAGCGACAACCAATAAAGGTGATACAATATTTGATCCTTTTTTAGGTACTGGAACCACAGCAGTTGTGTCAAAAAAATTAGGCAGAAATTATTACGGAATTGAGAAAGATAAAAAATATTTTATTTCAGCAAAAGAGAGAATTAATAAGACTAAAAAGATAGCTGATGACTTTCTAGATACTATTGAAAATAACAAAACAAAACCTAGAATACCTTTTGGTTCACTAGTTGAATTAGGAATAATTAAACCTGGAGCATCTTTATTTGATCCAAAAAAGAGAATAAATGCAAAAATAATGGCTGATGGTAGTTTAAAATATAAGGATACAGAGGGATCAATACATAAAATTGCAGCAAAAATAATGGGGGCAGAGAGTTATAATGGTTGGACTTATTGGCATTATAATTTTAATGGAGCGACTGTACTAATTGATAGCTTAAGACAAAAGTTTATTTCGGATAAACAGATTTAGTTTTTGTATACTGTGCCTAAATAAGAACTAATGAAGCTCTTTCTTTTAACTAAAAATTTAATAAAAAAATTCCTAATTACTTGCATAAATGAACTTGAAAAATGAAAGGCAAAAAAATTAATATTTGCTCTTCTCTTGACTATCTTTGCTCTTTTCGATCTTTTTTGAAAATAAGTATTTTGAATTTCCACTTTATCGTCTTTGATTAAATTAAATAACTCATAAGCACTCTCTATCGATTGCCCCGCACCTTGAGCTAAAGTTGGTAAAAAGCCATTAAAAGCATCTCCAATATAAAAAACTTTGCTATTTGTGGACGGAAGTATTTGAGAAGTAAAATATAAAGGCCAAGATTTCAAATCTCCTTTTAAAACTTTTTCTAAATCAGAATTTTGTGCGGTGACTTTGTTTACCAATGATTTAATATTATCAGGGTCATATTTTTTTTCTCTAATAATACAGACAACATTAAGTTCTTTGTTTTTATTTACAGGATAGATGACAACATGGCAGTTTTTTCCCATCAATAGGCTAATATTTTCTTCATCTATCATAAGTTCAGATTTTGATTTGAGTATTATTCTTAAAGCTACGGCTTTTTTAAATTTTGGTTCAATTTTTTTCTTTTCAAAAAATGACCTTGTATTTGAAAAGATGCCATCAGCCCCAACAACTATATCGACAAGGTCATTTGTGTTATCGTCAAATTTAATAAGCACTTTACCTTTTAGTTCAGAAACTTCTTTAATTTTTTTTCCAAATCTTAAGTGTTGTGTATAGACTTCATCTTTTAAAAACTCAATTAAAGTTGATCTTTGTAATGTTGTATATTTATTTTGAACTGTATTAAATTGTGTTAAATCTAAGTCACAAATTTTTTTATTTTTAATATCATAAAAGTCAACTGCTTTAGGATTAAATATTTTCTTGTCGTTTATCTTACTAAATTCAATTTGATTTAAAATTTTTATACTATTTGTTGAAAGTTGAATTCCGTAACCTTCATCAAGAGATAAGCTTTCTTGTTTTTCATATAACATAAATTCATAATCAGAATTTCTCTTAATCAAATTTGCAAAGGTTAAACCTGCTATACCAGCACCAATGATCGCTATTTTTTTTTTCATTAGAATAAAGTTGATACTTGCCTGAAAATTTTTTTGGTAAAACTTGGAACAAAATCTCTATTATCTTTTAAAGAGTACCAATTATACGTTTTGGGAATCTTATTTGAAAACTTGTAATATAAATTTATATTTAATTTCAAATTTGAAATTGAATTTTTATATTTTTTTAGAAATATCCAATTTTGATTTTTTAAAAAACTTTTAGTTTCTTTTACTTCTGGTAAATTGAAATTCTTTAAAAAACTAATTTGATTACTTTTAGTCAATGCTATTTGTTTTTTTTTGTTAATATAACAAAAAATATCGTAGTTTTTATTTTTAATCATTTTATTTCTAATATTCTTAATTTTATTATTAGACTTAAAATACTTGCAAGTTTTATTCAAACAACACGTAAAACAATTTGGGTCTTTTGGTTTGCATATTAATGCACCAAATTCCATCAAAGCTTCAACAAAATCATCATTCCTTTTTGTGATAAAGAGTCTTTTTTTATTTTTTTTAATAAATTCGTTAAAATTTATTTTTATTTCTTCGATGTTTAGGTATCTTGAGAATACCCTTTTTACGTTTCCATCTACTGCTATTCTTGGTTCATTATAAACCAATCCTAATAATGCGTTTGCAGTATAATCGCCTACTCCTGGAAGTTTTTTTATTTCAATAATTGATCTTGGTAATTTACATTTATAATTTTGAACTAAAATTTTGGAACATGCCAGAAGATTTCTTGCTCTTCTGTAATAACCAAGACCCTCCCACATTTTTAAAATTTCCTTCTCGTTACTTTTAGATAAAGCATTTATTGTTTTGAATTTTTTTGTGAATTTATTGAAATATGGAATAACCGTTTTTACCTGTGTTTGTTGCAACATAAATTCGCTTAAAAGCCTATAATATAGATTTTTAGGTGACTTTTTGCCAACACGCCAAGGTAAGTTCCTTTTGCTATTATCATACCAAGCCAAAATTTTTTTTGGTAAAGTTCCAGATATATGCATAACAAAAATAATAATAAAACACACTCTTTCTTGCAAGGTCTTCGTCCTTTTTCGAGTTCAATACCAAAGACTTTAAAGAAACATTTGAGAAAAGGTGGTTATAACTATTCTAGCATAGTTGATAACTGGACTAAAATGGTAAACAAAAAAATTTCAGATGTTTGTTATCCAGTAAGAATAAAAATGGGGAAAGATATGAAAAATGGAACTTTAGTTCTTAACGTAATACACGGTAAAGAGGTTGATATAGAGTACAAAAAAGATCAAATCATGGATGAAATAAATAGTTTTTTTGGCTTTGATTGTATCTCGAGTATAAAACTTAAAATTACTCAAAGTAAAATTGAAGGGGAAAAAAGAAATTTTCAAAAAATTCAAAATTTAGGCGAAATTAAAAAAAAAATGAGTAAGATTAATAATGAGAAACTAAAAAGTTCTCTTAATAATCTAGTGAAAGCTTTTTATGGAAAAAATAAATAAAAATTTTTATAATTTAATTTTTTTGTTACTAATTTTTTTTTCTAGTAATGTAGAAAGTAAAATTTTAAGTATAGGTGACCCTAATTCTAAAGTAGTTGTAAAAGTTTTCTCATCCTTAACTTGCCCACATTGTGCAGATTTTCATAATTCAATTTTTGAAAATTTAAAGAGAGATTATATAGATAAAGGTATGGTTAAATTTGAGCACCATGCTTTTCCTTTGGACCTGGCTGCATTAAATGCTGAAATTATAGTGAGATGCCATAATGATAACGATAAAAAATTTAAACTTTTAGAAAAAATATATGAAAAACAGAAATCTTGGGCTGTAGGATCTGATATAAACAAAATAAATAACTCAATAAAAAATATTGGATCACTTATCGATTTAACGGATGAAAATATGGAAAATTGTTTAAAAAATGAAAAAGTGCAGGATGAAATATTGAACCAAAGAATAGAAGCTCAGAAAAAATATAAAATAGAGTCAACGCCTACTATTTTTATTAATGAAAAAAAATATACTGGTAAAGTTAATTATAAAGAGTTTAAAAAAGCTTTAGAAAAAAAACTTTGATAAATGAAATTTAAAAATTTAGAGATGACTGGCTTCAAGTCTTTTTCAGAAAAGACTACTGTATTGATTGAGAAAGGGCTTACTGGAATTGTGGGTCCTAACGGGTGTGGTAAGTCAAATATCGTTGAAGCGCTTAGATGGTGTATGGGTGAAAACTCTGCAAAGAGTATGCGAGGTTCCGGGATGGAAGATGTGATTTTTTCTGGAACTTCTAACAGGGCATCAAAAAATATTTCTGAGGTTGCATTATTGCTTGATAACCAAGAAAAAAAAGGACCTATTCAATATAAAGATTTTGATGAAATATCAATTAAAAGGAAAATCGAAAAAGATAAAGGTTCTAAATATTACATCAACGATAAAGAGGTGAGAGCTAGGGACGTTCAAACTTTTTTTGCTGACCTCTCTACTGGCGCTCACTCTCCATCACTAATTAGTCAAGGAAGAATTGGACAGTTAGTTACGGCGAAACCTACAGAGAGAAAATCTATTTTAGAGGAGGCTGCTGGAATTTCTGGAATTCATGCTAGGAGACAAGAAGCTGAAACAAGACTTAATGCTGCTGAAAATAATCTTAAAAGGGCTGATGAATTAAAAAAACAGCAACAAAAACAACTCGATAATTTAAAAAAACAAGCTGAAGAAGCTACAAGATATAAAGAAATTTCCGGGCAAATAAAAAAAACTGAGGCTGGTCTTTATTTTCTAAAGATAAAAGAAATTGAAAAAGACAAAAAACAAATTCAAGAAAAAATTAGCGAATTAGATGACGAAATAAGTGCGATTAACATTGATTATAATCATAATAATACTTTGCTAGAGGAAGAGAATAAAAAACTTGCACCTTTAAGAGATAAAAAGATGGAAAGTGCTGCTACTTTGCAAAAACTAAATTTAGATATGACAAATCTTGTTCAGGAAGAGGCTAGAGTAAAGTCATTACAAGATAAATTAGAAAAATCAGTAAAAACTGTTGACTCAGATCTTGAGAGAGAAAAAAGTATATCGTTAGATGCTAATCTTAATGAAAAAAGAATTTTAAAGGAAAAGGAAGATCTTCTTGATACAGAAAATAAGTTGTTAAATGTTGAAAAAAATTCATCAAGTGAACTTCTAATGTCTAAGTCTGAACTTAACAAATTGCTTAGTCAATTAGATACTATTTTAGATCAAATTGAATCGGACATTGATAATAATAAAAAACTTTCAAAAGATACATTTAAAGAATTAAAACAGCTTGTGAAAAAGATCACTCTTTCTCAAGAGGAATATGCTGAAAAATATGGAAAAAAGAAATCTATCGAAAGTGATTCTATTAAAAGAAAAGAAAGGATCAAAAATATTGACGTAGAACTAGAAAACTGGAGAAATTTAAAAACAAATTCTGAAAAAATGATATTTGAACTAAATGACAGAAAAAATAAATTTAAACTTGAAATTAATGATAATCAAAAAAATCCTGAAAGAATAGCAACTTCTAAAGGGCAAAATTTACAAAATTTAGAGAATATTAAGAAGAGAAATGAGGAAATCGAAAACGAATTAATTGAAGCTGAAAAAAAATTTAGCTCAATTAATGAAAATTTAAGAAACATACAATTAAAACTTACTGATCTTAAGGAAAGCAAAGCTAGAAATGAAGCAACTGTTGAGGGAATAGAGAACAGAAAAAAAGATTTACTATACTCTGTAAAAAATGAGCTTAATATCGAAAATGAGTCTTCAATACTACCGCAATCTGATTTAATCGAAATAGAACCCGGAAATTTACCCTCTATTAAGGATCAAAGTGAAAAAATTGAAAAAATTAAGAAACAAAGAGAGTTGCTTGGTTCTGTAAACTTAAGAGCAGACGAGGAAACAAAAAAATTTGAAACTGAAATTAAAAAAATGGAAGACGATAGAGCTGATCTTTATTCAGCAATCGTTAAGTTGAAGACAAGTATAGATGAATTAAATCAAAGAGGAAGAGAGCGCTTACTGGAAGCTTATACAAAAGTTAACAGAAAATTTAATGAAGTTTATACAAAGTTATTTAATGGTGGTACTGCAAAAATAGAATTAGTTGACTCCGATGATCCTTTGGAAGCAGGTTTGGAAATGTTTGTATCTCCACCTGGAAAAAGACTTCAGTCTATAACATTGCTTTCCGGTGGTGAACAAGCTTTAACTGCTTTGTCTTTAATTTTTGCAGTGTTTTTGGTTAATCCTTCACCAATTTGTGTTTTAGATGAAGTTGACGCTCCATTGGATGATGCAAATGTAACAAGATTTTGTGGATTACTTGATGATCTAACTAAAATTACGAATACTAAATTTATAATTATTACTCATCATGCTTTGACTATGTCCAGAATGGACAGACTTTACGGTGTAACAATGGCTGAGCAAGGAGTTAGCCAACTAGTTTCTGTAGATTTACAGAGAGCTGAAGAACTAGTTGCATAAATAAATTTTATGACTATTCCTGATGATTTTAAAACTCGCCTAAAAATTGCAAAATCTAAGCTTAAAAAACAGTTAGATGAAGATATCAATAATAAAGGGTCATTTATGGGTAGTGCCTTTAAATTAGGCACTGAGCTGGTTGCAGCTGTTGCGGTTGGGACAATAATTGGGTTTATTTTAGATAGTTGGTTTGATACTAAACCTTGGTTAATAGTAATTTTCTTTTTTTTGGGAGCAGTGGCAGGTATGTTAAATGTTATTCGTGCAGCTAACAAAATGCAAAAGAAGGATTAAAGGTTATTTATGGCAAGCAATCCAATGCAACAGTTCACAGTCCATAGGATCGGACCTGAAATTAAAATCGCTGATATTGATTTATCTTTCACTAATGCGAGTTTATTTATGGTGATTAGTGCATCAGTAATTCTTTTACTTTTATTTTTTGGTTCCAAAGAAAAGAAAATTATTCCTGATAAAATTCAACTAATTTCAGAAATGTTATATATCTTTGTTGCAAAAATGATTAGTGACACTGCTGGATCAAAAGCAAAGCCTTATTTTCCTTTTATTTTCAGTTTATTTATGTTTGTTTTATTTTGTAATATGGTTGGGATGCTTCCCTACTCTTTTACAGTTACAAGTCACATTATTGTAACACTTATTATGGCATTGTTTATTTTTATAGCTGTAACAATCATTGGATTTATAAAACATGGTTTTAAATATTTAAGTATTTTTATCCCAAGTGGAGTTCCAACAATACTTTTGCCTTTAATAACCGTTATAGAAATTATTTCATATTTAAGTAGACCAGTGAGTTTATCAGTTCGTTTGTTTGCGAACATGATGGCTGGTCATACAATGTTGAAAGTTTTTGGAGGATTTGTTGTGAGTTTAGGAATATTAGGCGGGTGGTTACCGCTTAGTTTTTCAGTAGCATTAACTGGCTTGGAAATTTTAGTAGCATTTTTACAAGCTTATGTTTTTGCAATTTTAACCTGCATTTACTTAAACGATGCATTAAATTTACACCATTAAAAAAGGAGGAAAAATGGAGTTAGAAGCGGCAAAAATGATTGGAGCAGGTTTAGCTGCAATCGCATTGGCTGGAGCAGGAGTTGGTATCGGAATTATTTTCGGTAACTACCTGTCTGGAGCTATGAGAAACCCATCTGCAGCTCAAAAGCAATTCCCGAACTTATTGTTAGGATTTGCTTTGGCTGAGGCAACTGGGTTGTTTGGATTGGTAGTAGCTTTGATTATTTTATTTGCATTTTGATAAAATAAATATGAAAAGTTTTTTAATTTATTTAGCGGCATTTTTTGCTAATAATTATTTTTTGTTTGCAGCTGAGGCTGGAATGCCTCAGCTCGATCCAACATATTGGGCTTCACAGGCATTTTGGTTAATATTGGTTTTTACAATTCTTTATATTTCTATATCGAGATTTTATTTGCCAAAGATTAAAGATAATTTAAATAATCGTGAAAATAAGATTAAAGAAGATTTAGAAAACGCAAATAAACTAAAAGAGCAAGCCGAAATCAAATTAAAAGAATATGAATTGATATTAAAAAATGCAAAGAAAGACGTATCAAAAATACATTTTGAGTCAAAAAATAATTTGGATAAAGATATTAAGTTTAAAAAAGATAAAATTGAAAAAGAAATTGAAAATAAAGTTGTAAAAGCACAAAAGGAAATTAAAGAATTTAAAAAAAATTCTATAAATTCAATAAAAACTATTTCAGGAAATATTGCATCAGAAATTATTAAAAATATAACAGGTGATAAATTAAATGAGAGCAGCATTAAAGCTGCCGTAGAAGATGTATCTAAAGAGGGAATTAGTAAGTATTTATGATAATAGACGCTACATTCTGGGTAACTATTTCGTTTTTTATTTTTCTAGGTGTATTAATCTATTTTAAAGTCCCACTAAAAATTAAAGAAATCCTTGAGCAAAATATTTTAAATATTAGAAATCAAATTAGTGAGGCGGAAAAACTCAAGGAGGATGCAAAAAACATTCTAGCCGAGCACGAAAAAAAGATAAGTAACTCCAAAGATGAAGTGAAGGAGATGATAAATAAAGCTAACGAAGAAGCGGAAAAGAATGTAACAAGAGTGAGCATGGAGTTCCATAATTTAATGGAAAATAGGAAAAAGAATGCTGAGGAAAGGATAAAACAGCTTAAAAACCAAGCAATAAAAGATATTAAAAATGCCTCTGTTTTTATAGCAATTAAGTCCGTTGAAAAATTGATTAAAAATTCTTTAGATAAAAGTAAATTGGATAAAATTTACAGCTCTAGTATCGATGAAACAAAATTAGCACTAAAGAAAAAATCCAGTTAATATAGGCCATAAAAAATGGCAAAAAAAATAACTGTTATTGGTTCAGGTTTTGGAGGTCTAGCTGCTGCGCTTAGATTAAGAGCTAAAGGACATAAAGTTACTTTAGTAGAAAAACACCCTGATCTCGGCGGTCGAGCAAGAGTGTTTAAAAAAGATCAATTTATTTATGACGGTGGCCCAACAGTTATAACTGCCCCTTACCTATTTGAAGAATTATTTTCACTATTTAATAAAGATATTTCTGACTATGTCGAAATAGTACCTTTGAATTTGTGGTACAGATTTGTATTCAGTAACGGTGATACATTCGATTATAACGGTGATGACAGATCTATGGAGGAACAAGTAAAAAAATTTAACCCCGCTGATTATGAGGGATATAAAAATTTAGTAAATTTTACTGAAAAAATCTTTGATAAAGGTTTTACAGATTTATCTGACAAACCCTTCAATAATTTGGTCTTTATGATGAAACAAATTCCATCTTTATTAAAATTAAAAAGTTATAAATCTGTTTACAGTTTAGTTTCGAACTATATTTCTGATGAAAAATTAAGAAGAGTATTTAGTATGCACCCTCTTTTAGTTGGTGGAAATCCTTTTAGCACTACTTCTATATATACATTGATTTTATTTTTAGAGAAAAAATGGGGCATTCATTACTCGATGGGAGGAACCGGGAGCGTTGTCAAAGCTTTAGAAAAACTTATGATTGAGGAAAATATTAAAATTGTAAAAAATGCTGAAGTTACTGAAATAATTACAGAAAACAAAAAAGTTAATGGTGTAAAAATAAATAATTCAAAAATAATAAATAGCGACTATGTAATTTGTAACTCTGATCCCCCAAATGTATATAACAACTTGATAAAATCAAAAGAGGATTATGATTTTTTGTTTAAGCAAAAAATGAAAAGAATGGATTATTCAATGGGATTGTTTGTTTATTATTTTGGCTCTAAAAAAAAATATAGAGATGTTGCTCATCATACAATCTATTTTGGAGAAACTTATGAAAAACATCTTGATAAAATCTTTGAAAAGAAAATACTTTCTGATGACATAAGTTATTATTTACATCGACCATCTGCAACCGATCCGAACATGGCTCCAGAAGGCCAGGATGCTTTTTATGTATTGGTTCCAGTTCCAAATAATTTATCTAAAGTTAATTGGATCAAAGAAGGTAACAAGTTTAAAGATTTGGTTTTAGATAAAATGGATAAAACTGTTTTACCTGGTATTAAAGAGAATGTGGTAAGTGATTTTTATTTAACACCTGACTACTTTGAAAAAGATCTTGCAACTCTTTATGGATCTGGATTTTCAATTCAACCAAAGTTTTCTCAGTCGGCTTATTTCAGATTTCATAATCAATCTGAAATTTATAAAAATTTATACTTTGTAGGTGCAGGTACACATCCAGGCGCTGGAATGCCCGGAGTTCTATCATCAGCAAAAGTTTTAGACAATTTATTTTAATGAAAAGTAATTTATTAAAAAAACATGCTAAATCTTTTTATTGGGCAAGTTTTTTTCTTTCAAGTAATACATTAGATAAATGTTCATCTTTATATAATTTCTGTAGAACATTAGACGATATAGTTGATGATGGTAATAATCTAAGTGTAAAGAAAGAAATTTTCTCAAAATTTAAAAAAGATTTTGAGAATAAAAATCTAGATAATCAAATTATAAAAGATATGTGGTCACTAATTGATAGTGAGGGTATTTCTTTCAAAATAGTAAAAGATTTATTTGATGGAGTTGAAACAGACTTGGAGGAAAAAGTAGTGATTAATTCGAAAAAAGATTTACTTGTTTATTCTTACAGAGTTGCCGGAACAGTTGGATTAATGATGTCAAAAATAATGAAAGTAAAAAATAAAGAGGCTCTGAGGGGCGCGATTGATCTTGGTATAGCCATGCAACTTACTAATATTGCTAGAGATGTTTGTGAAGATAAAGCGCGTAATAGACAGTATATTGAACACGATTTTTCATCAATCCGTACTATTATAAATGAGTCTCAAGCGTTTTACGAAAAATCATTTACATCTATTAGCAGTATACCAGTTAAATCTAGATTTTCAGTTATAGTAGCTAGACGAGTCTATAGGAAAATAGGTGACTACATTCTCAAACAAAATAACATAGATAATTATAATAAAGCAGGCAAAATCTATATCCCGATATTCGAAAAGGTAATTCAGACTTTTTTATCTATTATTGACTTTATAAAATTATTGTTCATAAAAAATTTAAATTACGATAACCATTTAAATCATAATATTTTAGAACAAGAGATTAATTTGAATGAAAGAATTTGATTATATTATTGTTGGAGGTGGGTGCGCGGGTTTATCTTTGGCCTATGAGCTTGAAATAAATAATAAGTTAAAGGAGAAAACTTTAGCAATAATTGAAACCCGTGAAGAGTATAAGAGAGATAAAACTTGGTCATTCTGGAGAGTATTTGATCATAATTTTGAAGATTGTGTAATTAAAAGTTGGAATAATTTTACAATTAATACTGCTGAAAACTCTAATGAATTAACAAATAAAAAATTTCCTTACCAAAGTATTGATAGCGGAAAATTTTATAAAAAGATAAATTCTAAACTCTACACAAATTCAAATATTAGTTTTTTTAGAAGTTTAAACGAGGTCAATTCAGAAAATTCAATAATATTTAATAGTATTTTTGAAAAAGAACTTGATAAATCTGATTTATGGCAACACTTTCAAGGTATTGAGATAGAGACACCTAAAAACATTTTTGATGAGGAAATCATAAACTTAATGGATTTTAATTGTGATCAGAGAAAAGATGTACATTTTTTCTACACATTGCCATTCAGCAAAAATAAAGCTTTGATTGAAACTACTTGGTTATCAGATTTAGAAGATCAGAGCCTAAGAGATTATGACCTTCAGTTAGAAAATTATATTGAGAATAATCTGGGTATAAAAAACTATAAAATAAATTTTACCGAAAAAGGGGCTATACCACTCTTTTCACCATCATTAAATAATAACAATAAAATAATTAATATTGGATCAGCTGGAGGGATGACTCGGCTTAGCACAGGTTACACTTTTTTGAATATTCAAGAACATAGTAGGTATATTGTAAATAATATAGATAATATTAATAAAGCAAAAATATTCTCCACAGGAAAAAAATATCAATTTTTAGATAAAGTATTTCTAAGAGTATTAGAAAAACACCCCGAAAAGATGCCTAAAATTTTTTTTAATATGTTTAAAACTTCTTCAAGTACGATTATAAAATTTTTATCAAATAAAAGTAATATTATTGAAGATATAAATATTATAAGCAAAATGCCAAAATTAATTTTTTTAAAAGCATTGTTTAATTAATGGAAAATATTAACTTTAAACACTCAATTATATTTTTTAATTTTTGTATTTTGATAAGCCCTCTTTATCTATTATTCAATTTTGAACCAGTTATATTTTGCTTATTTTTAATTTTAATTTTGGGAATTTCTCACGGTGCATTAGATAATATCAAAGGAAAAAAGCTTTTAAAATTATTTGGATACAAACAAACTATATTCTTTTATCTTGCCTATGTATTAATTTCATCATTGATAATAATATTTTGGTTGATTTTTCCTAATACAATTTTATTACTATTTTTGATTGTAGCCGCCTATCATTTTGGAAAAGAAGATACAGTATTTTTTTTTAGAAAAAAGTTTTTTATATCTGAGTGGTTATTTTTCTTAAAAGGGTCAACTGTAATTATGGCTCCATTGTTATTAAAGAGAGAAGAAACTAATGAAATATTTAGGGTTCTAAATTTTAAAGTTTTTGAAGCAAGTTTTTTTAGTAATGAATTTTTAATTGGAATGTTGTGTCTTGGTTTTTTATCATCTATGTATATTTCAAGAAAAGAAAATACAAATCTAAAAGGTATCATGATCATGGACTTCTTTTCTTTAATAATATTAAATCTATTCTTGTCGCCTATTTTAGCTTTTACTCTTTATTTTTGTTTTCTTCACTCAATTAGGCATTCGATCACTCTTATTTTTGAGTTGGATAGGTCTTTCAAGCCAGGACTCAAAAAATTTATAATTAAAGCTATCCCATTAACTTTTTTAACTACAGTAATATTTTTATTTGCAATATATTTTTTAAATAATTTTTATAAGCTTGATGAGGCTATTTATAAGGTAATATTTATTGGTTTGGCGTCACTTACTTTTCCGCATATATTGCTAGAATATCTTTTAGAAAAAAATGAAAAAAGAACTTAAAATTTATTTAGCTTCACCAAGAGGTTTTTGTGCCGGAGTTAAAAGAGCAATTGAAATAGTTGAAAAATCTATTAGCAAGTTTGGAGCTCCAGTATATGTTCGTCATGAAATAGTACATAATAAGCAGGTTGTTGAAGAGTTAAAAGACAAAGGCGCAATTTTCGTTGATGAATTATCTGACGTAGATGACGCGAGTAGACCTATAATTTTCTCAGCTCATGGAGTGCCAAAGTCAGTTCCAGAGGAAGCTAAATTAAAAAATTTATCTTTTGTAGATGCAACTTGTCCATTAGTTTCAAAAGTTCACAGAGAGTCTGAGCAATTAAATAAAAACGGTTTTGAAATATTGCTAATTGGACATAAAAATCACCCTGAAGTTATTGGCACAATGGGTCAACTTCCAAAAGGATCAATTAAACTAATCGAGACTAAAAATGATGTTGATCTGCTAAAAGAAAATGATTTTAAAAAACCTCTTGCATATATTACTCAAACAACCCTGTCAGTAGATGATACAGCTGAAATTATTGAAGCTCTTAAAAAAAAGTTTCCAAAAATTAAAGGCCCTATTAAAGAGGATATATGTTACGCAACTACCAACAGACAGTCTGCTGTTAAAAAGATAGCTTCCAAGTGTGATATGTTTTTTGTAGTAGGTAGTCGTAACTCATCTAATTCTGTCAGATTAGTTGAAGTTGCAAAAAAAGCGGGTTGTAATAATTCTCATTTAATGCATTCTGAAAAAGAAATTCCTTTTAATGAAATAGAAAATTCTGAAACCATCGGGATATCTTCTGGCGCGTCCGCACCAGAAAAACTTGTTCAAACTTTATTGAACAGTTTAAAAAAAGATAGAAATGTTTCTATTGAAGAAGTAATAGTTGCGGAAGAAAAGGTTGTATTTAAATTGCCGAAAGAACTTAATTAATGGCTGTCTACACAAAGTTAAATCAAAAAAAGATTGAGGAAATTTTATCTCATTATAGTTTAGGTAAGTTGGACTCATTCAAAGGAATTAAAGAGGGTATTGAAAATACAAACTATTTTTTATCGGTTAATAAAAAAAAGTTTATATTAACTATTTACGAAAAAAGAGTAAAATCTACTGATCTTCCTTTTTTTTCTGAGCTAATGTCATCTTTAAATAAAGCTAGCTTTAAATGCCCTGCTCCTATTTTTAATAATCATAATGAAACTATTACAAATTTTAGGGAAAAAAAATTAATGATCGTTTCATTTGTTGAGGGAAAAGCAAAACAAAATTTATCTCCTATTAATTGTAAATCAATTGGATCTGAAATAGCTAAAATGCATGAACTCACAAAGAATTTAAAATTAAAACGACAAAATGACCTATCCGTAAATTCATGGAGAAAATTATTTAATTCAGTCAAAGATAAATGTGAAAATATACATAAAGATCTGCCAAGATTAATTGAGGAAAATCTTGATGATATTGAAAAAAATTGGCCAAAAAATCTGCCAAGAGGGATAATCCATGCAGATTTATTTCACGACAATATTTTTTTTATTCAAGATCAATTTAGTGGTGTAATTGACTTTTATTTTTCATGTGAAGATTTTTTTGCGTTTGAAATTGCTATTTGTTTTAACGCTTTGTGTTTTGACGGTCAAAAAAATAATTTAAGTTTTAACGTTACTAAAGCAAAGAATTTTATTGATGGATATACATCTGTAAGAAAATTGTCTAACGAAGAATTGAGTAATATTAAAGTTTTGTCTCAAGGCGCTGCTTTGAGATTCTTGCTAACTCGAGTATTCGACACATTAAATAAGGTAGAAGGAGCAATAGTTAAAATCAAAGATCCAATGGAGTATTTAAAAAGATTAGAATTTCATAAGAATGCAAAAAATCATGAGGATTATTTCTTTTAATGAAATTAAAAATTTATACTGATGGTGCTTGCTCTGGAAATCCTGGGAAAGGGGGTTGGGCGGCAATCATATTGGATGACTCTATTCAATCAAGTATTTCTGGAAGTGAAAATAATACTACTAATAATAGGATGGAATTAATGGCTCCAATTATGGCATTAAAAAAAATAAAAATGAAATCAGAGATTACGATTTTTACTGACTCGAAATATGTTAAAGATGGAATAACTGATTGGATTAAAAAGTGGAAAGTTAATAATTGGAAAAGTTCAAATAAGAAACCAGTTAAAAATAAAGATCTTTGGATTAAATTGGATAATGCTTGTCTAAAACATAAAATTACTTGGAAATGGGTTAAGGCACATGCAGGCAACAAATATAATAATCTTGTTGATGAATTGGCAGTTTCGAAAACTAAATAGATTTTAAAAAGCTTTCAGCTGAAGATAGTTCGCAGGTAGCTGTCTCTTTTTCTTCCTCTACTTTTTTAACTTCACCATTCTCAACTAACATAGTGTAACGGTTAGATCTTATACCTAACCCTTTTTCAGATTTATCTACTTCTGCACCTATAGCTTTTGTAAATTTAAGGAAGGGATCACCAGCCATAAAAATTTTACTACCAGCATTTTGGTTTTCACCCCAAGCCTTCATTACATTGGGATCATTTACAGCGATACATATAATTTTTGTAATTCCTTTTTGAGTAGCTAAGTCGTAATTTTTAATATACCCAGGAAGATGAAGAGCTGAGCAAGTTTTTGTAAAAGCACCAGGCATTCCTAAAATGATAGTCTTGCCTTTACAAAGATCCAATATATCAATTTTTTTTATATCATTATTTTGATCAAGATAAAATAATTCGGAGTTAGGTAATTTATCTCCTATTTTTATTCTCATTGTATTTTGCCCAAAATATAATTTTTAACTTCTGAATTTGAATTACCAATAATATCAAATGTTTCCTTTTTATCTACATTCAACTTTAAATGCTTAGGTGAATCTAAATTTTTTCCTATAGCTTTTTTAATAGTATCGTTAAACTTGTAAGGATGAGCAGTACCAAGAACGACTATTTCTCCTAAATTTTTAAAACTTTTTGCTGCTCCTACTCCAGTAGCAGTATGAGGATCAATTATAAATTGATGCTCTTTATAAATTTTATTAATTATAGATACCGTCTCTTCATCTGTAACTTTTACTGCTTCAAAATCCTTTTTAATTTTATCGATTTCTTTTTTGTCTAAATTGAATAAACTTTTTGATGATAAATCATTCATTAAAGACCCTACCTTACTATCGCTTTCATCTAATATATAATAAAGCAGCCTCTCAAAATTACTGGCCACTTGTATATCCATACTTGGTGTAATGGTTGCTTTCACTTTATCAGGTTTATATTCACCTGTATTAATAACTCTTTGTAAAATATCATTTTTATTTGTAGCAACTATTAGTTTATTAATTGGTAAACCCATTTTTTTTGCAACGTATCCAGCATAGATATCTCCAAAATTACCCGTTGGTACTGAAAAGCTTATATTATTTTTTTTTAATCTAAAGAAAGAATAAAAATAATAAACAATTTGACAAACAATTCTCGCCCAATTGATAGAATTTACGCCTGACATATTTATTTTTGATCTAAAACTATTTTCATTAAAAAGCTCTTTTACAATTTTTTGACAATCATCAAATGAACCCTCAATAGCTATATTATAAATATTAGGTCCACCAATTGTTGTCATTATTTTTCTTTGAATATTTGAAATCTTATTATGTGGATGCAGTACAAAAAGGTTTATATTTTTTCTGTTGCTTAATGCAGCTATAGCCGCTGAACCAGTATCTCCTGATGTAGCAACTACGACATTTACAGTTTTATCTTTAGCGACTTCTAAATGGTCATACATATTGCCAATTACCTGCATTGCAATATCTTTAAAAGCTAAAGTGGGTCCATGATAAAGTTCGAGAAGATTTATATTTCCAATTTTTTTTATATTTACGACTTCTTTATCTTTAAAACTACTATAAGATTTTTGTATCAATGAGCTAAGTTCTTCCTTTTTAATTTCACCTGAACAGAAATTAAAGATAATTTCTGTAGCAAGTTCGTTATAATTTAGTTGACTTAAATTATTAAGTTCTTCTTGATTATACTTCTTCATTTCAGCAGGCAAAAATAACCCTCCGCCTGGTGCAAGTCCTCTTAAAAAAATATCTTTAAAATTAAATTCTAAAGATTTATCTCTAGTGCTAAAATAATTCATTTTTTTCTTCTAAAATATAAATAATAAAAAATTATAGAGATTGATATTGCATACCATGTTATAGCATATTTAAGGTGATTATTTGGCACATCAATACTTATCTTTTTAGGAAGTGGTGTCTTGGCCTTATCATCCTCTAAAAAAATTACAAACTCATTAAATTGCTCTCCAGTAGCCACTTTTAAATCTTCTAAATTTAATGAAAACCAAATATTATTTGAAATATCATTATCTGGTTTAAATATACTTGGTTCATAAATTTCTCTTAAAAGGCCAATTATTTCTTTATCAGTTTCTGCTTTGAAGTTTATGCTTGCGTTATCTTTTAGTTCTTTTTTAATCCATCCTCTATTAATTAAAACGTTTTGATTTTTATCAGTCCTAAAAGGAGTGACTACATCATATCCAGGTTTTCCACTATCGTTCAAGCTATAAAGGTAAATTTGCTTATTAAAATTAAATTTTCCTTTAGCGCTTACTCTCTGATAATTTTTCTTAATTGAATTAGAGAACTCAATTGGTTTAGAGTCTAATCCAAAAGTAATTTCGCTTATTAATTCTAGCTTCCATTGCAATCTATAAAGTTGCCAAGTTCCTAAAGCACAAAACACTGTTACAAAAAAAATTACGAATAGTTGAAATAAAAATGCTCTTTTCAATTTGAGATTAGCTTCCCCAAATATAGATCGCAGCAAATAAGAATAACCAAACTACGTCAACAAAATGCCAGTACCAGGCTGCTGCTTCAAATCCAAAATGGTGTTGAGGCGTCGAGTGACCTCTCATTGATCGAAACAAACAAACTGCAAGAAAAACTGTTCCGACAATTACATGAAAGCCATGAAAACCAGTCGACATATAAAATGTGGAACCATAAATTCCACCATCTAAAGTAAATGTTGCATGATGATATTCGTAAGCTTGAAAACAAGAAAATATAAATCCTAAAAATACTGTTGCGATCAAACCATTTACTAATCCTTTTCTGTCATTTTCTAACATTGAATGATGAGCCCAAGTGACGGTAGTTCCTGATAACAATAAAATTAAAGTATTAATTAATGGTATATCCCAAGGATCAAAAGTTTTAATATCTGCTGGAGGCCATATACCTCCTATAGAGTCTGGTGGAAATAAACTCGCGTTAAAGAAAGCCCAGAACCATGCAACAAAAAACATAACTTCAGATGCAATAAATAGTGTCATACCATACCTATGTCCAATTTGAACTACAGGCGTATGGTGACCTTGATGTTCTGCTTCTTCTATAACATCTCTCCACCACATAAATGCACCATAAACAACTAAAGCAAAACCAATCAATAATAACCAAAGGGCTTTAGAGTGAAAGTAATAAACTGCTCCAAAAGCTAAGACTAAAGTTGCGAATGAAACATAGATCGGCCAAGGACTTGGCTCAACTAAATGGTAATCGTGTTTTGGTTTTTCTGCTGACATTATGTATTACTCTTTTCATAATAGCCTGATGAAAAAAAAGTAAAAGACAAAGTTACATCAGACATATTTTTAGTTTTATTATCATCAACGACTTTAGGATCCAAGAAAAATGTTAATACAAACTCTTTTTTTTCACCTGGTTGTAAAGTTTGTTTTTCAAAACAAAAACAACCTATCTTATTCAGATAAATACCAAATGGTGATGGAGATACATTAAATGTTGCTGACCCTGAAGAAATTTGGTTACTAGGATTTTCAACGTTAAATTTAACTGTATGAACTTCACCTGGTTTTAAGTTTAAAGTATTCATCTCAGGATAAAATTTCCAATCTAAAGTACTATTAATGTTTGTATCAAATCTCATTTTAAAGTCCTGATTTACTATAATTTTTGGAATTTCTTTGTCAGTAGCGTTTTGAGTAGTTCCACCGAATCCTGTAACTCTGCAAAACAAATCATATAAAGGAACAGCTGCGAAAGACAATCCAAGCATTAGTAAAAATATCGATACTAAAGCGATTGGTGTTAAGTTTTTTTTGCTTATATTCATTATATTTCTCGATTATATATTCCAATATTATAGAAAGTTAATACAAATAAAAAAATCATAAATAAGATTAATATTAAAGCTGTTATTAGGTTTTTTTTCTTTTTGTTCATCATATTATTTTTAAAAAATTATCAATTAATAAAATTAAGAAAATAAAAAACAAATAAAAAATAGAGTATATGAAAATTTTTCTCGCTATTTTATTTGAAATACTTGCTATTTTAGACCTATATAATCTTAAACATAAATAAACATAGTATGCAGACATCATAGAAGATGTAGCTAGATAAAATACACTAGCAAAATTTAAAAAGTAAGGTGCAATTATTGCAGGTAGCATCATTAAAGCATAAGAAAGTATATTCGCTTTTGTTGTTTTTGCTCCAGAAATTATTGGTAGCATTGGAATTTTCGCTTTTTTATAATCACTTGATTTATATAAACTTAACGCCCAAAAATGTGACGGTGTCCATAGAAAAATAATTAAAAATAAAATTAGTGGCTCAACAGAGATACTTCCGGTTGCTATTGTCCATCCAATAACAGGTGGTAATGCCCCAGCTGCACCACCTATAACAATATTTTGTGGAGTTTTCCTTTTTAACCAAATCGTATAAATAAAAAAATAAAAAGCAATTGTTGAGGCTAATAAAATTGCAGAAATTAAGTTAGCTGAAAAATAAATTATGCTTACTGACAAAGCTGATAAAACTATACCAAAATATAAAGCTTGATTTTTTTTTACTTTTCCAGTTGGGATTGGTCTTAAACAAGTTCTGCTCATCAAAGCATCTAGGTCTGACTCATACCACATATTAAGAGTTCCAGCAGCTCCAGACCCAATAGCTACAGCTAAAAGAGAAATACAAGCAGTTGTGATGTCTACATTAATCGGTGCTATTAATAAACCTACCATACAAGTAAATAGGACAAGAGACATTACCCTAGGTTTCATTAAGTTAAAAAATGAACTTAAGTCCAATGCTAAGCCGAGTTTAGAGTTTCTAGATTTTATACTTATCTGGCTCAATTTACTTTACTTTAGGTAGCTCTTCAAAAGTATGGAATGGTGGCGGTGATGACACTGTCCATTCTAAAGTTGTTGCTCCTTCTCCCCATGGATTTGGTTCTGCTTTTTTCTTTTTCATAAAGGCATACAATAGATTTAACAAAAATACTCCTAAACCAATAATAGATATATATGAACCAATTGAAGATATGTAGTTCCAACCAGCAAACGCGTCTGGATAATCAGCGTATCTTCTTGGCATTCCTGCTAATCCTAAGAAATGTTGTGGGAAGAATATTAAGTTTACCCCTATGAACGTCAGCCAAAAATGTAGTTTTCCCAAAAATTCTGAGTATTCATAACCTGTCATTTTACTAAACCAGTAATAAAATCCCGCAAATATTGCATACACAGCACCCATTGATAATACGTAGTGAAAATGCGCAACAACATAATACGTATCGTGAAGTGCTGTATCAACACCTGCATTTGCCAGAACTACTCCCGTTACTCCTCCTAAAGTGAACAAGAAAATAAAGCCAATAGCCCAAAGCATAGGAGTCTGAAAGCTTATCGAGCCACCCCACATTGTTGCTATCCAAGAAAAAATTTTAATTCCGGTTGGGACTGCAATAATCATTGTCGCCGCTAAGAAATAGGCCTTTGTATCTGTGTCTAGTCCAACAGTGTACATGTGGTGAGCCCAAACAACGAAGCCAACTACTCCAATAGCCACCATCGCATAAGCCATTCCTAGATAACCAAACACAGGCTTCCTTGAAAAAGTTGAAACAATATGACTTATCATTCCAAATCCTGGTAAAATTAGAATATATACTTCCGGATGTCCAAAAAACCAAAATAAGTGTTGGAATAGAACCGGATCTCCACCTGTTTGTGCTTCAAAAAAAGCAGTTCCAAAATTTCTATCTGTTAGAAGCATTGTTATAGCTCCTGCTAAAACTGGTAATGATAATAAAAGTAAAAATGCAGTCACTAAGATTGACCAAGAGAATAATGGCATTTTGTGTAATGTCATGCCAGGAGTTCTCATATTTAAAATTGTCGTGATAAAGTTAATTGCTCCTAGGATTGATGAAGCACCTGCAACGTGTAAACTTAGAATTGCTAAGTCCATTGCTGGGCCTGGTTGTCCAGTTTTTGATGACAGTGGTGGGTAAATCGTCCAACCCCCTCCTACTCCTTTTGCACCTGGAGGACCATCAACAAAAATTGATACTAACAATAAAATTAGGGCGACTGGTAATAGCCAAAAAGAGATATTATTCATCCTTGGAAACGCCATATCTGGTGCGCCTATCATAATTGGAACAAACCAGTTTCCAAACCCACCAATCATTGCTGGCATCACCATAAAGAAAATCATGATTAAGCCATGACCAGTTACCAAAACGTTATATAAATGATAATCACCTCCAAGAATTCCGTCACCTGGATGCATTAGTTCCATTCTCATCAAAACTGAAAAAGCAGATCCAATTATCCCAGCGATAATTGCAAAAATAAGATACATTGTTCCTATATCTTTATGATTTGTTGAGTAAGCCCATCTTTTCCAACCTGTTGGATTTTGATGATGCTCGTGATCTGCAGTTGTTGCTGACATTACTTTATCTCCTTAATTTTTTTTGCTACTTTAATATTATAATTGATTTCTTCTTTGGCAAATTTAACTTTAGCCTCTTCTAACCATTGATTATACTCTTCTTCAGATACAACGTTTACTGTGATTGGCATGAAAGCATGTTTTATTCCACAAAGCTCAGAACACTGGCCGTAGAAAGTTCCAGTTCGGTCAGCTTTAAACCATGTCTCATTTATTCTGCCAGGAATTGCATCTCTTTTGACTCCAAAAGATGGTAGTGCCCACGCATGTAAAACATCGTTTGCGGTTATCAAAACTTTTACAACTTTATTGACTGGAACGTAAACTGCGTTGTCGACCGCTAATAATCTAGGTTGATTTTCTTTTAAATCTTTTTCATCGATCATATAAGAATCGAAAATGATATTTTCATCTGGGTATTCATAACCCCAATACCACTGATATCCTATAGCTTTGATAGTGACTTCTGCTTTAGGAATTTCGTCTTGTGAATATAAAACTTTAAATGAGGGAACTGCCATAACGATCAAAATTAAACAAGGAACTAAAGTCCAAATAACCTCGATTAATGTATTATGACTTGTAGTAGATGGCACTTGATTCTTAGAAGCCCTATATCTTACACAGACATATAAAAGTAAAAATAAAACAAAAGCTGTTATAGCTGTAATTATTGGTACCAGCATATAATCATGAAACCAAACAATATCGTCCATACTTTTTGATGCTGATTGTTGGAAACCTAGTTGCCAATCTTTTGGCTCATTAGCTAAAAGCGCATTTGGCCAATATAACAAAAGTGTATAAGCGATTTTTTTAATCATTAGTTTTTATACAGCTTTTAGATGATTTCACAATTTCAATTAATGCGACAATTAATGAGAGTTATTGATAAAATTTACTAATGAAATCGCGCTTATTACAGCAGTATCAGACCTCAGAATGTTTCTAGATAACGTGAATGGTTTTACAGCTCTATTTTGCAGGATTAACTCGCGTTCAGCTGGAGAAAAATCACCTTCAGGACCAATTAATATACAACAGGATTTTAAATTTTTAAGATCTTCAATTTTTAAGTTTTCTTTTGAATTGACATCACCAAACAAAAGTGTTGAGGATTCATCAAAGTTTTTTAATAAATCCTTTAATTTAATTACATCAGTGATTTCTGGAGGAACAAGTTGATTGGATTGCTCAGTTGCCTCAATCACAATTTTTTTTGCTCTATCAATATTTAATTCTTTTACTTCTGTTCTCTCCGAAACTATTGGAATTATTTTGCTAATACCAAGCTCTGTAGCTTTTTGCAGAATATTATCCATCGGATTTTTTTTAACTAAACATATTGCTATTTCGGTTTTAGATAAATTATTAGCTTCTTTAATTTTTTCTAAAAACCTGACTTCAACTCTATCTTTATTTAAAAAGATTATTTCACTTTTCCATTCTCCGTTTTTATTAAAAAAATTTAATTTTGAGCCTCTTTTAAGTCGCATTACGTTTACAATATAGTGAGTGTGCTCTTTACTTAACAAACTTGTATTATTTTCTAGTATACTGTCTGGGTGATATAATCTAATATTCATTAGTAACTATAATATAAAGAAATTTCGAAGATATAAAGGAGCTTTAATGAAAAAAGGTAAAAGAGCTGGAGAGACCCCAATAGGCATTAATGTGTTAGAGGGAAAATCTTATTTTTGGTGTACTTGTGGAAATAGTTCTAAGCAACCTTTTTGTGATGGTTCACATAAAGGTAGTGAATTTATACCTTTAAAATATTTAGCTGATCAATCTAAAAAAGTTTTTTTCTGTTCATGCAAACAAACAAATGATCAACCATTGTGTGATGGTTCACATAACATTAATAAATGATGAAAACAAAGGCAGTGGTGTTTGATGCTTACGGTACATTATTCGATGTAAATTCAGCTGCTAAAAGATGTAAAGATAAAATTGGAACTAAGTGGGAAACATTTGCAAATTTTTGGAGAACTACTCAGCTTGAATACACTTGGCTTAGAAGTTTAATGAAAAGGCATAAAAATTTTTGGGATGTTACGGTGGATAGTTTGGATAAATCTATGAAAGTATTTAATATCAATAAAAATATGAAAAAGGAATTGTTAAGTCTGTATAAAAATTTATCCCCATATCCTGAAGTCAGAGGGGTCCTAGGTGATTTAAAAAAAAAAAACTACAAACTTGCTATACTTTCTAATGGAACACCTGCTCTTCTAAATGAATTAGTTGTAAGTAATAAGTTAAATAATTTATTTGATGATCTTTTTTCTGTTGAGGAAATAAAAGTTTATAAACCCGATTCGAGAGTTTATAAAATTCCTATAGAAAAATATAATGTTAAAGCTAATGAAATTACATTTTTAAGTGCAAATACATGGGATGTTTCAGGAGGTGGAAACTTTGGATATAACTCCATCTGGGTTAATAGAAATAACTCTGTATTCGATAGCCTAGATTTTCAACCAAAAAATGAAATCAGAAATTTAACGCAGCTACTTGATATAGTTTAAACTTTCATTATAAATATTAAAATGTCTCAAATTGAAGTAAAAAAAATTATCAAAGCATTGAATGCCTCAGACGGAGCGGGAGTTAAATTAAAAAGAAGTATAGGAACTCCAGAAGCAGATTACATTGATCCATTCTTAATGCTTGATGAATTTGGATCTGATAATAAAGATGATTATGTTGCTGGTTTTCCACCTCATCCTCATAGAGGGATAGAAACAGTAACTTACATGCTTAACGGAGAGTTCGAACACCAAGATAGTACTGGAGCTAAGGGGATTATGACATCCGGTGATGTTCAATGGATGAAAACTGGCAGAGGTATTATTCATTCTGAGATGCCCGCTATGAAAGAAGGTAAGTTATTAGGTTTTCAACTTTGGATTAACATGCCTGCTAAAATGAAAAAGAATAAGCCTGAGTATTTGTATATAAAAGGTAACGAACTTGGAGAACATAAAGACAGTGAAAAAATTGTAAAAGTAATTGCAGGAAAATACGAAAAAGCTGAAGGGCCAGAAAAAAATCATAACATTAATCCAATTTATTTTCATATAGTTTTAAATGAGGCAAAAGAATTTAAGTGCGATGTACCTGCTAGTCATAACTCTTTTATTTATTTACTTAAAGGTGAGTTAAAAATTGGAGAAAATAACCATAAAGAAACAGCGAACTCAAATTTAATTTTGCTACAGCGAGGAACTAAGCTAAAAGTTAAAGCAAATAAAAAATCTGAGTTTCTGTTCATAGCAGGTAAGCCTATAGGTGAACCAATTGCTAGAGGTGGACCTTTTGTAATGAACACTAAAGCAGAAATACTTGAAGCTATTCAAGATTATAATAACGGAACATTTGCTAAATACTAAAAGTTAAAGTACTTTTCTGTAAAATGCCAAAATCTATAATTCTAAAAAAAAATGGAGGTCCTGAAGTTTTAGAACTTCAAAATGTTGAGGTTGGATCCCCAGGACCAGATGAAATTAAAGTAAATAATCACGCTATAGGTTTAAATTATATTGATACTTATCATAGATCAGGTTTGTACCCGATTAAATTACCAAGTGGTATTGGTTTAGAAGCTGCTGGAAAAGTTGACGAGATTGGTTCAAATGTTAAAGAATTTAATAAAGGTGATAACATCGCTTACGCTTCAGTTCCTCTTGGAGCTTATGCTCAACAACGAATTATTCCAGCAAAAATTGCAGTAAAAGTTCCTGATGGAATTTCTCATGAACTCGCTGCAACTTTGATGACGAAAGGTTTAACAACTAATTATTTGCTTACAAAAACATATAAACTTAGAGCTGGTGAAACTGTATTGTTTCATGCTGCTGCTGGTGGTGTAGGACAGATTTTTGCTCAGTGGGCAAATAGTATTGGAGCTAAAGTGATTGGCACAGTTGGTTCAGATGAAAAAATCAAAGCAGCTGAAGAAAATGGATATTCACATGTTATTAACTATACAAAAAGTAATTTTGCAAAAGAGGTTTTAAAAATTACAAAGAATTCAGGTGTGCCTGCAGTTTTTGACGGTGTGGGTAAAAATACATTTCTTGGATCGTTAGAATGCCTTTCGACCCGAGGCATGATGATAAGTTTTGGAAACGCTTCGGGCCCTTTAGATCCTGTTAATGTGCCAAAAGATATTCAACCTAAAGGACTTTATCTAACAAGACCATCTATCGGACAATATTTTACAAATAGAAAAGAGCTTCAAGCAGGTGCAGATCAAATCTTTGAAAAAATAAAATTTGGAAAAATTAAAATAAAAATTTCTAAAAGATATAAACTTGCTGATGCTAAAAATGCACATTCCGATTTAGAGTCAAGAAAATTAATTGGACCTGCAATATTAATTCCTTAATGAACAATAAAATTATTTCACCATGTATCAGTATTTGTAAAACTGACCCTGTTACTGGTTTTTGTTATGGTTGTGCAAGAACAAATGAAGAGAAAAAATTATGGAAAGATGAAAAGACTCCGATTGAATGGAAAAAAAGAAATCTTGAAATAATAATTTCTAGGATGCAAGGTTGGCAAAAAGATACTTTCAAGGAATCTTATGATCATAAAAAAAAGCAAGGGATATCAATTTTTAAAAAGAATCAATTAGAAAAAAAATAATTAATAATCTTTTTTCATTGAGTCCATATCACTTAAATGAAATTTTAACGCTTCATTTGAAAGTCGTATTTCTTGTAAAAATAAAAAAATTGAGAAAATCATACAAATACAACATGACGCAAAGCTTAGTCGTGCAAAAAACACAAGATCTAAATAAAGTAATAATACAGTAAGCATATTGAAAAGAAATCCAAAAGCTGAAAATCCCATTACAAACTTTAGATAATTTGTCCTTTTATTTAATACATGGAGTTGGTTTTCCCATTCTGGAGGCACTTTTTTTTCAAAAGTGTATTGATCATGAATTTGTCTTATCAGAGCGCTTAATGTGTGAAAACGATTACTATACATCGTCATCATCAATGGTATAGCTGGAAACATTAGTGCAGCTACTGTGTAATCAATGTCCATATCGAATCAAATTGATTATGAAGATAGTGTTTGATATTTACAAGTAATATTTGATGAACCAACTAAAAATTTTCACCAGCTTAACAAGATTAAATAAGCCAATCGGTTTTATGCTTTTATTTTGGCCATGTTCCTGGGGACTAACCTATGCTTATACGTTTGATAAAAATTTTGATAAGTTTATTTATTATTTATTATTATTTTTTCTGGGATCTGTTTTAATGAGAAGCGCAGGTTGTATTGTAAATGATATAGTTGATAAGGATTTTGACAAAAAAGTTAAAAGGACAAAATCTAGACCGATAGCATCCGGTAAAATATCTCTAACGAAGGCTATAATATATGCTGGTTTACTTTGTTTAGTAGCTTTTTTTATTTTAATACAATTTAACTTCTTCACAGTTATTCTTGGGATGTGCTCTATGTTATTAGCTTTCAGCTATCCCTTTATGAAGAGAATTACATACTGGCCACAATTATTTTTAGGTTTGACGTTCAATTGGGGAATAATAATGGCTTGGACGGCTTTTAATAATGAAATTTCATCTAACATTATAATTCTTTACATCTCAGCCATATTTTGGACATTGGGCTATGACACCATATATGGGGCTCAAGATATGTCTGATGACGAAATAATTGGTTTGAAATCAACAGCAATTAAATTTAAAAAAAATATTAAATTATTTGTTACTATATCTTATCTAATTGCTGTTACTGGTATAATTTATTTATTTAAAAATAATATTGGTTCTAACTTATTTTCCATATTATTATTTCTTTTTATTTTAAGTTTAGCGTATCAGTGCCTGAAGTTCGATAAAAAAAATCCAAATAGCTGTTTACAAATGTTTAAACTAAATAATTACTCAGGATTATTTTTATTTTTTGGTATTTTATTAATAAATTATTAAAATGAAATTTGAAGAATTAAAATTTATATTAAAAAGATTATATTTTGAATATGTTAAGAAACATTTAAAAAGAATATTTCTAGCCTTAATTTTATCTATTGTAGTAGCTGTGAGCACTGCTGGTATTGCTTGGCTTTTAGACCCAGCAGTTAAAAAGATTTTTATTGAACAAAATAAAGTATTTGCTTGGTCAATACCTATTTTAATTATTTTAGCTTTTTCTAGTAAAGGACTTTCACTCTACTTTGCTAGAATAAATATAATTAAAGTTGGTGAAGAAGTTGCAGGAGAATTACAAAAAAAAATTGCAAAAAATATACTAATTTCCGACATTCAAACTTTAGAAAATAGACACTCAGGTAAATACATTTCTAATGTAATGTTCGATGCCCACCATGTTCAAAACTTAGTAGGAACAGGTGTTTTAAACTTAATGAAGGACAGTTTTTCTGTAATTGCATTGGTATCTTTAATGTTTTACCAAAATTGGAAGCTTGCTTTGTTTGCTATTTTAATGATGCCACTAGCAGGTGGTCTTGCTAAGTCATTAGGAAAAAGAATGGGTAAAGCTACAACTAAAGCCGGGGAATCCTCTGGGAAAGTAGCTGCTTTTCTCTCTGAAGTTTTTAAAGGTTCGAAAATGATAAGAATTTATCAGCAAGAGAATAGAGAAGATAAAAAAGCACAAAAAGTAATAGATGATTTAGTTGAGAAAAATATTAAAATTGGAAGTGTTTTAATAAGGGCCGCTCCAATAATGGAAACTCTTACGGGCCTAATGATTGCTGGATTTATTATTTTTTCTGGTCAATTGATATCTAATGGTGAATTAGAAGTAAATAATTTTTTTTCTTTTTTAGCAGCCATGATGCTCGCTTATCAACCTATTAGGTCTTTAGCTACTATCAATATGGCTGCATATCAGGGAGCGGCAGCATTTAAAAGAATAAGTAAAATAATAGATCGAAAAATCAATATTCAAGAAAATAACAATAATCCAAACCTTATTCTTAAAAAATCAGAGATCAAATTTACAGATGTTGGATTTAAATATGAAACAACTAATGAAAAAGCAATTAAAAATATAAATTTTACAATTGAAGGTAATACTATGGCTGCTTTTGTTGGTCACAGTGGTGCTGGAAAAAGTACGATAATTAATCTTTTGCCAAGATTTTATGATCCTCAAGAAGGAAAAATTGAAGTCGACAATCAAAACATAAAAAACGTTTCATTAAATTCTTTAAGAAAAAATCTATCTTTAGTAAGTCAAGATGTGATTTTATTTGACGACTCAATCAAAAATAATATTGCATATGCAAAAGATAAAGCAACTCAAGAAGAAATTGAGAGAGCATGCAAATATGCTGCGGCGGACGAATTTATTAAAAAATTACCAAACAGTTATGAGACTGTTATAGGAGAGAATGGAGTTAGACTTTCAGGAGGACAAAAACAAAGAATCTCTATAGCAAGAGCAATCCTAAAAGAATCTCCGATTATTTTATTAGATGAGGCAACTTCCTCTTTAGATGCAGACTCAGAGGAGATAGTACAAAATGCAATCTTAAATTTAACTAAAAATAAAACTACTTTAGTCATAGCTCATCGTCTATCAACAATTCATAATGCTGATAAAATATTTGTATTAAAAAACGGGATAATTGAAAACTCAGGAAATCACGACTATTTAATTAAAAATTGTATTGAATATCAATCTTTATATAAAAAACAATTGAGATAGATCAAATGATTCTTTTTTATAAAGCACTTTCAAATTTATTGTATCCTATAATTGTTATAATAATATTTATAAGGAAAATTTTAAAAAAAGAAGATCCACTCAGATATAAGGAAAAAATATTTTATAATCATTTTAAAGTTGAAAGAATAACGGGTTCAAAACTAATTTGGTTTCATGCTGCGAGTGTTGGAGAGCTTAAAAGTATAGTTCCTATTTTATACGGTTTAAATAAAATTAATCCCAGATTACAGTTTTTAATAACTACAGTAACATTAAGTTCAGCTCAAGTGGTAAAAGATGAACTAAAAAAACTAAATAATGTATCCCATAGATATTTTCCCATTGACTCAAATTTCTTGATTAAAAAATTTATTTCATCATGGAGGCCCGATAAAATTTTTTTAGTTGACTCCGAAATTTGGCCTAATTTAATATTAACTTCAAAAGAAAGTAATATTCCAATATCACTTATTAATGCCAGAATAACAAAAAAAACATTTGAAAGATGGATTTTAATTCATAGATTTGCGGAAAAAATTTTTAGCTGCTTTGATCTTTGTTTATCTTCAAATTACGAAACGAAGGATCATTTGGAAAAACTAAAAGCGAAGAATATTTTTTTTCTTGGAAATATCAAATTAACAACTAATAATAGTTATCAATTAACCAATCAACCTAATGAAAAGATATTAAGTAAAAGAAGATTTTGGTTTGCATTAAGTACTCATGATAGTGAAGAAAAACTTTGTTTAGATGTTCACTTAAAACTAAGAGATATTTATAAAGGGTTAATTACAATTATTGCTCCAAGACATATACAGAGAATAAGTAGTATAAAAAAAATTTGTATGGATTTAGATTTATCATATCAAGTACTTGATAAGAATGAACTTATTTTAGAAAATAAAGAGATTATTCTTGTCAATTATTATGGTAACCTTCCGGTGTTTTTAAGATATTCGAAAAGTGTCTTTGTAGGAAAATCAACGATAAAAAAATTAGAGAACGTCGGTGGACAAAATCCTATTGAAGCAGCAAAGCTTGGTTGCAAAATATATCATGGTCCTTTCGTTTATAATTTTAAAGAAATCTACGAAATTCTGGATAAAAATAAAATTTCAAAACAAATAAACAGTTCTGCAGAAATGGCACAAAATTTACAAAACGATTTGAAAGAAATAAAAGAAAGAGAGCCTGAATTTGTTAGCAAATTAAACGACATAGGACAGAAAACATTGAACAACACACTGCAAAAAATAAATAATTTTATCTAATGAAACTATTCAAACCAGTTTTTTGGGAATCAAATAATATTATCTCGATATTATTGATCCCATTTAGTTTATTAGTAAGATTAATTATTTTTATTAAAAAAACTTTTATAAAAAAGCTGACTTTTAAAATACCTATTATTTGTATTGGGAATATTTATATAGGAGGAACGGGCAAGACTCCTCTTTCTATATTTCTTGCTCAAGAGCTTAAGAATATTGGGAAAAAACCTACTATTGTCAAAAAATTTTATAAGGAGCATCAAGATGAACACGAATTAATAAAAAATAATTTTAACTCCTTAATCCTGAATAAAAAAAGGTCCAAAGCAATTGATGAAGCAGTTCAAAAAAAATTTGACACAGTTATTTTAGATGACGGTTTTCAAGATTATAGAATAAACAAAGATATAAGTATTTTATGCTTTAACCAAAACCAACTTATTGGAAATGGTAGGGTAATTCCTGCTGGACCATTGAGAGAAAATTTTTCATCAATAAAAAATGCACAAATTATTATAATTAATGGAGAGAAAAACTTACGTTTTGAAAGAAAAATATTAAAAGAAAATAGTAAACTTTCTATTTTCTATATAAAATATAAACCACAAAACATTGAAGAATTGAGGAGAAAAAAAATAATAGCAGTTGCAGGAATTGGAAATCCAATAAACTTTTTTAATCTTCTTTCAGAGTATAAATTTAAGATTGATAAAACTATTGCTTTTCCAGATCATTACCAGTTTAGCAAATCTGAAATCTTGAATATTTTAAATGACGCTAAGAAAAATGACTGCCAAGTTTTACTTACAGAAAAAGATTATTATAAAATTCAAAAATATGATCTGAAAGAAGTAAAATTTCTTAAAGTAGAATTAGAAATAGATAATAAATTAAATTTTATGAAAAAAATTAATACAATCTATGCTTAAAAATTTAAATTATTTTTTACAAGCTGTAATTATTTACTTTTTTTTTATTATAGGAAAATTATTAGGCAAATATCTTAGTAAAAAAGTTTTTTCATTTCTTTTTTCAAAACTTGGACCACTTTTTAAATCAAAAGATATAATTTATAAAAATTTAAAAATTTTTAATAAAAATTTGAATAATTATGAGAGAGAAAAAATTATAACAAATATGTGGAAAAATTATGGATTTACTTTCATTGAGTATATCTTTTTAAAATCCTTTAGAAAAAAAAACACTCATATTAATATCTTTGGGGAGGAAGTTTTAAAAAAAATCATCTTAAAAAATAAACCAGTAATATTTATTTCAGGACACTTCTCTAACTTTGAATTAATGTCTATGGAAATAACAAAAAAAAATATCCCTTTAGCTGCAATTTATAGACCTTTAAATAATTTTTTTTTAAATCCTTTCATGGAATATTTAAGAAAGAGATATGTCTGCAAACATCAAATAAAAAAAGGAATTGGTGGTGTAAAAGAGTCGATCGAATATATAAAAAAAGGTTTTAGTATTGCTCTCATGATAGATCAAAGAGTAAGTGAAGGAGAGCTAATAAATTTTTTTAATAAGCCTGCTTTAACAACCACCTTACCCGCGCAATTAGCTTTAAAATTTAATTTATCGATAGTTCCTGTTTTCATAGAAAGAGAGAAAAATGGTATTTACAACATTCAATTTTATGATGAAATTGATAGTTCAACCTATAGTGATAAAATAGATTTAAGCGTAAAGTTAAATTCTATATTAGAAATGTTTATCAAAAAAAATCCTAATGAATGGATTTGGACACATAATCGATGGAAATAAATCTATCTCTTTAAATTTTTCACTCTCTCTTTAACCTCTTTTGGAGAAAAATAAGCTTCTTGCAAGTCTACATTCCAGTAATTTAAATCTTTTAACTTAATTTCTTTTCCAGAAATTGCACACAGCACATGATCTCCTTCTTCTAAAATCTCAAAAGAATTGTGTTTAAAAATAAGTTTAGCTTTTTTTTTAACCATCATTAATTTATACAATATATAATTTAATATGAATATTGCTTTAATAGGAAGCGGTGGGAGAGAACACGCTATATGTCGAAAAATTTTTGAGTCTAAGATTACCAAAAAAATCATATGCCTACCTGGTAACGCCGGTACTTCAAAAATCGCTAAAAATATAATAGTTGATATTTTGGATTTTAAAAAAGTATTAAATATAATAAGGCAAAATCAAATCGATTTAGTTGTAGTTGGACCTGAAGAGCCGTTGGTTAAAGGTTTGGTAGATTATTTAAATAAAAATAAGATTCGTGTATTCGGTCCAAATAAATATGCATCCAAATTAGAGGGCTCTAAAGCATTTATGAAAAAACTTTGTAAAAAAAATAAAATTCCTACAGCAAATTTTAAAATTTGTAATAATAGATCCCAAGTAATAAGATTTATAAAAAAAAATAACTTACCCATTGTAGTTAAAGCAGATGGTTTAGCTGCTGGTAAAGGTGTATCAATTTGTAAAACAAAGAACCAAGTTTTAGAAATTTCAAACGAAATATTTAGAGGTAAGTTTAAATCATCGAAAAAATTAGTCCTTGAAGAGTTTTTAGACGGAGAGGAGGCCAGTTATTTTATTGTAGCGGATAAAAATTCATTCAAATTTTTTGGTTCGGCTCAGGATCACAAAAGAGTGCGTGAGAAAGACAAAGGTCCAAACACTGGTGGAATGGGTGCATATTCTCCAGCTTTAATTATAAATAAAAAAATTGAATATAAAATTATAAATAAAATAGTGAAACCAACTCTAAGATACCTAAAACAAAATAAAAATCCGTATGTTGGATTTTTATATATTGGTTTAATGATTAGAAATGGAGAACCTTATCTCATTGAATTCAACGTCAGGATGGGAGATCCTGAATGTCAAGTAATAATACCTAGATTGAAAACAGATATTGTAAAAGTTTTTCGCAATACAATTAGTAATAAGTTAAAGAATACGAATATTAGCTGGCAAAAAAAAAAGTGTATGACCATTGTTTTATGTTCTAAAGGTTATCCTGGAAACTATAAAAAAAATAAAGTTATCAAAAATTTGAATAAGCTTAAACTCAACAATAATGATTTTGTTTATCACGCAGGAACTAAAATTATTAATGGAATTACATTTTCAAATGGGGGTAGAGTATTAAATATTACCTCTAAAGGTTCAAATTTCAAAAAAATTAGAAAAAAAATAATTTCCTTAATAAAAAAAATAAATTGGAAATATGGATTTTACAGAAAAGACATAGGATGGAAAGTTATCTAAAATTATGCGGATTATTAGTGGTAAATATAGAGGAAAAAAAATTCAATTTCTCAAAGACTCAGGTACTAGACCACTAAAAGATGTCGTAAGAGAAAATATTTTTAATATTTTAAATCATTCAAAAAAAATAAATGTAAAAATTGAAAATGCTAATGTTCTTGATCTTTATTCAGGTATGGGGTCGTTTGGCTTAGAATGCCTTTCAAGAGGTGCAAAAAAAATTACATTCATTGAAAAAAATTTTGAAGTTTCTAAGATATTGGCAAAAAATTTAAAAACTTTTATGATCAATAAAGAAGCTTTTCTCATTAATAGAAAGATAGAAGATAGCTTTGAGTTAATTAATAAAGATAAATTTAATATTTTTTTTTTTGATCCACCATTTAATGACAAAGAGTTTATTAATAACTTTAAGAGTATTAAGCTTAATAATATAATACATAAAAATCATATAGTGGTTATTCATAGAGAAAAAAGCTCAAATGATGAACTTGAAAACTGGATAGAAATTAAGTTTAAAAGAAATTATGGAAGATCTAAAATAATATTTGGAACATTTAAGTAGATAATTCTTTTTTTGTTAAAATTTTTACCTGTTCAACAGCTTGTTGGTCAAAAGGGTTAATTCCAATTAAATTTCCAATTATTATGGTTTCTAACATAAAATAAGAAAATATCTCACCTAATGCTTCTTCATCAATTTTTTCAATTTTAAACTCTACAAAAGGTATTTTGTTTTTTTTAAAGGTATTTCTTAGAGCTATTCTCTGTGCATCTTTAATCTCCGATAGGTTTTTATTATCAAGAAAATCTAACTTACCAAATTTTTTAAATTTTATTTTGTCTTTTGAATTTTCTTTAGAACTAAAAATGTAAAATAACTTATCCTTGGGACCTTCTAAATAAAGTTGTAAAAGACTATGATGATCTTTTGGAGCATTTGATATTACAGGTAGAAATCCTTTTCCTTTCTTACCTAAGCTTTCTGCGATTAATTGTTGGTACCAATATAGCAATTTTTCTAATCGTGGTGAATAATTTAAAAGAATTAAATTTGTATTTCGTTTTTTTAATAGTAGACGAGCTAATTTAATTGTATTTTCCTTAAGAATTCGATTTTTCTTATCCACTAAATATTTCCTTAAATTTTTTCTAAAATTCGAGATATTGAGACCCATTAAATATGCTGGCACTAAACTTACTTCTGATAAAACAGAATATCTGCCGCCAATGAATTTTTTATGTTCAATAAAAAATAGATTATTTGACTTAGATAAAAGATAAAGAAAATTATTTTTTTTCTCAGATATAATAATAATGTTCTTAGCATCTTTTTTTAAAATTTTTAAAAGAAACAAATTTGACAACGTTTCAATTGTATTACCTGACTTTGACACAATTAAAAAAAGGGTTTTTCTAAAATCTACTTTTTTTTTAAAATTCGAAAGCTTTTCAGAATCAATGTTGTCAAAAAAATATAATTTTTTTTTAATTATGTTACTTAGAAACTCATAAATCGCTTCAGATCCTAATATTGACCCACCCATACCAATAATTGCGATATTCTGAAATTTTTTAAATTTTTTTAAATCTTTAATTTTAAAATCAAGTTCAAAATTTTCATTAAAAACATTATAAAAGTTTTTTTTATCATCTAAATTTTTTAATATGCTTTTTTTTACTAAATTAAATTTTTTCAATAATTTTTTTTTTAAACTATAATCAGTCGGGCTATCATTTATTAAATTATTTATTATAAGATTATTTTTTTTCACTTACGAATTTTATCAATTATTGAACGCTCCGTAGAAGATGAATTGTTTTTTATTTCTTTTTTTTTAGGAGATTTAAGAATTCTTTTTATTTTTTCATCTTCGCTAATTTCTTTTGAGATTTTTTCTCCAGGAACTGGTAACACATCATAGTCAGGGGGTAAAATTAAAGGTTTTCTCTTTTTAACCAGAAATTCATCTGTGGTTTTTATCTTTTCGTTTCTTAGAACTTTGCCAGCATTTTCAAAACTTGTGCAGGATGTCAAAGAAATTAAAATTATCAATAGTAAATTAATATTTTTCATCTAACTATTTTTTATAAAAAAACCTTTAATAAAGAAAGCTATAATTCCAAAAGTGATAAAAACATCAGCTAGATTAAAAGTAAACCAATGAAAATTTCCTATATGAAAATCAATAAAATCTGGAACAGCGTTAAAAAAAAATCTATCGTAGAAATTACCCATTGCACCCCCAATAATTATTGAAAATATAAATTTTTCGTATTTATCTGATTGGAAATAATAATATCCTAACAAGATTATAACTCCAAAAATTAAAAATGAGATAAAATTATAAATCAAAGATGAAGTTGAGCTCAAAATACCAAATCCTATTCCGGTATTCCAAATCAGATCAAAATTTATAAAACTGTTTAAATAAAAAGCTTGGTTGCTATAATTTTTAATAATTTCAATTTTTGAATATCTGTCTATACTAAAAATTAAAAGAATAATTGCAAGAAAATAGAAATTTTCTTTTTTAATCACTTTGTTTTTTATTTCTTTAAGATCAATCAAAATTGACTTTCTATTTTACTGGAGAACTTTAGAGCATCTTTCACATTTTTTTTCTAAAATTTTCCAACATCGTTCACATTTATTTCCTTGGGCTTTTTTTACTTCAATCTTAATTTCATCATTATTTGACAATTCTTTTTCTGCTTTTGAAACGATAAAATAATCTGCTAAATCTAATTTATCGAGAAGTTCGAATTTATCTTTCTTTAAGATTAATTTTATTTCTGCTTCCAAACTTGATCCAATTTCTTTTTTAGTCCTTTTTTCTTCAATTGCAATATTTGCTTCTTGTTTAATTTCAAATAGACTTGACCATTTTTCATTAAGCTTATCATTCTTCCAATTAGCTGGAATTTTTACAAAATTTTTTTCATGAATGCTTTCAGAATTATCCTTGTTGACTAAACTATAAATTTCCTCAGCAGTAAAAACTAAAATAGGAGCGAACCACTTTAATAAACTTTCTAAAATTATATTTAAAACAATTATACAATTTTTTCTTTTTTTTGAATTAATACTATCGCAATAAAGAACATCTTTTCTTATATCAAAATAAAAAGAAGAAAGATCTAGAGTACAAAAATTCAGTAGATCTTTATATAATTTATGAAAATTGTAATTTTTCAAATTTTCATCTACAGATTTATTAATTAAAAATAACTTATGTAAAATAAACTGCTCTAATTCATCAAATTCGTTTAATTTAATCCTGTCAAAATTTTGTTTTTCAAAATTATCTTTTAAATTTCCAAGCATGAATCTAAAAGTATTTCGAATTTTTCTATAAGACTCCGCGTGCTGTACCAAAATATTTTTATCTATTCTTAAATCTTCAGCATAATCAGATGCTGAAGCCCAAACTCTTAGTATATCTGCACCATAGCTCTTTAAAATATCTTCTGGAGAAATAACGTTACCCATAGATTTAGACATTTTCATACCTTTGCCATCCACAACAAAACCATGTGATAGTATGCTTTTAAATGGCGCTTTCCCTCTAGTTCCACAAGACTCTAGTAATGAAGAATGAAACCATCCCCTATGTTGGTCAGATCCTTCTAGATACATGTCTGCTGGCCATTTTAAATCTTTTCTTTTCTCTAATACAAAACTGTGTGTTGAACCGCTATCAAACCACACTTCAACAATATCATTAAGTTTATCATAATCTTTATCATCATAGTCATCACCTAAAAAAATTTTTGCATCATCTGTGAACCAACAATCGGAACCTTGCTTTTCATAAATAGAGGCAATTCTATCAATAATTTTTTGATCTCTTAATGGCTCTTTAGTTTTTTTATTAATAAAAATTGGTAATGGTACTCCCCAAACTCGTTGTCTTGAAACGCACCAATCTGGTCTTCCTTCAATCATTGATAAAAGTCTATCCTTGCCTTTGTTTGGATAAAAGACAGTTTCATTTATCGCTTTAACAGCTTTATCTCTCAGTTTATTTTTTTGCATAGAGATAAACCATTGAGGTGTCGCTCTGTAAATTAATGGAGCCTTGGATCTCCAAGAATGAGGATAACTATGACTCAGTTTATCGTTTTTAAGTAATTGTTTTTGTTCTTTTAGTTTGTCTATAACAATCGGGTCAGCCTTAAATACATGTGTGTTTTTAAAATAAGGCACCTCTTTAGTGTAAACGCCTGAGTTATCAACCGTGTAAAGAGATGGTATATTATTTTTCAAACACAAATTAAAATCATCTGGACCATGGCTTGGAGCGCAATGAACGATCCCCGTTCCCTGCTCTAAATTTACAAATTTAGCATCCAACATTGGAACATCATAGTCAAAATCCATTTTGACTAATGGATGATTACAAATTGTCCCTCTAAATTCAGCGCCCTTAAAAACCTTTAACTCTTTATAGTTTTTAATTTCACAATCTTTGATAATTGACTCGATTAGATTTTTTGCAACTACGATTCTTTTGTTTTTAAAATGCTCTAACTGGTCAATTTCCAAAACGGCGTATTCGATATTACTGTTAAAAGCTAATGCTTTATTAGCAGGTATGGTCCAGGGTGTAGTAGTCCAAATTATAATGCTCGAGTCTTTAAGAAAATCTTTGTCGGTCGCCTTAACTTTAAATGAAACATAAATTGTATTTGATGTATGATCTAAATATTCTACTTCTGCATCAGCTAAAGCAGTTTTTTCAACAGTAGACCAAAGAACTGGTTTAAAGCCTTGATATAAACTTCCATCTAAAAGAAATTTACCTAACTCTCTAACAATTTGAGCTTCCGCCTCATAACTCATTGTAGAGTAATAATTTTCAAAATCTCCAACTACCCCTAATCGTTTAAACTCTTTGATGTGAACATTGATCCAGCTTTTTGCAAATTCTCTACACTCTTGCCTAAAATCTTTAATAGGCACTTGATCTTTATTCTTTTTCTTTTTTTTGTATTGTTCTTCTATTTTCCATTCTATTGGGAGACCATGACAATCCCAACCTGGAACATAAACAGAGTCTTTTCCATTCATCTGATGAAAACGAGTGATCATGTCTTTTAAAATTTTGTTTAACGCTGTACCCATATGTATATGGCCATTCGCATAAGGTGGGCCATCATGAAGAACGAATTTTTCTTTTCCTTTTGAATTTTTTCTGAGCTTTTCAAAAATTTTATCTTTCTCCCATTTCTTCAAGATCTCAGGCTCTTTAAGGGGTAAACTAGCTTTCATTGAAAAAGCTGTCTTGGGAAGTTGTAAGGTATCTTTTGACATTATTTTTTTGCGTGTTTTATATCAAGTTTGATTTGTTCTTTTAAATGTTTCAAGTTCCTAAATTTTTTTTCTTGTCTTATAAATTTTTTAAATTTAACACTAATTACTTTATTATATAAGTTTTTATTAATTCCAAAGATATTTGTTTCTAATAATAAATTTTGTCCATTGAATGTTGGTCTATAACCTATATTTGCGATACCGTTTTTATAAAAATTCTTACTTTTAACTTTCACAGCGTAGACCCCAAGCTTAGGGATAACATAATCACTTAATTTCAAATTACATGTTGGAAAACCAATTTTACGTCCTCTTCTTTCTCCCTTTAATACTTTACCAACAATACTCCAACTACGATTTAATAATCTATTTACTTCTTCTATTTTGCCTAAACTTATTTTTTTTCTTAAAAATGTGGATGAAATAATTTTGTTATTTTTCTTAAAAGGCTCAGTGACGATATTTTTAAAGTTATATTTTTTTTCAAATTTTTTAAGCGTTTTTATATTTCCTTGCCGTTTAAAACCAAACTTGAAATTTTTACTTACATATAGATATTTACATTTTGATTTTTTAAAAATTATTTCTTTTATGAACTCTTCAGCTGATTGAGACGAAAAATTTTTATTAAATTTTACTATAATTAAGAAATCTAATTTAAATTTTCCTAATTGTGTTTTTTTTTGTTCTAAAGAATTTATTCTATGATTTTTAATTTTATTATTAAAAAACATTACTGGCACAGGTTCGAACGTCATAACACCAAACGGTATCTTATTTTTTTTAGCTTTTTGCTTTGCTTCTTTTATAACTTTCTGATGACCTAAATGAAGCCCATCAAAATTACCTATAGCTATTACACCATTACAATGTTTTTTATCTAAATTCGGATTATTATAAATTTTCATTTTACCATTTTAATTCTGTTTGAAAAAAATTTGCTTTTACGTCATATTTTTCTAAAAGTTTGTTTAGTTCAGACAGGTTATTATATTCTTTCCTGTGCACCCCTTCAGATATAAATATACAATCTATTTTAAGATTATTTGCTCCCTTAATATCTGTTCTTAAGTTGTCTCCAATGGCTAAAACTTTTTCATTGGGTCCAATACACATGTTATAAACCTCTTCGTGCGGTTTGCCAAAATAAATTACTTTACCTCCAAGATCTTCAAATACTTTCGCAACTGAACCTGCGCATAATTCTTCAACTCTGCCTCTATGAACTATCAGATCCGGATTGGTACAAATTAATTTTTTTGATATATGTTTCAATAAAATTTTTTTATAGTAATCTAAATCATTATCATAATCATCAAATAATCCAGTACATAAAATAAAATCACAACTCTGGAGATCAGTTCTATGATCTTTTACTTTTTCAAATACAGAGATGTCTCTAGCTGGTCCAAGATGATAAAATGTCTTTCCAAATTTTTTTTGGTTTATAGCATGCATTGCTGCCTCACCTGAGGTCATCACATGCTCTAGATATTTTTTGTCCATTTTCATTTTAATCAAAAAATTAATTACTTTAGAACTTGGCCTTGGTGCGTTTGATAAAAATACTATTTTTTTCAAATTTTTTTTGAGATTGTCTACTGCTTCTATAGCTTTAGGATTTAGAGTAACACCATTATGCATTACCCCCCATAAGTCTATAATAAAAGTGTCGTAGTTCTCGAATATGTCTGCCAGGTGATTTAGTTCTTTCAATGTACTTTTTTCTCCTTTTAATACTTATTAATACAGTATTTAATGGTTTTTTAATGATTTTTGCCTCTTGAAATTTGGTTAAAACATACCATATCAACATTACGTAAAATTTATAGGAGAAAATATATATGAAATTTAGACCTCTGCACGATCGTGTGCTTATTAAAGTGCTAGACAGTGAGGAAAAAACTGCTGGTGGAATTATCATACCGGATACTGCTAAAGAAAAACCTCAAGAAGGCGAAGTTGTAGCTGTTGGTCCAGGTGCCAAAAACGAAGACGGTAAAGTTTCTGCAATGGACGTAAAAGTTGGAGATACAGTTCTTTTCGGAAAATGGTCTGGAACTGAAGTCAAAATTGACGGTAAAGAATACAGTATTATGAAAGAGACAGACATAATGGGTATTTCAAAAAGTAAAAAATAACACTTATAGGAGAAGAAAATGGCAAAAATAATTAAATTTGATACAGAAGCTAGATCAAAAATGCTTACAGGAGTTAATACTCTAGCTAATGCTGTGAAAGTAACACTAGGTCCAAAAGGACGTAATGTTGTGATGGACAAATCTTACGGTGCTCCTAGAACTACGAAAGATGGTGTTTCAGTAGCAAAAGAAATTGAACTTGAAGATAAGTTTGAAAATATGGGCGCTCAAATGGTCAAAGAAGTTGCGAGTAAAACCAATGATAATGCTGGCGATGGAACTACCACCGCTACCATTCTAACTCAAGCTATTGTAAATGAAGGACTTAAATATGTTACAGCTGGAATGAATCCGATGGATATCAAACGTGGTATTGACAAAGCAGTAGAACAAGTAATCGATAAATTAAAAACATCTTCCAAAAAAGTTAAAGCAAATGAAGAAGTTGCTCAAGTTGGCACAATTTCTGCAAATGGTGAAAAATCAATTGGTGATATGATTTCTAAAGCAATGCAAAAAGTTGGAAATGAGGGTGTAATAACAGTTGAGGAGGCAAAAGGAGTTGAAACTGAGTTAGATGTTGTAGAAGGTATGCAATTTGATAGAGGATATCTCTCACCATACTTTGTTACAAACACGGAAAAAATGACAACAGAACTTGAAAATCCCTTAGTGCTTTTAGTTGAGAAAAAACTAACTAACCTACAACCTATGGTGCCTTTGCTTGAGTCGGTAGTACAAGCTAACAGACCATTAATGATAATTTCTGAAGATGTTGAAGGAGAAGCTTTGGCAACTTTAGTAGTAAACAAATTAAGAGGTGGTCTTAAAGTCGTAGCTGTCAAAGCTCCAGGTTTTGGTGATAGAAGAAAAGCAATGTTAGAAGATATTGCTATTTTAACTGGTGGACAAGTTATCTCAGAAGATCTTGGAATTAAATTAGAGAATGTAAAAATTGGTGATCTGGGTTCTTGTAAAAAAGTAAAAATTGATAAAGAGAACAGCACAATTGTAGCTGGTGAAGGTAAAAAATCCGATATTGAAGCAAGATGTAATCAAATTAGATCTGAAATCAATGAAACAACTTCTGATTATGATAAAGAGAAACTTCAAGAAAGATTAGCTAAACTTGCAGGTGGTGTTGCTGTAATTAAAGTTGGCGGTGCTACAGAAGTTGAAGTGAAAGAAAGAAAAGATAGAGTTGAAGACGCTCTTAATGCAACTAGAGCTGCCGTTGAAGAAGGAGTAGTAATCGGTGGTGGTTGTGCATTACTTTACGCTGCACAAGATTTAGATAGTGTTAAAGTAAAAGGCGATGACCAAAAAGCTGGCGTTGAAATTGTAAAAAAAGCTCTTCAAGCTCCAATCAGACAAATTACTGCTAACGCAGGTGTTGACGGTTCTGTTGTTGTAGGTAAACTTTTAGAGGGTAAGAAAGCTTCTCAAGGTTACGATGCGCAGAATGAAGATTACGTAGATATGTTTGCTAAAGGAATTATTGATCCTACTAAAGTTGTACGATCAGCATTACAAGATGCTGCTTCAATAGCTGGACTATTAATTACAACAGAAGCAATGGTTGCAGATAAACCTGAAGAAAAAGACTCTAGTCCGGCAATGCCTCCTATGGGTGGCGGCATGGGTGGAATGGGCGGCATGGGTGGAATGGGAATGTAATTTCACCTAACCAAAGATTTTAAAAAAGGCTGCAATTTTGCAGCCTTTTTTTTTGCAATAAACAAACATGCTCTAGAACTAAGTATCAATCCATCTTTAAGAACTCTTAAATTGTTATCAGCCAAAGTTTTTCCTGTAGATGTGATATCAGTAATAATTTCTGAAGAGCCTATAAAAGGATATGTTTCTGTGGCACCGAGACTAGGTATCAATTTATATTGAGTAACTCCTTTGGATATTAAAAAATCATTTGTTAAATTTGGATATTTAGTCGCTACTCTCAATCTAAAGTTTCTTTTAGATCTAATGTCAAATGATACCTCTTCAAGATCAGCAATTGTCTGCACATCTATCCAATCATCTGGCACAGCAATAACTAGGTTCGCGTTTCCATAATCAAGTTTTTTTTGGATATCAATTTTACTTTGTAAATTTTTTTCTGATTCTTTTAAAAGATCTAGACCAGATACACCAATATCTAGCGTACCATCTCCTAATCTTTGAATAATTTCTTTAGCGTGTAGAAATATAATTTTAACGTTGGTTTTATTTTCGATAGTGCCAAAATAATTTCTCTCTTTTTCACTTTGTATAATTTTTAACCCATTATCATTAAAAAATGATATTGATTTTTCTTTTAATCGACCTTTACCAGGCAAACCTATAGTAATCATATCTTTCATATATTTTTTAGGTTAATTGCAGCACCAACAGCCGGTATATTTTTTTTTGCTCCAAGGCTTTTAAGTAAATCATCGTAGCGGCCTCCCCTAGCAATTTCTTTCTTTTCTGAGAATACTTCAAACACAATTCCAGTATAATACTCGACTTCTCTACCGAAATTTGCAACAAAATTTATATCTTGATTAAGTTTTTTTAAGTTTTGAATAGATTTAAAATTTTTAAATATATTTTCTTTAAGTTTGTTCTTTTTTAGGAAATTTAATAGTTCATTATCTAGCTTTGAAAGTTTACAATTTATTTTTAAAAAAGTTTTGATAATTTTAACAATTTTTTTTCCATCAGCAAAAGATCTTGGGTCTTTAATCTTTTTGTCAAATCTTTTCAATATTTCTGATATAGATCTTCCGGCGATCACTTTATCTTGATCACTTTTTTTCATTTCGTAGAATCTTTTTTTGTCTGCATCAAAAGTAACTGCATCTATATCAGTATTTTTCTCTAATCTTTTTAAAAGTTCTTCAAAATAATCTGGTCTCCAGAAGTGCCTTATCAGTCTTAACTTCCATCTTTCAGGTATATCTAAAGCATTTATTAAACTTTTAAATAAACTTATATCTCCTACTTTAATTTGAATTTTTTTTCTTTTTATCTTTTTTACTGAATTTAAAATTGTACCTATTACTTTAAAATCGTCTTGCATTTGATTTTTTGATCCTAAAATTTCTATACCTAATTGATCATTAATAAAGTTTGTACCTTTGCCACCCGATCTTCTATATGCTTGACCAGAGTAGTAAATTTTTGAGGAAGATTTTTTTTGTAAAAAACTTATACAAGATGCAACTGTTAAGTCAGGTCTTAGGCACATCGTTTTACCATCTTCTCTATCAAAAGTAAGCATTGAACTTCTAAATTTTTCTCCAGACCTTTCAATGATATAATCTGAGTCTAAAAGAACGTCGGGTTCTGATAATACAAAACCACTAGTCTTAAAAGTTTTAATTATTATTTCAGATAATTTTTTTGATTTCATTGACTAATTCTTTAATTTCAATTGATTTTTCTTCACCTGAACTTAGGTTCCTCAAAGTTGGCATTCCTAATTTAATTTCATTCTCACCATATAAGATAACTGCTGGAGATTTTATTTTGTTTGCGTACTCCATTTGTTTTTTCAGTTTACTTTCTCCAGGATAAATTTCGGTACTAACACCTGCCTTTCTCAATATTGTTTGAACGCTTATGTAATCTTTCATTGAATTTTTATCGAAAACACAAATCACTACTGGTTTGGTTTTTCTTATTTCAAAATTTTTTTTTTGCATTAAAGCATAAACTAAACGATCTAGGCCTATTGATATTCCTGTAGCGGGAGCATCATAATTACCAAAATTATTCACTAAATTATCATATCTTCCACCGCCTCCTATTGATCCAAATTGAATGACTTGTCCTTTATTGTTTGTTACGTCAAATTTTAAATTCACCTCAAAAATTGCTCCAGTGTAATATTCTAGTCCTCGAATAACTGATGGATCGAATTCAAAATTATTAAAATTGTAATCATTAAAAATCTTCAATATCTCAACTAAATCATCTGTTTCTGGTGAATTTTTCTTAAGTGCTTTTTCTATACTTTTAATATCTTCAGTTTTTAAGTTTGCACCTTTAGTAAAATCACCTGATTTATCTTTTCTTCCCTCACCTAATAATTCTTTTACTCCATTCCAACCAAGTCTATCAATTTTATCTAAAGCTCTTAAAGTAATGAGTTTTTGCTCATTATCTTTTATATTTATCTTTTTAAACAGTTCTTCAGTGATTTTTCTTGATGAGATTTTAATTACATATTCTGATTTCTTCAGACCGCACTTTTCAAGAATTTCTGAAATCATGACACATAACTCAGCATCTGCTTGTAAACTTTTTGTCCCAACAAAATCAGCATCAAATTGTAAAAATTCTCTAAACCTGCCGGGTCCAGGCTTTTCATTTCTCCAAACGGAGCCTAATTGATATCTTTTAAATGGTTTAGGAATTTCCAAATAATTTTTTGCTACATACCTAGCTAACGGTGCTGTAAGATCATATCTTAAAGACAGCCATTTGTTTTCATCTTTGAATGAAAAAACGCCCTCATCTGGTCTTTCCTTATCTGGTAAAAATTTTCCAATACTGTCTGAATACTCAAAACTTGGTGTTTCAAGATATTGAAAACCATACCTGGTCATAACTTCTTTAATATTAGAAATTATAAAATCTCTTACGAGTAATTCTTTTTCTTGTCTATCCACAAAACCTAACGGAAGTTCCTTAGAAGGTTTGTTATTTTTTTCTTTTGTCATTTTCTGGTACAGCAGGGTGGATTCGAACCACCGACCCCTAGTTCCACAAACTAGTGCTCTAACCAACTGAGCTACTGCTGCATCCCTATTATTTTTATCTTAATTTGAATTAAATTTATATATTTTTGATTATAAGCTAAGCAATAGCCTAGCGTGCATTCTGTGCGAATGCGATTTTAAGGTAGAAAAAACTCTCATTTTTATAATCATTATTCTATACTTAGAAAATAATTGTGACTTTTTCAAGATGAAATTAGCGGGACAATGAAAATAGTAAAGACTAATTTAATGTCCCGATAATCAGTGATTTTGGAAATTTAGATTAAGATGTTTTCTGCAGTTTTACTGCTGAAGGACCTTTTTCTGTGCTCTCCACTTCAAACGTTAACTCATCACCCTCGTTTAAATATTTTAAACCAGCTTCTCTTACCGCAGAAGAATGGACGAACACGTCTTTTTCTTTGTCTTCTCTTTCAATGAAACCATATCCTTTAGTACCATTGAACCACTTAACTTTACCTTTTAGTGTACTCATATTTACTTTTTTCCTTATTATTATTTACTTTAACTAATCATAGATTAGTCTTGGTCATCTTAAATAGACTTGCACCATAAAAGTCAATAGAAGAAAAATGCTATTTGACGCTATTATTTTTTGAGAAATACTAAGATATAAGGGCTATTAGTGCGACTGTCGACAAAAGTCCTAGCCCAAAGTAGACATATCTATTTCTATATATATGTTGTTTAAGCCTCGTTACGTCATTTAGTTTATAGGATAGGCTTCCTTCACCTAAATTCGAAGATTTATTGAAACCTTGATCTCTTCCAATTTGAAGAAATTTTGTTTTTCTATGATCGTAAATTTCATCCTTTGTATAATTTTCAAAATTTTTTAAATTTTTTATTATTGAAAGTTTAATATCTAACGCAATAGTATCTGGATCCCTATGAGCTCCCCCAAGTGGTTCTGCTATAACCTCGTCAATTATTTTTAAGTTTAACAAATCTTTTGCTGTTAGTTTCATAGCTTCTGCAGCTTGCAAAGATTTAGTCGGGTCACGCCATAATATCGAAGCACACCCTTCCGGAGAAATAACCGAATAAATTGAGTTTTCCAACATTATAACTTTATTTGAAGAGGCCAGAGCTATCGCTCCTCCTGAGCCTCCCTCACCAATTATTATTGAAATATTTGGCACTGTAAGAGACATGCAGCATTCAATTGAATTTGCAATAGCAGAAGCTTGACCTCTTTGTTCAGCTCCAAGTCCAGGGTATGCACCTGGTGTATCAATAAAACTTATTACTGGAATTTGAAATCTATCTGCTAGTTTCATAAGCCTTACACATTTTCTATATCCCTCCGGACGCATCATTCCAAAATTTCGTTCTATTCTACTATTTAAATCTTCACCTTTTTCTTGCCCAATAATTAATACTGATTTATTGTCTATTAAGCCAAATCCTGCGATTACAGATTTATCGTCTCCAAAGTATCTATCTCCCGATAAAAGAGTGAATTTAGAAAATATTTTTCTTATATAAAAATTAGCTTTAGGGCGGTCTTCGTGTCTTGCAACTTGTGTTCGTTGCCAACTATTGAGATTAGAATAAATTTCCTCTAGCTTTTGATTGATTTGTAATTGAGTATTTTTAATTTTATCTGTATCAACTTCAGTTATTCCTTCAGAACCAAATGGGCTTTTCAAACCATCGACTTCCTGTTCTAAAGCTTTTATTTCTTTTTCAAATTCTAAATAGTTTTTCATAAGTGTAACTTTTTCTATTTTTAATAGAATCGAATTAAGACAATATATTGTCACTTTAGCACAAAATGCAATTAATATTTGACATTAAATTGTTTGTGTTAGAAGATATTTCAGATCGGGAGAGACTATTTAATTATAGCGCCGAAGGAGCAACCGCCCAGGAAACTCTCAGGCAAAAGGACCGCAAAAAAATGAATTCTGGAAAGAGACTTGTGTCTCACCGAAGGAGTAAATCTCTCAGGTGCCAATACAGATGGGGCAGTAGGGTTGGTGCATATGAGTTATATTAAAAAAAATGAGCTTCAAATCAATTCAAAATTATTTGATTTTGTAAATAATGAAATAATTCCCGGTACAAAAATTGAGTCAGAGGAATTTTGGACTAATTTTGAAAAAATAGTTCATGAACTTGCACCTGTAAATAAAAAGTTAATTCAAAAAAGAGAGGAAATTCAAAAAAAAATAGATGAATGGCACAAAAAAAACAAAGGAAAAGAATTAAATAAGAAAGAATATTTAGAATTTTTAAAATCTATTTCATATATTGTTAAGGAGAAAGATAATTTTAACATTGAAACTACAAATGTAGATGATGAAATAGCGACCATTGCTGGCCCTCAACTTGTTGTACCAATTGATAATGCAAGATACGCTCTAAATGCAGCGAACGCAAGATGGGGAAGTTTATATGATGCTTTATATGGAACTGATGTAATTTCTGGTGACAAAGCTAATGGTTTTGACGAAAAAAAAGCACGAAAAGTTATTGCTTATGTAAGAAAATTTTTAGATGAAACTGTTCCGCTTGAAAATGGGAGTTGGAATGACATTTCTGAATTAAAAGTTAGAAATAATAACATAGTTTTTCTTTTAGATAAAAAAGAAATATATTTAAAAAATAAAAATCAGTTTATAGGATTTAATGGTGAGAAAGAAAAACTAACTTCAATTTTATTAAAAAATAATAATCTTCATATTGATATTTTAATTGATCCAAATCATTTCATTGGAAAAATAGATAAAGTATCAATCTCAGACTTTATTGTTGAGTCAGCTCTTTCAACTATAACTGATAATGAAGATTCTGTTGCTGCAGTTGATGCTGAAGATAAAATTAAATGTTATCGTAACTGGCTAGGTTTAATGAAAGGTGATTTAACAGCCAAATTTGAAAAAAATGGAAAAAAAATTATTAGAAAATTAAACCCTGATAGAACTTATATATCAAAAGATGGTAATAAAATAAATCTTCATGGTAGAGCTTTATTGTTAAATAGAAATGTAGGTCATTTAATGACTAACTCTGCGATCATACTTAAAGATGGCTCAGAAATTCCGGAAGGAATTATGGATGCATTCATAATTGTGCTGTGTGCTTTTTATGACTTTAAAAACAAGAAAAACTCTAGGACTGGATCAGTTTACATAGTAAAACCAAAAATGCATGGGCCAGAGGAAGTAGCTTTTACTAATACACTATTTGGAAAAGTTGAGGAAGCTTTAGGTATTAAAAAATATTCAATTAAAGTTGGAATTATGGACGAGGAAAGAAGAACAACGGTAAACCTAAAGGAATGTATTAGACAAGTAAAAAATAGGATAGTCTTTATTAATACAGGTTTTTTAGATCGGACTGGGGATGAGATGCACACTTCTTTTGAAGCTGGACCAATGATCTTTAAAGGAGATATGAAAAAATCTACTTGGCTTGGTAGCTATGAAAACTGGAATGTAGATATTGGGCTAAGTTGTGGTTTTTCAGGTAAAGCTCAAATTGGAAAAGGAATGTGGGCTATGCCAGACAAGATGGCAAATATGATGGATCAAAAGATAGGTCACCCAAAATCTGGTGCTAATTGTGCTTGGGTTCCTTCACCTACAGCAGCTACTTTGCATTCATTGCACTATCATAAAGTAAATGTTTTTGATGAACAAAATAAAATCAAAACTAGATCTAAAGCTAAGCTTGATGATATTTTAGAAATACCTACAGCAGATAGACCTAATTGGGCAATGGATGATATAAACCGTGAATTAGAAAATAATGCACAAGGAATTTTAGGATATGTTGTAAGATGGATTAATCAAGGTGTAGGTTGTTCAAAAGTTCCAGATATAAACAACGTTGGCCTTATGGAAGATAGAGCAACACTAAGAATTTCATCTCAACATATTGCAAATTGGTTACATCATGGAGTTTGTAAAGAAAATCAAGTTATGGAAGTGATGAAAAAAATGGCTAAAATTGTTGATGAACAAAATAAAGATGACCCAGCTTATCAAAAAATGTCGGACAACTTTGATAAATCTGTGGCTTTCTCAGCCGCATGCGATCTTGTATTTAAAGGTCGTACGCAGCCATCTGGATATACAGAACCTTTGCTTCATCAAAAAAGATTAGAAAAAAAAGCAGGTAATTAACTTCCTGTAACTGGAACTCTATTTTTAAAAGCTGAAAATAAAGTTCCATCATCTAATTGTTCAATTTCTCCACCCACAGGTAGACCTTGTGCCAACTTTGTGATTCTAAGCTTATCATTTTTTATTGTATCTTCTATATAATGAGCGGTTGTTTGACCTTCAACCGTAGCACTTGTAGCAATAATCACTTCTTTCAAATTGTTTTTCTTAATTCTCTTAACAAGAGACTCTATGAGGAGATTTTTTTTCTCATAATTTTCATTTGAGTTTAGTGTTCCCCCTAAAATATGATAATGACCTTTGTAAATATTTGCAGATTCAATAACCCACATATCAGCTAAATTTTCTACGACACATATCTTGTCATAAGAATTATCGGAAGAGCAAATACATACTTTATCGATTATTTTTAAATTTCCACAATCTACACACCTAACTACTTTTTTATAAACCTCAGCTAGTGATTTAGCCAAAGGTTTTACCATATTATCTTTATTATTAATCAACTTAAGTATTATTCTTTTTGCTGATTTTGGTCCTAAGCCTGGCAATTTTGAAAATTGCTTAATTAATTCATTTATTTCTGGAATTTCATTATCCATCAAAAAGGAAGTTTAAAATCTAAAGGTAAATTAAGTCCACCTGTCACTTTAGATAGCTCTTCAGCAGATTTCTTTTTTAAGTTCTCTTTTGCATTATTGTAAGCTGCAATTATTAAATCATTAATTATTTCCTGACTTTCTTTTTTTGCAGCATCACTAATAGTAATAGACTTTAACTCATAATCTCCTGATAATATAACTTTCACTAGATTTCCTCCAGCTTCGCCCTCGACTTCAATTTTTTTAATTTGCTCTTGCGCATCTTTCATTTTCTCTTGCATCGCTTTTGCTTTTGAAAGCATGTCAGAAAAATTTGTCATTTATTCATCTTCGGTTAAGTCAACTAATTTTGCATCAGGAAAAGCTTTTTGTATATCCTGTGCTACTTTACTTTTATTAAATTTTTTAATTATAATATTTTTATCTTCTAAATTTTTTTCATAAATACTTTTTGCTTCAATATTTTTGCTCAAAGATATAATCCATCTTTCACCTGTCCATGACAATAGTTTTTCTGTAAGATTTTTTATAAAATTTTTATTTAGTTTCTCATTAAAACTAATATCAATTTTACCTCTATTAAAACTAACTAATTTTACATTTCTCTCAAGATCATATTTGAGTTCTATCTCTTTTTCTTTATTAGTTAAATTAATTAAATCTTGAAAACTTGTAATTTCAATTTTTGTGTTTTGATTATCTTTGGGCAACTTTTTAATAGGACTTGTTTTTATTTGGTTAATATTTTTTAATTGGTTTTTTATTCGGTTAGGAAAATTATCTACTGTTTGATCATCAATTTTTTTTCCTATTAAAGTGTCATTTGATATTTGGCTACTTTCCTTTTCCAAATTCGTAACTTTTTTTTTTATATCTATATCTTTTAAATGTACTAGTTGCATAATATACATTTCTAAAGTTAGATTTTCATTTCCAACTATTCTTAAGTCATCGATGGTCTTAATGGTAAGTTGCCAAAATAAGCCTATATCTTGCATGTCGATATTTTTAGAATATTGATCAATCATTTGAACTTCAGCTTCTGACACTGACATATCTTTTTCAATCGGTCCAAGGCTTATTCTTCTGCTGAACAAGTAAAGTACTTCTAGAATATCATTTAAAAAGTTCTTTGCATCCAAGCCGTCGTTTATCAATTCATTTAGTATATTAGATGCATTCTTTTCATTGCCGCTCAAAACTTCTTTAAATAGTATGATAACTTTGCTTTTATCTGCTAGTCCTAACATCACCCTGACATCAGGTTCTTCTATTTTTTTATTTTCATTAATAGATTGAGAAATTAAAGCTCTATCAAGTAATGATATAGAATCACGAACAGATCCTTCTGAAGTTCTTGCGATAAGTTTAATTGCATCTTCAGATATTTTTCCTTTCTCTTTATCTGCTATCTTTTTAAGGTGCTCACAAAGTTGATCTACACTAACTCTTTTAAGATCAAATCTTTGGCATCTTGATAAAATAGTTACAGGTATTTTTCTAACCTCTGTGGTTGCTAATATGAATTTTAAACTTGGTGGCGGCTCTTCTAAAGTTTTAAGTAAGCCGTTAAATGCTTGTTTTGACAGCATGTGTACTTCATCAATTATAAATATTTTAAATTTGGCGCTTGTTGGGCTGTACTTTGAATTTTCAATTAACTCCCTTACATCATCTATTCCAGTTTTAGATGCAGCATCCATCTCTAAAATATCAATATGATTTGAATTTATAATTTCTTTGCAAGTGGGGCAAAATTCTTCGGCCGAACATTTTATTTTAGGATCATCGTTTTTCTTACAGTTCAAAGCTTTTGCAATTAAACGAGCTGTGGTTGTTTTTCCTACACCTCTTATTCCTGTTAACAAATAAGCATTAGGAGTTTTGCCAAGATAAATTGCATTAGTAATAGTTTGAGCCATTATTTCTTGACCTATCAAGTCTTTGAACTCTTGAGGTCTATATTTAAGTGCTAGAACTTTATTAGTCATTTTTTAAAGAGGCAGGCAACAACCTGAAAAATTTTCACTACGGCTGCTTCTTTTCAGACCTGACCGGGTTTATGAAACATCCACCTGATGCCAACCTCAATATGATTATATCAAGATCAATTTAAATACTACAAGGGTAGAATCAAATTTTGTGGACTATTTTTTTCTATATGAAGAAGCCTCATAAACTCCCAAAATATCTAGAGTTTCAGTATGAAATCCAAGTTCCTCAAGTGCTTTTTTCACTCCAGGTTGTTCCAGATGACCCTCTAGATCAAGATAAAAATTTGCTTGATCAAATGTATTTTTTACAGAAAAGCTCTCAAGTTTAGTTAGATTTACTTGATTAGTCGCAAAACCACCTAAACATTTATACAAGGCTGATGGTTCACTTTTTACTCTAAATATACAACTTGTAATGAAATCTTTTTTACTTTGAAATTCAGGTTGTTCAATGTTTTTTCCCATTACTAAAAATCTAGTCATATTTCCTTTTTCATCTTCTATATTTTTTTCTAGTATTTTTAAATTATAAATTTTTGCTGAGAGTTCAGAAGCAATAGCTGCTATCGATTTATCTTTTCCTTCTGACAAATCTTTAGCAGAACCCGCGGTATCGGCAGAAATTATTGATTTGAATTTTTTTTTGTTAATCAAATTTTGACACTGTCCAATTGCTTGTGCATGACTTCTTACAAATTTTATATCTTCCATGTTAGCCTCTTTTTTACATAACAAATTATGTTCTACAGTTTGAAAGTGTTCACCATGGATTTGTAATTTATACTTTGGGAGTAAATAATGAATATCAGCTACTCTGCCAGCTAATGAGTTTTCTATCGGGATTACTATCTTACAGTTTGGGTCATTATATGCTTGTTTAAAAGTCTCCTCGAAAGTATTACAGGTTTTAATCTCTGCTCCTTTATACAAATTTTCGGCTGCAATGTGTGAATAAGCACCTAGCTCACCTTGGATAGCAATCGTTATTTTACTCATTGTTTTCCATTATTTTTTTTACTTTAATTAAATCTTGTTCAGTATCTACACTTAAAGGAGATGAAGCAATATATCCAACATGAATTTTCATCCCATTTTCCATAGCTCTTAACTGTTCAAGTTTTCTTTCTAATTCAAGTTTTGACCTTTTTAAACTTACATACCTTAATAATGCTTTGTTAGTAAAGGCATAAATACCAATATGATGGTAAATTTTATTATCGGTTACGGGTTTCATTCTAACAAAATCTAAAGCTTCAGCAAACATTCCTATTTCTAGTTTTTTTTTTACTAGAACCTTTACTATATTTTGATTTTCAATTTCTGTATCTGAACTTAACTCACTCGCTAAAGTTCCTATTTCACATTTACCTAAATTCATGTAACTAATTAAATTTTTAATATCCAGCGGTTGAATATTAGGCATATCGCCTTGAAGATTTACAATTATTTGTGCATTACTATTTAAAGTTTTTTTAAAAACCTCAAATACTCTGTCCGTGCCGGTCTCGTGATTTTCAGCCGTCATGATTGCCTTCCCTCCAACGTTTTCGATCAAATCAATAATTTTCTTATCAGGCGTTGCTATAATTACCTCTCCGGAGTCCGCCTTTTTTGCAGCCTCGTGGACATGAATTATCATCTCTTTATTCTTTATAAGTTTAAGAGGTTTATTGGGTAGTCTTTGAGCCTTTAATCTAGAGGGTATTATTATTACAATTTTATTCATAATTATGCGTCTTAGAGACGCAAAAAAATTTGGTAATTTTAAGTTTTTTTTTTAAAACTCGTGTTATACGTCTAATTAGTATCTACCAAAATTATGGATAGTTTTGAAATAAATAAAATAATTGCAGCGGTGCTTTTGACAGCTTTAATTGTAATAGGGATTGGAAAATTTACTGATATCTTATTTCATGTAGAAAAACCTAAGCAAACGGCATATAAAGTTGAAGGTTTGGAAGTTGCTTCAACTAGTGACTCTGCTGAAACGACTGCAGAGGTAAAAGAGGTAGTTGATATCAAAGCTTTGCTAGCTATGGGTGACCTAGCTCATGGAGAGAAGGTTTTTAAAAAATGTAGCGCTTGTCATATGATTGCAGCAGGTGGAAAAAATATGATAGGGCCAAATTTATGGAATGTAATTGGAAGAACAGCAGGTTCAGTGAGCGATTATAAGTATTCTAAAGCAATGGTTGCTTATGCCAAAGAATGGTCATTTGAGGAAATGAATAGTTATTTAATCAAACCTCAAGCCTACATAAAAGGTACTAAAATGGCTTTTGCAGGACTTAGAAAAGAAAAAGATAGAGCTTCAGTTATTTTATATATGAATTCAAAAGGCAATAATCCAAAACCTTTACCTTAATCGAGACACCATTTGATAATACTTTTTTGAGCATGAACTCTGTTTAATGCTTGTCTCCAAACAACAGATTGATTTCCATCTATAACTTCGTCGGTAACTTCTTCTCCTCTTCCAACTGGAAGACAATGCATGAAGATAGCATCTGAATTAGCCTTACCCATTAATCTCTTATTAACTTGATAAGGTTTTAAAGTTTTCTTTTTAGAAACTTTGTTTACTTTGTCATTCATTGAGATCCATTTATCTGTCATCACACAATCCGCTCCTGTTGCGGCTTCTATAGGTTGAGCCGTAATTGTTAACTTTATTTTCTGTTTTTTGGCTAGCTTTAATATGCTCTTGTTTGGAGAATATTTTTTGGGACAGCCAATTTTTAGTTTAAAATTGAATTTACCTGCAGCTTCAATCAAAGAATTTGACATATTATTATTACCATCTCCTATCCAAGAAACAGTTTTACCCTCAATAGAACCATTGCTTTCCTCATAAGTAAGAATATCAGACATAATTTGACATGGATGACTAACATCAGATAAACCGTTGATAATTGGAATATCTAAGTGTTTTCCAAACTCTTCTAAATTTTTATGAGACGAAGTTCTCAACATAACGATGTCAACATACTCTGATAAAACTTTTGCTGTATCTTTTAAAGTTTCATCTCCCTTTCCATAATGTATTCCGTCAGGATTCAAAATAATTGAAGATCCTCCTAGTTGTTTAACAGCAATGTCAAATGACATTCTTGTTCTGGTAGATGGTTTTTCAAAAATCATAGCCATCGTTTTGCCTTCAAAGGGCTTATCTTTATCGGACGCAGATTTATTTAGTCCAAATCTATTTTGCTTTCTCTTTTTTGCTTCTTCAATTATTGCTCTAAGTTCAACTGAAGAACAGTCGGAGATATTTATAAAGTTTTTCATTTAAAATTTTTTACAAACTTTTTCTATTATTTTTAAACCCAAGTTTATCTCACTCTTTGTTACATTTAAAGGCGGCAAAAGTCTGACTACATTTTCAGCAGCTCTTACTGTCAACAAATTATTATCTAAAAGCTTTTGAATAAATCTCGCTTGATTTACGTGAAGACAGAGTCCAATAAGAAGTCCCTTGCCTCTAACTTCTTTAATAATTTTAGGATACTTATTTTTTATTTTATTAAGTTGATTTATAAAATATTTTCCATTTTTACTCACATTGTTAAGGAAACCTTTTTTAAACATCGTATCCATGACAGCATTTCCGGCACTCATTGCTAAAGGATTTCCACCAAATGTTGAGCCATGTGATCCGGGCTTCATACCCGAGGCTACTTTCTTATTAACTAAAACTGCACCTATTGGAAAACCACCGCCAATACCTTTTGCTATTGGAACAATATCAGGTTTGATTTTTGCATATTCAAAAGCAAAAAATTTACCACTTCTTCCAACACCGCATTGTACCTCATCAAGAATGAGTAAGATTTTTTTCTTATTACAAAGTTTTCTTAAACCTTTGAGACAGAAATCTGGAATAACTTTAATGCCCCCTTCTCCCATGATTGTCTCGACCATGATAGCTGCTGTTCTGCTAGTTATAGCTTTTTCCAAACCTTTGTGATCACCAAAGTTAAAGTGATCAAAACCATCTACTTTAGGTTTAAAACCTTCAATAGCTTTTTTACTGTTACTAGCAAAAATAGCTGCGATAGTTCTTCCATGGAAACTATTATTAATACAAAGAACTCTATTTTTTCTTGGTTGACCTTTTGAATAAAAATATCTTCTAGCGAATTTTATAGCTGCCTCCGTTGCCTCTGCACCAGAATTTTGAAAAGTAACATAATCAGCAAATGTTTTTTGAGCTAATCTCTTTGCTAGTCTCTCTTGCTCAGGAATAGTGAAAACGTTTGAAACGTGCCATAATTTTTTAGATTGTTTGTTAATTGATCTTATTAAATAGTCATTAGCATGACCTAAGCAATTAACAGCGATTCCTTGAACGAAATCTAAATATTTCTTTCCATTCGTTGTATATAAGAAACTTCCTTTTCCCTTGGAAAAAGAGATTTTCTTTCTGTTATAAGTATTTAAAATTTTACTCATGATTTTATCTTATAGCCTTTTTTATACAATAAATAACAAACAAGCCAGCTAACAACGCTTAAAACAAATAAATATACTAAGCCAATAGAAATTGAACCGTCTGCAGTACCAATAAAACTGTATCTAAATCCATCGATCATATAAAAAAAAGGATTTACTTTACTTACAGCTTGTAAAAATTCCGGGAGTTTTTCTATTGAGTAAAATGTGCCTGATAAGAAAGATAAAGGAACTATAACAAAATTTGTGACTGTTGCCATATGATCAAATTTTTCAGCCCATAATCCTGCTATTATTCCTATGTTTCCAAGAATAAACGATGAAAGAAGCGTAAACGCTATGAGTGTGTAATAATTCTTAATGTCAATATTAATAATTAATTTAAACACAATGATTGAAACTATTCCGATAACAACACTTCTTGTTACTGCTGAAAGAACAATCGAAAGGGTAACTTCCCCTGGAGATAAAGGTGCGAATAGTAAATCTACTATAGTTCCATCAATTTTTTTAATCATAAAAGATGATGAGGAATGAGAAAAAGATTGCTGGATTACCTGCATAGAAATCAACCCTGGCGCTAAAAAAGTTATAAAAGGCACTCCGAGCACATTGCCTCTATCTGCTCCAATAGCTAAAGATAAAACAAGTAAAAATAGTAAAGATGAAATTAGTGGAGAAAAAATAGTTTGTATCCACACAATTAGGAATCTGAGAACTTCTTTTTTATATAAAGTCCACGTTCCATACCAATTAACTAATCCAAATCTTCTTTTTCCAATTTTATATTTTTTCGAAATTTCAACCATTGATAGTCTTATATCCTGTTATTAAAAAAACTGTGCAAAACTAAATCTACTCACAGCTTTGATGCGTTTTAATGTTTTAAACCCCAATATTATGCCCTAAGTTTTTAAAAATTACTAAATATTGTAATTATATACTATGAGTTGGACAGAAGAAAAAGTCGCTAAATTAAAAGAACTCTGGTCTAAAGGGCATACTGCAAGTCAGATCGCCGAAGCACTAGGTGACACCACTAGAAACGCTGTAATTGGTAAAGCTCATAGGTTAAATTTAGAAGCTAGAGCCCCTTCTAAGCAATCTAATTCGCCTAGAACCAATGATAATAAGCAGATTAGAAGAGGACCAGCTCCAACATCAAGAAAAGCTAAATTTCAATCAATATTATTAGATAAAAACTTCGAGCCAGAAAACCCTAAATCTCTAGAAGAACTTACAGATGAAACTTGCAAATGGCCTATAGGTCATCCAAATGAGGAGAAGTTCTATTTTTGTGGTAGAAAACCTGAAGGAGATTTTCCTTACTGCAAACTACATGTTTTGTATGCCTTTCAACCTAAAAATCAAAAAGACGATGATCTTGGTGATGAAATACCAGAATTTATCGAGAAAAAAGTTAAAGCCTCGTCTGGTTAACAAAACTTTAACATTACAATCATATAATTGATTATGAAGTTTATTAAAAAATACCTTAAATGGTTAAGTACTTTTTTAGTTCTTACAGGTATTTTATTAACAAATTTGAATATGTACCCAGTAAATATAATGTTTCATGGAGCGGGAGTTGTTGGTTGGACTATTGCAGGTTTTATTTCTAAGGATAAAGCAATATTAACCAATTTTGGGTTACAGATTCCATTATTTATTATTGGTTTTTATCAAATTTTGGTTCCGTAAGTTCGGGACACTTCAATACATTTTTTATGAGGAAAATAAAAACAATATTATTTGTTTGTACTGGAAACTCTGCGAGAAGCATAATAGCGGAAAGTATTGTAAACAATAATTTCCGAAATCAATTCATCGCATTTAGCGCTGGAAGTAATCCTTCAGGGAAAATCAATCCCTACATTAAAGAGTATCTTGAAGGAAAAAAATTTAATTTAGCCACGTATTATTCGAAAAATTTTGATGAATTTTTAGAAAATGATATTGATATTGATTACGTGATTACAGTTTGTAATAACGCCAATAAAGAAGTTTGTCCTGTATGGCCCAAAAAAAAGACCATTACGCACTGGGACATCGAGGACCCTGTTGAAAAAATTAAAAAAACTAAAAATAAAGATAAAATAAATTTAATAGCTGAAGAAACTTATAATATAATTAATGAAAAAATTAAACATTGGGTAAAAAATGAAAAGTAAAAAGATATTTATTGGTGAATTTATAGGAAGTTGTTTTTTAGTCATGATTATTGTTGGTTCAGGTATTATGGCTCAAAATCTAACTGATGATATCGCTGTAATGTTAATAGCGAATACTTTAGCTACAGGTGCAGGATTATTTGTTCTGATTACTTCAATCGGTGATATCTCCGGCGCACATTTCAATCCTGTCGTTACTTTAGCAATGTATTTTACCAACAAGATTAAAAAAAATTTAATTATCACTTATATCTCTGCTCAAATCTTAGGTTGCATGTTAGGGGTAATGTTAGCAAATTTTATGTTTGATCTTCCTTTGTTGCAGCTTTCACAGAAGATAAGACCTGGAATAAATATTTTTACAGCTGAGATCATTGCAACTTTTGGATTAATTTTTGTGATATTTGGATCTTTAAAGAGTGGCAAACTTGCGGTCGCTTCATCAGTAGCCACTTTTATAACAGCGGGGTATTGGTTTACCTCTTCAACTTCTTTTGCAAATCCAGCGGTAGCAATCGCAAGAACTTTTACAGACACATTTACTGGAATTAATTACTTAAATACTCCTAGCTATATCATTGCTGAGATGCTTGGTGGAATATTGGCTGTCTATTTAATCAGAAAAATTATTTTGTAATTGGAGGCCAGCCCAAGGAAATATTGATACCTTGGGCTGATGGGCTAATTAATTAACAACACAGTTGGGAGACTGATAATCAGTTAATAATATATAAATGCTAAAAAAATATTTAAATTAAGTTAAAGATTTATTAATTTTCAAGAATAAATGATATTGGAGTCGACATTCATCTCTCTTGCCAGGTTTTTAAGTCTTTTAGTTACTTGTTTTGAGACAATATCGCTATGATTGTTAGGTATTTTCAAAAAAATAGTCTTATTTCTTTTATAAATTTTAAATTCATCTAACAACAAAGAAGACATGCTAGTGAGTGACTCTGCTAATCTTAAAGCAGATCCCACTTGCTTTGAGGATAAAATTTCGTTGTTATTTAATAAGGATAAAAACTGATAATTCGGATTATATTTTAAGCCACAATGTCTCCAAAAACTTGCTGATGCAACTTTTACTCTATCTCTATGTTCTAGTTTTAGTAATGGAGTATTTAACACTTCCATAAAAACTAATTCTGCTTTTTGAAAAGCTCCTAGGCCCCAATCCATTTTACTTAAGATGCAAGCCAAGGTTAGTAATCTTCGATTAAAATATTCGTTGTCTTCAAATAATGGTGAAATAAAATTAAAATATTTCTCAAAACTCTTTCCATAGTCCCCTTTTTTAAAAGATATACCGTCAGTTTTTAATTTGAAAATTTCATCCTCGCTCATTCCTTGGTTTATAATTGTATTCATGTGTCCCTCTCTCAGTCCACTGATTGAGCAAATAACTTTTGAGGGGCTTGCTGCTTCAATTATTTCGTTTAGTATTATAGAGCTAAAAGGTAAATAGGGAGTTCTAGATTTAGTAATATATTCCATTGATTTCAAAGATGATTTATTAAATTTTGAAATTCTATTTAAGTATTTTACTGCTACATCTTTTGAGAGTTTATATTGGTGCAAAATATGTAATGGGTGTTTTTCTTTAAAGAGATGATATTTAAATAATGATCTCCAAGTACCTCCTACCAAATAAATATTTTTAAATTTCTTTTTAGAAAGCCATTTTTCATCTCTTAAAAGTTTTCTAACATATTTTCCCAAATTTCTTTTTTTTATAATAGGATTATTTTCAAGTCTTAATACTCCAAGAGGTAAAGAGGTTGTTTCAAAAATTTGATTTTTAGAAACTCTGGCAAGTTCTAAACTTCCACCTCCTAAATCTGCAACTAATCCATCTACTTCATCAAATCCTACCATTACACCATTTGCTGATGTTCTTGCTTCTTCCTCGCCAGATAATACTAGTGGTTTTTTATTAAATATTTTTTCAATTTCTCTTAAAAATTCACTTGCATCAGTGGCCTCTCTAAAAGCTGCTGTTGCAATAATTTCTAAATCTTGAACGTCTGAAATATCTAAAATTTCTTTAAATCTATTTAGAACTTTTAAAGAACCTTTAATTCCATCGGGATTTAGTTTTTTAGATTTATCTAAATTTTTTCCAAGTTTGCAAACTGCTTTTTCATTAAAGACTGGGATTGGAGAAATTTTAAAATTATCGTATATGAGCATTCTTACTGAATTTGATCCAAGATCTATTATGGCTTGCTTAGACTTTTTATTAGACTGAAATTTAAAAAGATTTTTTAATTCTGGTTTCATTTTACTAATCTTAAATTTTGAGGTTTAGCTCTTAAAATTGACTTACCACGACCTGATAAACTTGGGTTCTTCATGAAATAGGAATGTGCGGAAAAGCCTTTTTCTTGTTCTTTATGATAGTTTCCCAAACTATCTAAATACCATGTTTCTGATTTATCTTTAAAGTTAGCTAACATAATTTGATCTAAAATTTGCTCATGCACAGTATTGTTTTCTATCGGAATTATAATTTCAATTCTTCTATCTAAATTTCTAGGCATTAAATCTGCAGATGAAATATATACCTGATTCTCTCGAGAGGGCATAGAGCTACCATTTGCAAAACAATAAATTCTTGAGTGTTCTAAAAATCTGCCAATAAGGCTTTTTACTTTTATATTTTCAGATTGACCTTTAATTCCAGGTCTTAAGCAACACACTCCTCTTACTGATAAATTTATTTTTACTCCTGCGTTTGAAGCTTCATAAAATTTCTTAATAATTCCAGGGTCTACAAGAGAATTCATTTTTGCCCATATTTCTGCAGGTTTTCCTTTACTTGCATTTACAATTTCATTTTCAATTTTTTCTTCAAAAAAATTCCTGCTATTTAATGGAGACATAAAAATTTTATTCAATTTTTTTGGTTTTGCATAACCAGTTACATAATTGAAAAATTTTTCGACATCTTTGGCCAAGTCTTGATTAGAGCTAAACAGTGATAAGTCAGTATAAATTTTTGCGTTAATTGGATGATAGTTTCCTGTACCTAAGTGAACATAGCTTCGCGTTTTAGCTCCTTCTTTTCTTAAAACTAAACTTGCCTTTGCATGCGTTTTATATTTTGCGAATCCGTAAACAATTTGAACGCCAGCTTTCTCTAGTTTCCTAGATAATTCAATATTAGCTTCCTCATCAAATCGAGCTTTTATTTCTATTACGGCTGTAACAACTTTTCCGTTTTCTGCTGCTCTACTTAGTGCTTTTACGATAGGAGAGTCAGGTGTGGTTCGATACAAAGTTTGTTTGATACCGATAACTTTGGGATCTTTTGCTGCAGCTTCTAAAAATTGAATTACTACATCAAAAGTTTCAAAAGGGTGGTGTACAACAAAATCTTTACTTCTTATAGCTGAAAAAAATTTATTATCAAATTCCTTCAATCTTTCAACTTCTCTAGGGTTAAACTTTTTAAATCTCAGCTTTAGATCTTTCTTTTTACAAATTTCATCTATATCTTGTATTCCAACCAATCCTTCAACCTCATAAATATGATCTTCATCCATTTTAAATTTTTTTGAAATAAAATTTAAAAGTTTTTTGTTTGAATTAGTGATTACTTCGAGTTTAACTACGTTTCCCCTTCTTCTTTTCTTAATTGCTTTTTCAAAATATCTCACAAGATCAGCAGCTTCATCATCTATTTCAATTTCGCTGTCTCTAATTATTTTAAACTGCAAACTTGCCTCGATATTATGGTCTGGAAATATTTCATTAGCAAATTTACAAATTACGTCATCAATTGTGACAAATTCATTTATTGTTTCAGAATTATTTAGCGATACAAATTTTGGAAGTGCTCTTGGTATAACTATAATTGCATTTAGTTCTCTTTTTTTTTTAATTCTTGTCATTCTTAATAAAATTGCTTGGCCTTTATTTGGTATAAAAGGAAAGGGATGTGATGGGTCAATGGCAGTAGGTGTTATTATAGGATAAATTGTTTCCTGAAAATATTCTCTTAGATACATAAGATCCTTTTTATTTAGTTCTGACATTTTTCGAATGAAAATTTTTTCTTTCGATAGCTCTTTTTTCAACTCTAGGAATGCTTCGTTTTGCTTCTTTAATAGATCTTTAGTTTTTAATACGACCCTATTCAATTGATCCTCTGCAGTTAATCCATCTGCGCTTAATTCGTCAAAACCATCTTTAATTTGATTAAAAAGTCCAGCGACTCTTACCATAAAAAATTCATCTAAATTTGTACCTGCGATTGATAAAAATTTTACTCTTTCAAATAGAGGATTTGTTTTATCTTTTGATTCTTCTAAAACACGATCATTAAACTGAAGCCAAGATAATTCTCTGTTTATGAGTTGATTGCTAATATTAGCGTTTTCTGAAAATGATGCTTTCGACATATTTAAATGTTAAATTAAAAATATGTTTAAATTATATGCGATGAGACATGCTAAATCTAGTTGGGATTTTCCAAATTTAGATGATCATGACAGGCCATTGAATAAAAGAGGGGTAAATTCAGCAAAATTAATTTGTGAATTTTTTATTAAAAAGAAATTAAAATTTGATTTAGTTTATTGCTCATCCTCTAAAAGGACAATACAAACATTAAATATATTGTCAGAAAAAATCAGTTTTAAGAAAATTATTAAAAAAAAAGCGCTTTATCATGCTAGTGAGGATGAAATTATTCATATCTTAAAACAAACAGTTGATAATTATAAAACTTTACTTTTAATCAATCATGAACCTTCAATGAGTGAACTCATAAATCGAATCTGTCTTAAAGAAAACTCTGAACAATTTGAAAATTTAAAAAGAAAATTTCCTACTGCAGCCGTTGCTGAAATAAGTTTTAATTTCAATGATTGGGAAAAGTTATCAAAAGTTAAAGGAAAATTAATATCATTTATAAAGCCAAAAGATCTTCAAACATCTAAGGAATAGCCAGCAGATCTTACTGTTCTGATAAGATCTTTCTTGCCATCAATATTTATTGCTTTTCTTAGTCTTCTGATATGAACATCTATAGTTCTGGCCTCAACATAAATATCATCTCCCCATACAGAATTTAGAAGTTGCTCACGCGAATATACTCTTTTTGGATTCTTTATTAAAAAATCAATTAGTTTAAATTCGGTTGGGCCGACTATAACTTGTTTATCTGCTCTATAAACTCTTCGTTGAACTCTATCTACTTTAAGATCCTCAAATAGTACAACATCAGCGGCAACACTTGGTTTAGATCTCTTTAATAAAGCGTTAATTCTTGCAATAAGTTCTTTTTGGCTGAATGGCTTAGTTACATAGTCATCAGCTCCTGTTTCAAATCCTTTAAGTTTGTCTTCTTCCTCACCTTTGGCTGTTAACATAATGATTGGGATATTTTTGTGAAGATTGCTTCTTTTCAAATTTTTACAGACTTCAACACCTGAAATATCTGGCAACATCCAATCTAATAAAATTAAATCAGGATTTTTTTCCTTTATATTTCTAATAGCGTCTTCTCCATTGACTGCATAATCAACTTTGTGACCCTCTTTTTCTAAATTGTATTTAAGTAAAGTTACGATGGGCATTTCATCTTCAACAATGAATAAATTTGCCCTCATTATCCTTTTGGTCGGTCTCCCTCTAAATAATCTCCTGTAATCAGAAAATAAACTTGCTCTGCAATATTGGTTGCATGATCTCCAATCCTCTCAATATTTTTAAGCATGAAAAGTAGTTGGGTTACTTTTTGTATATCGTTTTTATTTTTTTCTAAATGCTTTACTGCAGCTTCCATATTAGAATTAGTCATTTGATCTATTTCTTCATCAGAATTCCAAACATTTTCTGCTGTATCTTTAGCTCTATGTAAATACGAATTTAAAACTGCATTGACTTGTTTTGATGCTTTTAAACCAGCTATTTCGAAATTTTTAGTAATATCATTAGGTAAATCAGTTCCAATTTTAGTTAATCGTTTTGAGATGTTTTTTGCTAAATCACCAATTCTCTCTAAGTCTGAAGAAACTTTTAAGGCAACAACTGTTTCTCTTAAATCTATTGCCATAGGTTGCCTTAAGGCAATCAAATTTACAACTTGCTCTTCTATATTTATTTCATACTTATCAGTCAATTCGTCATCTTTGATAGATTTTTCTGCTAAACTAATGTCTTTTTTAACTAAAGATTGAATAGTGTTTTCAAGCTGTTTCTCAACTCCAGTTCCCATTTTCACTATTGTATCTTTTAATAACTGAAGTTGCTCTTCGTAAGATTTTACAATGTGCGGTTTTTCACTCATTAACCAAACCTTCCTGTAATATAATCCTGAGTTTGCTGATTATCAGGATTTTTAAATATTTTATCTGTTGGTCCAAATTCTATAAGTTTTCCCAAATGAAAGAAACCTGTTTTTTGAGATACCCTAGCTGCTTGTGACATTGAGTGGGTAACTATCACAATTGTGACCTCTTTTTTAAGATCATCTATAAGTTCTTCAATTTGAGCTGTTGCTATTGGGTCAAGCGCTGAACATGGTTCGTCCATAAGAATCACTTCTGGACTTACAGATATAGCTCTAGCAATACATAGTCGTTGCTGTTGACCTCCTGATAAACCAGTTCCGATTTCATCAAGTCTATCTTTAACTTCGTTCCACAAGGCAGCTTTTTTCAAACTTGTTTCAACTATTTGATCCATTTCTTCTTTGCTCTGTGCAATACCGTGAATAGTAGGACCATAAGCTACATTTTCATAAATTGTTTTAGGGAATGGATTGGGTTTTTGAAAAACCATACCAACGTTCTCCCTAAGTCTCACAACATCTAACTTTCTTGAATTCAGTTCTAGGTTGTCCATTTTAATACTGCCTTCAACTCTACAAATTTCTATGACGTCGTTCATCCTGTTCAAGCATCTTAAGAAAGTAGACTTTCCACACCCAGATGGTCCAATTAAAGCTGTAACTTCTTTTTCTGCTATATCTATAGAGACGTCAAATAATGCCTGTTTGGATCCGTAATAAACATTTACATTTTCCGCTTTTATTTTACTCATTTAACTCCATTTCTTTTCAAATTTGTGTCTAACGATTTGAGCTGCCAAGTTCATTAAAATTAAAAAAGCTAGAAGCACCATAATACATGCAGATACTTTTTCAACAAAACCCCTCTCAGCACTTTCTGACCATATATATATCTGAACTGGTAAACTTGCAGCAGGATCAACTGGCGTACCAGGTATTGTATTCACAAAAGCAACCATTCCTATTAAAATTAAAGGGGCTGTTTCCCCTAAAGCTTGAGCCAAGCCAATTATCGTTCCAGATAAAGTTCCAGGCATTGATAGTGGCACAGTATGATGCATGGTTGTTTGCATATTACTTGCACCCATCGCTAAAGCAGCTTCTCTTATACTTGGGGGAACAGCTTTTAAAGAAGCTCTTGCAGCAATAATTATTGTTGGTAATGTCATAAGAGACAAAGTAATTCCTCCAACAAGTGGTGTCGATCTTGGTAAATTAAAAACTGCTAATAAAACACCAAGACCTAGCAAACCAAAGACTATCGATGGAACAGCTGCCAAATTGTTAATGTTTACTTCTATAAAATCTGTAAATTTATTTTTTGGTGCAAACTCCTCGAGATAAATTGCTGCTAGCACTGCAACAGGAAATGAAAACGCTAAACATACTAGTATACTAAAAACTGTTCCCATAAACGAGCTAGCTATACCTGCTAGTTCTGCCTCTCTTGAATCAGGACTTGTAAAAAAACTAATGTTAAACTCTAATAAAATATCTCCTCTTTCATTAAGCATATCGTAAATCTGCAACTGGTAATCATTTACTCTTCTATTCTCCTCAGGAATATCTCTTGGATAATTTCCCTTATGAACTTGATCAACATCATCAGAAGCTGTTAATTTTATGGGCACTATTTTACCTAGATAGTCTGGATTTTTTAAAAGTAGATCTTTAACCTCTGCCTCATATTTATACGAAACCATTTGTATCAATTGACGATCCTCTTCTTCAGGAAGTCCAGGATCTAATGAGGTCATAGCTTTGTAAGCAACATCATAATAGTCTGCATTTTCTAAATCATCTTTTGATGGGCTTTCTGCATCGATTAAAAGTAATTCTTTATCATAATGAACTTCTGTTACTATCCAAGTTTTTTGGAAAGCTGAGTAACCTTTTGAAAATATCTGAAACATAAAAACTGCTAAAAAGCTTAAAGCTAATCCTATAGCTATTTTGCCATACCATTGAAATCTTCTTTCAGCGTTATATCTTTTTTTTAATAAATTTTTCTTAAAACTATTCATATTTTTCCCTATATTTTTTAACAACTGAAAGAGCGATTACATTTAAGAGTAAAGTTACTATAAATAAAGATATTCCTAATGCAAAAGCTGATTGAGTTTTTGGATCTCCAAATTGTTGGTCTCCAATTAAAATTACTACAATTTGCGCTGTAATGGTTGAAGTTGATTCAAGGGGATTCATTGTAAGATTAGCCGCTAGTCCTGAGGCCATTACAACAATCATTGTTTCTCCTACCGCTCTCGATACTGCTAAAAGTATCGAACCTACGATACCAGGTAGGGCTGCTGGAAAAATTACTTTTTTTACAGTTTCAGATTTTGTTGCGCCCATTGCGTAACTCCCATCTCTTAAATTTTGAGGTACTGCCGTCATAACGTCATCGCTTAGACTTGAAATAAAAGGAATTATCATTACTCCCATAACTGCTCCTGCAGCTAAAGCGCTCTCCGCTGAAACTTCTAAACCCATAGCGTTACCAATTTCTTTAACAAAAGGACCGACGGTTAAAGCTGCAAAAAAACCATATACCACTGTTGGAATACCAGCTAAAATCTCAATAATAGGTTTCGCATATTTTCTTACGCCTCTTCCAGCATACTCAGATAGATATATCCCACTCAGCAAACCTATGGGGATGGCAACACACATTGCAATAAAAGCAATAAAAAAAGTTCCAGCAAATAAAGGCACAGCTCCGAAAGCATCCTTCATTAATTCAGGATCTGGTTGGCCATCTCTTACAAAAGTTTTAGCAGGATACCAATGAGTTCCGAATATAAAGTCAAAGATTTTTACTGCTTGAAAAAACCTAATCGCTTCGAATAAAAGTGAAAAAACTATTCCGATTGTAACTAAAACTGCGCCTAATGATGCAACAAATAACACCCATTTAAGAAAAATTTCTACTGGTTCTCTCATTCGATCATTTTTCTGAACAGATCTATACGCAAAACTCAGAGAGAAAATTAAAATTGCTAAAATAATTGCTACTTTAGCGCTGTTAGCTATTCCTTTTAATTGAATGTACTTATTAGCAGACTCATCTAGAAAATTAGTAATATTTCCCGTGTAAGTTCCTGCGGCTAATGCTTTAACCTTTGTGTAAATAAGCTGAAGCTCATTTTTAGTTAAGTTCTGATCAGTGTAATCTTGTAAAATAAATGTTTTAACTATTGATGGTTCAAAAACTGACCAAAGAGCAAAAATTATTAATGCTGGTGCAGCACACCAAGCAGCTAAATAATATCCATAAAATTTTGGTAATGCCGTAAGTCTTTGTGATGATTGAATAACTAGAGCTTTTTTTCTACCGAAATAATAACTTGTGAAAGCTAAGAGAATAATAAAAGTTACAAGTATTAAATTCATATTGAGCTTCCAGAGATAAAAAGGGGGTAAAATACCCCCTTTTTGTTTAATTGATACTACTACTTCTTAGCAGGCATGTTAACTAACTTCGTAGCGTTAGTTCTAGATGTTTTGTATAACTTGCCATCTAGAGGTACTAGCCCGATATCAGTTAAATAACCTTTATTACCCATAGCTTTTTTACTTGTGAACTCTTTTACGAATTCATGTAAGCCAGGTACAACGCCCACGTGAGCTTTTTTCACATAGAAGAATAAAGGTCTTGCAACTGCGTAACTGTAATCTTGAATCGAAGATAGACTTGGTTGACCACCTTCAATGCTTGCAGCTTGCAATTTATCTTTTGCAGCTAAGAAATAACTGAAACCAAAGAAACCGAACATTTCTTTGTCCGCAGCTAATTTTTGAATAATAAGTGAGTCGTTCTCACCAACTTCAATTACCGCACCATCTTCTCTTAACGCTTTATATTTAGCGCCAGCTTTTTTAGAAGCATCATCGATACCTTTTTTCATTACTAATGAATTCCAAGCATCTCTTGTTCCTGATGTTCCTGGAGGCACCATAACTTTGATAGGGTAGTTTGGTAATGATGGGTCGATATCACTCCAATTTTTATATGGATTTGGTACTAACGCACCATCTTTAGCAACTTCTTTTGCTAATGCTGCCCATAATTGTTTTTTTGTAAAGTTTACTGGTTTAGCATCTTTAGAATAAGCTAACGTTATTCCGTCGTTACCAACTGTAATCTCTACGATTTCTTCAACACCATTTTTTTGACATAGCGCATACTCTTTAGCCTTCATAGCTCTAGATGCATTTGTTATATCTGGGTGCTCTGTACCAACTCCAGCACAGAATAATTTAGCTCCACCACCTGTTCCTGTTGACTCGATTACTGGTGTTTTAAATTTACCAGACGAACCAAATCTTTCAGCAACGATTGTTGCATAAGGGAATACAGTTGAAGAACCTACGATTTTAATCTGATCTCTAGCTTGAGCAGAAGTTACAACTAACATTGCAACTAATGAAGCTAAAGCGATTGATAGTTTTTTCATTGTTTATCCTTTCATTTATTAATTAATTAACAAACATTGGATACATAAAATTAAGAGGATTCTTAATTATTACAGATATGTTACAAATTTATTAAAATGATAACTTTTTAGTTGAACTTTCTAGTTATCTCGATTTGTTGATAATCAGAGGCTAAAGACCCTCCGCAACTAAAAGGTCTTACTTTATTTTTAACTGCGTAGGATTGAGTTGGCTTTAATGTAACTTCTAGTTGTACAAAGTTAACTAACTTTTGAGTAAATCCTTTGTCATATCTCCAAGCATTCCATTGTGTGGGAGCGGTAAATACTTCGCTTAAATAAGATGCAGCTTGTGAGTGAATCATATTGCTCTCGTTTTGTCCTTTTAAAAGATTATTTTTAACTTTTTCAAAAATTTTTCTACATTTGAATGAGTCCGCCATGTACGAGTTCGCATTTAAATGAGTGCTCATCGGTGCTGACACAATTAATTGAATTCCATCGTATCGTCTTGAAAATAAAGCTTCAGTATAAATTGTAGATACATTTTTACTATCTACTTCAAAGACTAAATCGTTTTTAGCTTGCTTAAGATCGTTTTTCAGTCTTAGAAGCCCAAGATCAAAAACTGTAAGAGGTTGAGAACGTAAAGTTTTCTCTATTAAATTTACATCTGCTTTAACAGTTGTAAAAATTAAAGTTAATAAAACCAGACTTATATAATTCATTAATCTAGTCATACTAAAACTTTAACTATTTTGCCGTCTATCTCAAGACAAAATTTAATAAAACTGTAATATTTGCTAAAATTTTGAAAAATGGACCTTTATTTCGGTGCCACTTTGAGCTTCACTTTTTATTTCTAGTTCTCCTCTATGCTGATTAACAATGTGCTTCACGATCGCCATTCCAAGTCCAGTGCCACCAACTTTTTTGCTTTTAGCAGCATCAACTCTAAAAAATCTTTCAGTAATTCTCGGAAGTTGTTCAGTTGGAATTCCAATACCATTATCTTTAATGGACACGGTATAAGAGTCTCCTATAACTTTTCCGTTACCTTGCCCACAATTAATTTCAATCTTTTTATTTTTTTCTGAATATTTTATACTGTTATCAATAATATTTGAAAAAACTTCTATTAATTTTTCATGATCGCCTTTAATAAAGAAATCATCTTTTATATTATTTTTAAATTCAAAAGATTTTAAATTTTTTTGATGGATATCTTCAACGTTACTTAAAACTTCTTTTAAATTTACTTTATCTTGAGGCTGTATATGTTCCTCTAACTCAATTCTACTTAATGAAAGTAAATCTTTAATTAAGCTTTCCATCCTATCAGCTTGCTCAAGCATTATCGGTATAAATTTTTTTTGTGCTTCTAAATCATCTTTCGCATGTCCGCTTATAGTTTCTAAAAATCCTTTAATAGAAACTAAAGGCGTTTTAAGTTCATGGCTGACATTAGCTACAAAATCAGATTTAAACCTTTGCGCTTTTATAATATCAGTTAAATCTTTTAGAAATAAAACAACTGAATCAGGATCATCGACATATGAGGTCGGTCCAGAGAATAGATGAACTTTAAAGAACTGAAATGAGGGAGAGGATAATTCTAAATCCATAGTAATTGTCTCTTTTTTTAAAAGTACTAAATCAATATTTTGGAGTAAATCAGGAACTCTCAATAAAGTAGCCACGTGCTTATTTAAATTATTTTCTCCAAATTTTTTTTTTGCACTATTATTAAAAAATTTGATATTTTTAAATTTATCTACAATTAAAATTAGATCATCGATTTGATTAATAATCTTTACTTGCTCATTAGTTTTTTCAATATTTTCATTGGTGATGTCTTCTATCCCCTCTTCATTATTACTTGGTTTGTTCTCTCTCTTAACATCGGATCTTGCCTCCATGCCTGCTACAATGGATTTTCTGGATACTGCAATTACTACGATCACAATTATCCCAGCAAGAGAATAAAATAATAATTCCATGATTTGATTATACTTTAAAGATATAGACTAAAGAAATATTTTTTAGCGAATTGATACCGCACTATTTAAAAAGATTTTTGCGCAATTTTCCCAGGTATATTTTTTTGCATGCTCAATGCAAGCGCTTCTATCTGACTTAAGAGCTTCAAGTGCTGCTTTTTTAAGATCGTTGTTTAACGAGCCAATGTTTGTTCCGTTAAAAATATCTTTTGGTCCTGCTACTGGATAAGCAGCTACTGGCAATCCACATTTTAAAGCTTCTATAATTACAATTCCAAAAGTATCTGTTTTGCTCGGGAAAACAAAAACATCAGAAGAAGCAAAGTAACTTGCAAGCTCACCATTTGTTCTCTCTCCTTTAAATATAGCTTCAGGGTATTCTTTTTTAAGTTTATCTAAATCAGGTCCTTTACCAACAACTAGTTTCGTGCCTTCTAACTCTAAATCCAGAAATGCTCTTATATTCTTCTCAATAGATACCCTTCCCACATAAAGATAAATTGGTCTTTTATACTCTAAATTAATCTTTTTAGGCTTTTGAAATGCCCCGTGGTTTGCCCCTCTAGTCCAAACAACCATCTTATCCTTATCAAAACCAATATCTTGAAGTTCATCTTTCATTGACTGAGTTGTTACTAAAATTTTTTCAGCCTTTGAGTGAAAATCTTTAAGGAACTTTTGAGCAAGCTTAATTGGCAAATAAGGATAGTATAGCTTCAAATATTTATCAAATTGAGTATGGTAAGACGTAGTAAACTTAAGCTTATTTTTTACACAATATCTTTTTGCAAATATTCCTATCGGGCCTTCTGTAGCTATGTGAATTATATCAGCATCGGCTTTAGAAATTAATCTACCTACTCTAGGCCAAACATTAAGAGAAAGTTTTATTTCATTATATTTTGGCATTGGCACAGTAAAAAATTGATTAGGTTCAATATATTCAACCTGATGTCCAATTTTTTTTAATTCATCGCCAAGATTTTTTAAAGTTCTACAAACACCGTTTACTTGCGGATACCAGGCATCAGTAACGATTAAAATTTTCATTTATTTATTTACTACTTTTAAATACGGCTCGTAATCAACAACGTCACCTCTGATTTTATCCCAGTCAATAACTTCCATGCGACCATCAAAATGTTCTACCAAGAAAGTTGAACCTTCTACCCAATCACCACAATTTAAATATCTCACACCATCTAAGACTTGATCGGCAGAATGATGAATATGGCCGCAAATTATGCCATCAACATTTTTTCTTTTAGCATAAGTTGCTAAAGTTTTTTCATAATCGCCTATATATTTTACAGCGTTCTTTACTTTGTGTTTTAAATATTTTGCTAAAGACCAATTACCCTTTTTAAATAATCTTCTAAAAAAATTGATAACAACATTAAACTCAAGTAAAAAACTATAAGCGATAGCTCCTACTTTTGATAACCATGGAGCATATTTCATCACTCCATCCCAAGCATCACCATGAACAACAATATACTTTTTATTATCTGAACTTACATGTATGGCTCTATTTACCACTTCAATATCGCCAAAATGTAATGGTAAAAATTTTCTGAAGACATCATCATGATTTCCCACAATATATTTTACTTTTGTTCCATGTCTTGCTTTTCTTAATGTTTTTTGAATCACATCATTATGTTCTTGAGGCCAGTAAAATTTTGTTTTTAAAGCCCAAACATCAATGATATCACCAACAAGATATAAATTCTCTGACCTTGAATGTTTGTAAAATTCTAATAATTTGTTTGCTGCACTTTTTCTATGCCCAAGGTGCAAGTCAGAAATAAAGATGCTTTTGTAATTTAAAATCTTTCCTTTAGATTTAGTTTGAATTGTTTCCATATTTTTTATAAAACGAATCTCTAGTATAAGTAGAATCATAAATATGTTACAGAATTGTTAAAATATGGATAAAAAATTGAATTTTGCCGTTATATTTAATGCTAATGCAGCAGGTGGTAGAAAACTTAAATTAATTAATAAGGTTATTTATCTTTTAGAAAAAAATCACCTTGTAGATCTTTTTAAAACCGAAAGCGAAGATCATGCAAGAAAAGTTTTTAAAGAATTATCTAATAAAAAATTTGATCGGTTAGTATTTGCTGGCGGTGACGGGAGCGTATGTTTTGGTATTAATGAAATGTTTAAAAGTGATAATCTAAAAGACAAATTAGTAGGTTACATACCTGCTGGCACTGCAAATATTTTACAAATAGAAACTCAAATTAAGAAAAAGGCGGAGGAGATTTACAACGTCCTCGTATCAGATAATCATAAGAAAATTTCATTAGCAAAAATAAATGATAAGTACTTTTTCTTGATGGCTGGTGTAGGTTTTGACTCTCGAATTGTTGAGTCCATAAATATTAATATTAAAAAGTATCTTGGAAAAGTAATTTTCGCTTTAAAAGGTTTTCAGCATTTTTTATTTTTAAAAAATAATAAAATGGAGGTTGAGGTAGATAATGAAAAAATTATGGCTGATTGGATTTTATGTACTAATTCAAAATACTATGCTGGTCCCCATTCTATAACAAATGATACCAATATATTTGAAAACAGGATAGTGGCTTACATATTTAAAGACCTGACTAGAATAAAATTACTTTATTATGTTTGGTTGATTTTAACCAAAGGTGACTTAACTACTGCAAAAAGTGTAATTAAAAAAGAATTGAACAGATTAAAAATAAATGGTGTAAACAATAAAGTTCTATCACAGGTTGATGGTGAAAATTGTGGTTACGTAAACAGTCTTGAAATCCAAAAAACAGACAGATTTATAAATTTATTAGTTCCGTAGGATTTTCTAAATTTTTTCAACTTTTAGTTTAAAAAATTTTTCTTAATTTAATTTGAAAAATTTTTTAGATTATTTTAGATTTTTCTTTTTTGGAGGAACAATATGAAAAAAAAGTTAAAAAAAAACGAAAAGAAAAAGAAAAAAATACTAAAATCAATCGATAAGCTTAAAAATAAGATAAGCACTAAACAAAAAAAACTATCAAAGATTGATCTAAAGATAGCTAGTATCGAGAAAAAAATCGCTGAAAAAAGAGCTAACAAAAATAAAGAACCTATCACAGCATCTTTAAATAATTAGTTTATAAAGAAATTAAATGCCCCTGATTTAAAAATATCAGGGGTTTACTTTAATTTACCAAAAAGGTTTAAAAGTATTACTCCTGAAACAATTAAAATTAATCCAACAGTAGCATAAAGATCAGGAGTTTGATTGTATTTAAATATTCCAAATAATGTAACTGCAGTTATCGTTAATGCTCCGTAAGTCGCATAAGTAAATCCAACAGGTATTATGGTCATTGCTCTGGATAAACAAAAAATACAAACAACAATACTTGTAATGCAAAAAATTGTAGGTGTGAGCTTAGTAAAACTTTCAGTGGTTTTAAGAAAACCGTTAGTGGCAATACCTGTTATAATTGCTAAAATTAAATAAATATATCCACTAAATAAACTTATACTTTTCATTGTGCTTTAGCGAACTGGCCGCCGTCTTTATATCTCCATAACCATTTTTTCATTTCTTCCTCTACATCGGCGGGTTTTATATTAAGATCTTTTATATTTAGGTGCTCGTCTGAAACAATATTATCTGCCTCAGATAAGATTTCGCACTGATCTCTTGTTAATATTGGGGGAAAAGGAAGAAAATCAGTTATAGAACTTTGAATTTTAGCAATTGGCATAGGCATTTCAATTACAAAACGTTTTTTATTAATTTTATTTAAAATAGATTTTACCATTTCTCCAAAACTTATTTGTTTTGGCCCGCCTAACTCATAAATTTTTCCTTCATTGTTTTTAATTTCAATTGCTTTTACTATTGCATCAGCAACATCTGATACTAAAATTGGTTGAAATTTATAATTAATCCCTACGATTGGAATTACTGGGAGCATACTTAGTTTTGAAAATAAATTGGTAAAATTATCTTCGGCCCCACAAACAACACTTGGTCTTATTATGATTGTTTTATCAAAATTCTTTAATGCATTGATTTCACCTTGACGTTTTGATTTTTGATATAGAGATTTTGAATTTTCGTTTGCGCCAATCGCACTCACATGAATAAACTTTTTTACATTTGATTTTGAGCAAATTTTTGCTACAGCTTCGGGTATTTTTCCATGGATGTTGTAAAATTTTTGTTTTCTAGTTTCAAAAAGTATTCCGATTAGATTTATTACAACATCAGAATTATAAATTGCCTCTTCTAAGTCTTTAAAGTTATTTGGATTCCAATCTAATAATTCTATTGCACCAGGTGTTGCTTGAGTCTTTAAATACCCCTTTTGAAAGGCTTTTCTAGTGGTTAGGATAATTCTATAGTTTTTCTTGGTCAAATTTCGAACAAGATATCGACCTATAAATCCACCACCACCTAAAATTGTGCAAATTCGATTTTTCATGGTATTTAAAGTTATATATGAAAATAACTAAGATTAAAGAGGACATAACATCAGAAATAGCCAGTTCATTTAAAGATAGTATTGCTATAGATACAGAAGCAACTGGATTGCAGATACCTGAAAGAGACAAGTTAAGTCTTATTCAAATATGCGATGAAAAACAAAACGTTTTTATTATACAACCAAATAAAAAAAACTATAAGGCGCCAAATTTAGTTTCTGTTTTAAAAAATAAAAATATCTTAAAAATTGGACATTTTTTAAGATTTGATAAAAATGCACTTGAATATTTTTTAAAATGCAAAATTCAAAATATATTTGATACAAAAATTGCCTCAAAAATTGTAAGAACCTATACAGACTCGCACGGTTTAAAAAATTTAGTGCAGGAATTTTGCAATAAGTCTATCGATAAACGGTTTGGAAGCAGTGATTGGAATAAAGATATTGATGAGCTTTCAGATAAACAACTAGAGTACGCAGCTAACGATGTTATTTATTTGCATAAAATTAAAATAGAATTAGAAAAGATGCTTTTGAGAGAAAATAGAATGGAATTATTTCAGAATTGTTTAGCTTTTCTTGATACAAGAGTTGAATTAGATCAAAAGGGTTTTAAACAAGATATTTTTGAACATTAAGAAATGGAAACAAAAAACTATATATCTCTTGCAAAAAAGTCTGCAGATATTCAAATAAATGAGCTAAAAAAAATAAAAAAAATTTTTAATAAATCATTTGTCAAAGCTGTTGACCTCATTCTAAATTGTAAGGGAAAAATAATTTTTGCTGGTATTGGAAAATCTGGATTAATTGCCAGAAAAACTTCAGCTACTTTTTCAAGTGTTGGTATTCCAAGTTTTTTTTGTGACCCCGCTCAAGCGTTACATGGAGATATGGGTCAAATTGAAAAAAAAGATATTTTAATTATTTTTTCCTACTCAGGTAATACATCTGAGCTTACAAATATGCTAAAATATGCCAATAGATATAGGATCAAAGTAATTGGTGTGGCCTCAAAACCAAATAGTATTTTGCTCAAAGCAAGTGACATAAAAATTAATCTACCAAAAGTCAAAGAGTCTGATTTAACTGGAATGGTCCCTACATCTAGTACTTCTTTAACCTTACTCTTAGGTGACTGCTTAGCTACCACAGTAATGTATCAAAAAAAATTTTCAAAAGAGAAATTTAAAGTATTTCATCCTGGCGGGAATATCGGAACTTCATTACTTTTAGCAAAGGATATAATGGTAGTTGGAAAAAAAATGCCAGTTATCGGTTATAATAAAAATTTTAAAGATGCTTTAAAAATTATGAATCAAAAAAAATTAGGAATAGTTGTAATTTTAAAAAATAGATACATAAGAGGTTTAGTTACAGATGGTGATTTAAGAAGAGAACTTAAAAGCTATACTAAAAACTCAAATTTAAACAAATTTATGACTAAGAGTCCTTTAGTGGTAAATGAAAACATGCCATCTTCGAAAGCTTTAGCTATCATGAATGAGAAAAAGATTACCAGCCTGTTAGTCGTTTCTGATAAAGATTATAAAAAAAAGGATAAGATTTTAAAAGGAATAATTCATATTCATTTTCTTTTACAAAATGGTGCACAATGATTGAGAGAAAAAAAAAATTAAGAATAATTCAAATTACTTTATTATTGCTTGGAACATCAATTTTATATTTTACGTACTCGAATAAATCAAAAATTCCTGATGAAAATATTATTTCTGAAGAAATTCAAAAAAAGATAGAAAAACAAATTTCAGAAAAACCCATTGACAGTGATGTTTTCTACAATATTGAGTATTCAGGTTTAGATCTTGCTGGAAATAGATATATATTAAAATCAAAGGAAGCTTTTAGTGAAAAAACTAATCAAGAAATAGTTCAAATGAAATCGGTAGAAGCTTTATTTTATTTTAAAGATGATACTATCCTAAAAGTCCGATCTGATTTTGGTACTTATAACAATAAAACATTAGATATGAGCTTTAAACAAAATGTTAAAGCAACATATGAGGGGAGTAATCTTTTTGCCCAAAAAGCTAATTATTCTAACAAGGAAGGTTATTTAACTATTTCTGATAATGTAAAAATAACCGATAGTAGAGGTACGATAGTTGCAGATAAACTTTATTTTGATATAAAAAAACAGACATTAAATATTGCATCATTTGATGATAAAAAAATAAATGCTAATATAAAATTGAAATGAAAAAAGGATTTCGAATTTTAAAATTTAAAAAGGATAAGCCAATATTTGAGATAAAAGATGTTAGTAAATCTTTTGATGGGAGACCAATTTTAAAAAAACTTTCTTTAAAAGTTTTTCCTGGAGAATGTGTAGGCGTTCTTGGCCCGAATGGATGTGGAAAGACCACACTATTTTCAATGTGCATAGGTGAGCAAAATGTTGAAGGTGGAAAAATATTTCTTAATAACAAGTCAATTGAACAAGTTCCAATTCATTTAAGATCGAAAGAGGGTTTAGGTTATTTGCCTCAACAAAGAAGTGTTTTTGATATGTCAGTTTACGATAATATTTTAGGTATTGCTCAAGTTTCAATAAAGGGTCCAGATAATCAAAAAGCAATCACTGAAAAACTTCTTGACGAATTTAATTTACAGCACTTGAGAACTTTGAACGCGTCAGTTTTATCTGGAGGGGAGATCAGAAGATTAATGATGGCTAGAGTTATGATTAATAAACCTAAAATTGTTTTGTTAGACGAACCTTTAGCGGCATTAGATCCTTTAGTTATACAAGATATACAAAAATATATACTTAAGATACAATCTAGTGGCACTGCAATCTTAGTAACAGATCACAACGTGAAAAATTTATTTGACATTACTGATAGAAGCTATGTTTTAGGCGAACACACAGTAATAGCAGAAGGTACTTCAAGAGAAATATTAAGATCTTCAAAGGCCATCGAACAATACTTTGGTTCACAATTCTCTTAATATAGATGCCTACTAAAAGTTTTAATTTACGTCTAAATGAAAAAATTTCCTCATTTAGCAAAACTATCAAAGTTGACTCGGACAAATCTATTTCTATCAGAAGTTTTTTAATTGGATCAATTAGTCAAAGCATTTCGTCAGTAAAGAATGTTCTAGAATCTGACGATGTAAAGTCAACAATTATTTGTTTAAAAAAATTAGGTGTACATATAAAAAAACAAGATGTTGGAAGTTATCAAATTTTTGGTAAAGGTCTTGGAAGTTTTATTATTAAAAAGAACAATGAGCTTAATTTTGGTAACTCTGGAACCTTGTCTAGATTATTAATAGGATTAATATCATCTACCCCTAACATTGAAATTAAAGTCAAAGGTGATGAATCTTTGAATAAAAGGAATATGAAAAAATTGATTGAATTGATGTCTGAGTTTGGTGCATTTTTTTACCCTAAAGGAAAGTTTACTTTTCCTTTAAGGATAGTTTCTTCAAATATGCCAGTCGGTATTAGTTACAAAGCTGGTGTTTCGGCACAACTAAAGAGTGCTGTTATTTTAGCTGGATTAAATTCTTATGGTGAAACAAATATTTTAGAGAAGGAAAAGAGCAGAGATCACACTGAAAATATGTTGCTTCAAAATAAAGAGATTATTCGAGTTAAAAATGGCGAAAAAAAATTGATAAAAATTTATGGAAAAAAACAACTTAAGCCAATAAAGATTATAGTGCCTGGAGATCCTTCCTCTGCAGCTTTTTTTACAGCTTTAACCCTTCTGAAAGAGAAATCTTTTCTAAGAATAAAAAATGTGGGCTTAAATCAAACAAGAATTGGATTTTATAAACTTCTTAAAAAGCACGGAGCACATATTTATTTTAAAAATATAAAAAAGTACAATTCTGAAATTCAGGGGGATATTATTATTAAAAGTAGCAACATCAAGCCTATCCTGTCTTCAAAAGAGTATTATGTAAATTCAACGGACGAATACCCTATACTTTTTGTAATTGCGGCATTATCAAAAGGAGTATCATATTTTAAAGGTATTAAAGATTTGGCAAACAAGGAGAGTAATAGAATAAAAGAAATGCAAAAAATTCTAAAACAAGTTGGTGTGAAAAGTATAGCTTCAAGTAATAATATTAAAATTTATGGTAAAGGCATGATTGATGCTAAAAATTTGAAAATAAATGTTCCAAAACTAGGTGACCATAGAATTTGTATGTCCGCATTTATTTTAGGAATTTTGACTGGAGCAAAAACAAATATTAAGAACTTTGAAACTGTTTATACTTCTTCTCCTTCTTTTTTAAAAAACATGAAATTCTTAGGTGGTAACTATGAAAAATATTAATTCAATCCAAATTTCATGCGATGGCGGTGCTGCAACTGGAAAATCTACGGGTGCAAAAATGATAGCAAAAAAATATAATTTGAAATTTCTATCCTCAGGTTTATTGTATAGGTACGCTAGCTATCTTATACTAAAGTTTAAGCCAAAAAATGACATTAAATTTTTAAAAAAAAAATTTAAAAATTTAAGATATCAAAGACTTGAAAAGATTAGTCTCCATACGCCATCTATCTCAGAGCATAGTGCTATTATAGCCAAAAAAAAGGAAGTTAGAAAAATTTTGAAAAAATTTCAAATAAACTTCTCTAAAAAATACAAAAATTGTTGTATTGAAGGTCGAGATATATCTACTAATATTTTACCAACATCTGATCTAAAATTTTTTTTTAAGTGTAATTTAAAAATTGCTTCATTACGTAGGTACAAGCAACTAAAAAACAAAAAAATGCACCTAAAGCTTAAAGATGTAAAAAAAGCCCTTAGAATAAGAAATATTTTAGATAGTAGTAGAAAAAACTCCCCTTTACTTAAACATAGAGATTCGATAGAAATCGACACCGGTAAACTTGATAAAAAAGCTATGATGGTAAAAATGTCTAAATACGTAGAAAGAGTAAAAAAAAAGAAATATGGCAACTGAGCAAGAACTAAAAAAACCTAATCCACTACACAAAGAATTCCAAAATTTATTAGATAAAGACTTCGAGAATAGAAAACTTAAAGAAAACGAGATAATAAAAGCAACTGTAACCGAAATAACTTCCAATTATATTATTGTTGACTGTAAAGCTAAAATGGAAGGAATGATACCAATAGAAGAGTTTAAAAATGACGATGAACTTTCCAAATTAAAAGTTGGATCTCAAATAGATGTTTATCTAGAGAGAATTGAGAGCTTCAAAGGAGAAATAGTAATTTCTAGAGACAAGGCTAAAAAGATGAAAGCCTGGAAAAAAATGGAAAAAATATTCGAAACTCAAGAAGAGATGACTGGTTACATAACAGGAAAAGTAAAAGGTGGATTTATTGCAACCGTAGACGGTTTACCTTGTTTTATGCCGTCTTCTCAAATAGATGTAAGACCTCTTAAAAGAGTTGATCATTTAATGAATACTCCCGTAAAAGTTATTGCAACTAGAATTGATAAGAATAGGGGAAATGTATGTGTTTCAAGAAGAGCTGTGCTTGAAAAAAGTAAAAACGCTGAGATCACTGAAGCTTTAAAAAATATTAAAGAGGGAGATGTAGTTGAAAATGCAATTGTTAAAGCAACAACAGATTGGGGAATATTCTTAGATATTAATGGTATTGATGCACTTCTTCATGTTTCAGACTTAAGCCATGGAAGAGTAAAAAAACCCTCAGATTTAGTAACTATAGGGCAAAAATTAAAAGTCAAAATTACAAAAATTGACGAAAAAACAAATCGTGTTTCCGCTTCAATTAAAGCATTAACAGAAGATCCTTATGACAATATTGAAAAAAAATATAAAGTTGGAGAAATCTACGATGGTGAGGTAACAAAAATAATGGAATATGGTTGTTTCGTTAGAATAGATGAAGGAATTGAAGGATTAATTCATAATTCTGAACTAGACTGGACAAATAAAAATATAAGACCAAACAAAGTCTTGTCAGTTTCACAAAAAATAAAATTTAAGATCGTAAATATCGATAAAGATACAAAAAGAATTTCATTGTCATATAAGGCAACACTTCCAAATCCATGGGATAAAATTAGAGAAAAAAAAGGTGAAGTAGTAAAAATCAAAATAAATAATATAACCGATAAAGCTATTTTTGGAGACTTAATTGACTCTGGCCTTTCAGGAATGCTTCACTACAAGGAAATCTCTTATGATGAAAATATTGAAGATTTAAAAAAATTTAAAAAACATGATGTTTTAGATGTAAAAATTTTGGAAATAAAAGATGATAAAATCAAATTTTCAAAAAGGTCACTTGATAAAGATCCTTTAGATTTCTTTAAAGACAATAATAAAAAAGTAGGAGACGTCATTACTACTCGAATACACGAGGTACTAAAAACAGGTGTAAAAGTATCTATTGATAAAGATAAAAAATTAATAGTAACAATTAGAAAAGCAGATTTAGCTAAAGACGCCGCAGACGCACGCCCAGAGGTATTCTCATCTGGAAATGCGCTCGACGCAAAGATTACAGAACTTGATTTTAAAAATAGAAGAGTAAAATTAAGTGTTAAAGCAGCTCAAATTGATGAAGAAAAATCATTAATTGCTAAATTTGGTGAAGGAGCAACTAAATCAGGGGCTACCTTAAAAGGTATTTTTGAAAAAGCTATAGGAAAAAAAGGAAAAAAAGATAAATAATTGTCAAGACCAGAGATAACTAAGCTACTAAAACAAAACAACACAAAGCTCAATCAATCTGAAATTGAAAGTATAATAGACATTTTTACTGAGTGTATTCATGAAGCTTTAAGTAAAAAACAAAGTGTTGAAATAAGAGGTTTTGGTACGTTTTTTATAAAAAAAATAAAGGAAAAATATAATGCCCGTAATCCTAAAACTTCAGAATTGATATATGTACCTGAAAAAAATAAAGTAAGATTCAGAGCTAGTAAAAAACTTAAAAGATTAATAAATGAGAAAAATTAAACCAAAAGTTTTTATTGCTTGCGATACAACTAGTATTTTAAAAGTTAGCAAAATTATTAAAGAGACAAAAAAATCAAGTATTAGTTTTGGGTACAAGTTTGGCTTAGAATTTTTAAATTCTAAAAATGGCAGAAATTTTTTGTCAAAATTCAAAAATGAAATTACCTTTGGAGATTATAAACTTGCTGATATACCTAATACATGTGCATCTGCAGTAAAATCTATAAAAGATTTAAATTTTGATTATATTACAATCCATATTAGTTCAGGTATAGAAGCTTTAAAGGCTGTAAAAAAAGTTTCAAAATCAAAAATAGTTGGTGTTACTATTCTTACGTCTTTAAATAATAAATCTTTAAAAGAAATAGGTTTTAATAAAGATGTAAAAAAAATAGTTCTTCAACAGGCAAGACTTGCTAATAAAGCAAAATTAGACGCAATAGTTTGTAGCCCTCAAGAAATCAAAACAATAAAGAAAGTATTTAAAAAAGAGATAATTACTCCGGGGATTAGACTGCATGGCGACAGCAAAGGAGATCAAAGAAGAGTGATGACTCCAAAAAAAGCTTTTGAAAATGGGGCAACTTCTTTAGTAATGGGAAGGAGTTTGCTGAAAGGGAACTTAAGAAGAAATATTTTTAAACTTGCTGAACAAATAAAGTAAAATGAAAGTAAAGATTTGTGGCCTAAACCCAATCAGAGATGTGCAACTTTGTATTGATTTAAAAGTAAATTTTTTGGGATTTGTATTTTATGAAAAATCTCCTAGAAATTTAAATTTAAATGAAATTCAAAAATTAAAAAACTATAATAGAAAAGACTCTTTATTTGTTGCCGTTACAGTAAATCCAAAAAATGATTTTATTAAAAATATAATTTTAAATAATTTTGAATATATTCAACTACACGGTTCAGAAAAAAACGAAAGAGTAAAAGAGATTAAATCTATGGGACTGAAAACAATTAAAGCAATAAAAGTAAGAGATGAAACAGATATTGCGAAATATGAGGAATATAAAGATGCTGATATAATTCTATTCGACACACCTGGTATGGAGAAATCTATAAAATTTCCAGAAAATTTAATTTCAAAGTTACCTAAAGGTGAAAGATATGCCCTCGCGGGGTCTATCTCTCATGAAAATATTAAAAACTTCGTTAAATTGGGTGTGAAATTTTGTGATTTATCAAGTAGTTTGGAATTAGATACACAAATAGGATACAAAGATCATCAAAAAATAAAAAGATTTATCAAAAATTTAAATGAAATTAAAAATTAAAAAAGGTGTACCTCTCATAGATCAACATGATAGGAATTTTATGTATGGTGGAAAATTTGGTGGAAATTTTATACCAGAAACATTAAAAAAACCTATAGATGACCTCACAAAATTATTCGCAAAATTAAGAAAAGATAAAAATTTTATCAAAGAAAGAGATTATTATTTCAAGAACTATGTCGGTGCTCCTACACCTTTGATAAAATTAGAAAATTTGACAGATTATCTTGGGGGAGCACAAATATATGCAAAAGTTGTTTCTGAAGCTAATGGCGGGGCACATAAAATTTACAATGCTACTGTTCATTGTTTAATTGCAAAAAAAGCAGGAAAAAAATTTATTGTTGGAGATACAGGTGCAGGCTATGCAGGAAAAATGCTTTCAATGGCAGCTAAAAAATTTGGATTAAAATGTAAAATATTTATGGGTGCTAAAGATTTAAAAAGACAAAAACCAAACGTTTTGGCTATGAAGAAAAATGGAGCTAAAATAATTCCTGTTACAACAGGCAGTCAAACATTGGTTGATGCCGTTAGTGAATGTATGCGTTATTGGGTTTCAAATTGTGATACAACACACATGTGTGTTGGATCTACAGTAGGTCCAAACATTTTTGTAAAAATCTGTGCGTGGAGTACTGCTCAAATTTCTAGAGAGTTATTGATACAAGTGAAAGAAGAATTTGGGAAAATTCCAAAAAAAATGAAACTTCTAAATTGTGTTGGAGGAGGAAGTTCTGCTATGGGATTTTGGAATGAATTTATGGACACTGACGTAGAGTTTATTGGAGTTGAAGCTGGAGGCCCGAAGAATGGCAAATTACATGCTGCCCCATTAACTAATGGCTCAAAGATTGGTATACTGCATGGATCAGCTCAGTATGTAATTCAGGATAGTGAGGGACAAATAGGTAGAACAGAGTCTATTTCCGCCGGACTAGACTATCCAGGTATTTCAAGTTTACACTGTTTTCTTAAAGATACAAAAAGAGCTAAATATACTTCTGCAAGTGATGAAGAAGCTCTTAAAGCTTACCAGCTAGTTTCAAAGTTAGAAAATATTTCTCCATCACTTGAGCCTTCTCATGCTTTTGCTGAAGCAATTAAATTAGCGCCTAAATTAAAATCTTCCGAAATTATTATTGTTAACTCTTGTGGTGATAGTCTGAAAGATAAAGATATTATTAAACAAAAATTAGGATCATATATTAGATGAAGTCGAAAATTTCTATAGCTTTTGAGAATTGTAAAAAAGAAAATAGACCTGCTTTAATTACTTATACTGTTGCTGGTGATAATACTAAAAATAATTCACTCAAAATTCTAAATAAAATTTCAAAATACGCTGATATCCTTGAGTGTGGATTTCCACACAATACTCCAATTGCTGATGGAGGTCAGATACAAGGAAGCTCACACAGAGCTCTAAAAAATGGAATAAAACTTAAAGATGTTTTTCAAATCGTAAAAAAATTTAAAAAAGCCAATCCTAATAAACCATTAATTCTCATGGGTTATTTTAATCTTATTTATCAAAGTGGAGAAAATAATTTCTTAAATAATTGTAAAAAAGCAGGTGTGGATGGTCTTATAATAGTGGATCTTCCATATCCTGAAAATAAAAATTTTGCAAATAAATGTAAAATAAAAGGTATTACTTTTATTCAACTTTTGTCGCCTACTACATCAAAAGAGAGGATGAAAAAAATTATAAGGGACTCACATGAAATGATTTATTATATATCTATGCTTTCTACAACGGGTGGAAAATTAAAAGTATCTGCAAGAAAAATTCTTGAGAACTATAATAAGATAAAAAGAATCAACCCAAAAAAAAACCTTGTAATTGGATTTGGAATTACAGATAAAACTATTTCTTCCCTAAGATCAGCAAATGGGCTAGTTATAGGCAGTATGTTGTGTAAAATAATAACAAATTCACTCAAAATGAGACAAAATCCTGTCACAAATATAGATAAAGTTGTGTACAATCTTAAAAGAAAAATTTTATGAACTGGATAACAAAATTTATCAAACCTAAAATTAAATCATTATTCGAAAAAAGATCTTCCAAAGTAGAGGCAAATCTTTGGACTACATGTAGTTGTAAAAACCTAATTTATTCTGAGGATATGAATTCCAACCAAAAAGTTTGCCCTAAGTGTGGAGAGCATCATAAGCTTAATTGTAAAGAGAGATTTGAAACTTTTTTTGATAATAAAGAATTTGAAATTATTGAGACACCTCTTCCAAAAGATGATCCGTTAAGTTTTGAAGATAAGAAAAAATATACAGATCGTTTAAAAGCAGCGAGAAAACTTACCGGACAAGATGATGCAATTTTAATTTCAACTGGAAAAGTTCAAGGTATTGATGTAGTTGCAGGAGCCCAAGATTTTAGATTTATTGGTGGATCATTCGGTGCAGCTTCTGGTGAAGCTTTTATAGCTGGAGCTCAGCGCGCCATCGAAAATAACATGCCCTATATATTTTTTAGTTGTTCTGGTGGACAACGTATGCATGAAAGTTCTATTGCATTAATGCAAATGTCTAGAACTGCTTTAGCTGTTAATGAATTAAAGAAAAAAAATATTCCATTTATTGTTGTTTTGACTAATCCAACAACTGGTGGCGTAACTGCCTCTTGGGCTATGTTAGGTGACATATTAATAAGCGAACCTAAAAGTGTAATAGGTTTTGCTGGAAGAAGGGTTATTCAAGATACAGTTAGAGAAACTCTACCTGATGATTTTCAGACGGCTGAATATGTCAAGGATCATGGAGGAATAGATCTGATAGTTGAAAGACAATATTTAAATACAACTATTGGAACATTATTAAATGTTCTATTGAAAAAGGCAGAAGCTCAAGCTAAACAAGAGTCTAATGTCAAAGTCGATCAATCTTTACAAACAGCTAGCTAATCATAAACTTTTCAATAAATCTGTTAACTTTGGTCTAAAAAGGATCAAACTAGCTTTAGACTTGTTAGAAAATCCTGAAAAAAAACTTAAAAATGTAATATCAGTGGTTGGGGAGTCTGGTAAGTTTACTACACTGTTTTCTTTAAAATCGTTTATCGAGGCAAACAATCAAAAAGTAACGACGCATATTTCACCCTCGCTCAGAGACATAAGAGAGAGATTTTACATGGGTGATAAGTACTTGAGTTTCAAAGAAATTAAAAAAACTATAAAACAGATTGAAAAATTAAATATTCCTTTAACAATTTTTGAATGTCTTACTTTAGTTTACATTATTAATGCTTCAGAATTAAATGTTGATTATAATATTCAAGAAACTGGTGCGCTCTGGAGATTGGACTCTAACAATATCCATAACTTCCCGAAACTTCAAATTTGCACAAATATAAATAAACAACATTTAAATTTTTTAAAAAGAAAAACTTTGGATGAGGTTATAAAAGAGGATGTGGGGTTTCTTAGTGATTTTACAAATATTTATGTAGGTAAACAGTCACCAAATGTTTTAAGAAAAATAAAGACTAAATTAAAAAACAATAAGAGTAAAATTATATATCCTGATACTTGGAAACTTTTTAAAAAGGGTGGCCGATATTACTATCAAGATAGAAAATATAAAATAAAACTTAATACCAAAAATGTTTATTCTAAAGGAATGTTTGAAAATGTTTGCTTAGCTATAAAAGTAGCTCTTGATCTCAAAATAAATAAAAAAACTATCCAAAAGACTTTGCCTTTACTCTCTTTTGAGGGTCGATTTCAATACCTTAATAAAGGGAAAATTAAAAATAAGCTTCACAAAAATGAAATCATCATGATTGATGGCGCACATGCTACTGCTGATGCACAAAATTTAGCATCATATTTAAAAAATATAAAAATTCCTATATATGGAATTTGGGCTATGACTAAAAATAAAGAACCAGATTTATTTATTAAACAGCTTAAAGGGGTGTTTAAAAAAGTTGTTACGATGCCCATTGAAAATGAGCTCAACTCAGTCTCAAGTAATGAACTTTATAAAGTCGCAGTCAAAAATAAATTTAAAGTAGAAAAAAGTAATAATTTCGCGGAAGCATTAAAAAAAATAAGTAGTAAAGAAAAAAAATTAATTGTTTGTTTTGGTAGTCTTTATAACTGTGGGAATATTTTAAATAAAAATTAAATATGAGGTTTAATAAATTCAAGCATATCTTTTTCGCTTGAAGCACCAACTTTAGTTCCTAAAAGTTTGCCCTCTTTAAATAAAAGAATGGTTGGCACACCTCTCACTGAATACTTAGTTGGCTCATTAGGTTGACTTTCAATGTCATGATAATAGCAATCTATTTTATCCGACATATCATTTGAAATTTTCTCTACTATCGGTTTAAGCTGCTGACAGGGTCCACACCATGCGGCTGAAAATTGAATTAAGGAAAGTTTATTTCCACCTATTTGGTTGCTAAAATTTTCATCTGTAGAATCTTTGAATGCCATAGCCTTTAATTAAGTATTTTTCATTTTTTGTCAACTATGCAGATGAATAATATTTTTCTAAATCTTCAACGTATGCGTTAATATCATCTAAAATTTTCAGTTTTTCTAGTTGGTTTTCTTTTTCAAATTTAGCTCTTAAAGTATCTATTTCTGAATAAGTTCTTGGAATTGTATTCCAGTTTTCATTATTAGTGCTTAAAAGTTTTTTTGAAATATCTTTATGAATTAAATTAAAATCAGATTTAGTTAAAATCTCAGGTTTTTCCATGTAAAGAAGTTTTTTACCAAAGTATTGTAATCTCTCATCTTTAAATTTAGTGATAACTTGAAGTTTGTTGCTCCAATCAGCACTATGAAACTCCGGCATTATTTTATTATCTTCTGTTGAAGTAAATTTAGCATAAATACTTTCCTCATTATATAAATCTTCTTGTGACTTTGTTTGCTCTTTTTCATCAATTTCAGATCGTTTTACTGAAGTAACCTTTGCCGCAAAAGCTTCATTATTTTTTATCATTTTTGCTCTTTCCTCTAATTTTTTTGTACCAATAAGTTTGTACTCTTCAAATTGATTTCCATAAGAAGGATTCATAATAACTGGATGTTTATTATGTCTAACAGTTCTAATGAATTTTGGTTGTTTTTTCATTGCTACAGTCAATTCTTTAACTGGCATTTCCAAATATTGAGAAGGATCATGTCTCAAATCAAAACATAGTGGCCATTGATATTGAGGATGCTGGCAAATAAATGTTTGAATATATGGTCTGCTTTTTCCATAAAAATATTCATTCGTGCAAAAAAGTAATTCTTTTTTTATTAATTCTAAAGACTGGTTTTTATCCATAGTTAACATGCTTGCTTTCCAAACATTTGGGGCTTTTTTAGAAATTAATTTCGCTATGCCAATAGTTGCTATCACATCACCAATTGCACTATGTGCATCTCCATGTTCAATTCCGTTTAAAGGTGCCATTTGATCTAATTTGTAAACATCGTTCCCTTTTTCGTTTACAGAATTTTTAAGTGTATTTGGGTAATACAAGTTAGCGGCTCTTGCCAAACTTAAGATATCACCTCTAGTGTTCCCGTTTGTACTAGTAATGTAAGGATATTCTAATGTTTGAAACAAAGTGCACCTTAAGAATTCCTCATCAAACTCAATACTATTGAACCCAATATAAGTAGCCTTGCCCCATCTTTTAAGCGTTTCAACAAACTGCCTAATCATTTCATAATGGGAGAGGTTAGACTTTTTTAGCATTGAGGGTGAGGTCTTGTTCACGATCAGCGCCATAGCTTCTGGGATTATTCCAGGACTTAATCTACACCTAGCATCAAAACGATCTAGTTCATCTAAATTGTCATTAGTTAATACAGCACCAATTTGAATTATTTGACCCCAATATTTATTAGATGAACTAGTCTCAAAATCATAAAAGACAAAGTTAGACATAATTTATGTTCACTTTAAAACTTTTATCTTTTCCGGATTTTCTTTCAAGGAGTCTATTACTTGCTCTGGATCTTTGATATTCCCAAGCGTATTCATTATGGATCTAGCGTCCCTACCAAAACCGTCGGTTGCAGCCATGGCCTGCTCTAATTTCTTTCTTAAGTCTTTAATCCCGTCAAAATGTTTTTCAAACCTAGAGCTTATATTTCTTAGATCACTATAGATTTGAGTAGCATGTTGTTGAACTTTTAATGTTTGAAATCCTAAATGATAAGATTGTAACAAAGCAGATAAAGTATTAGGACCAGACACTGTTACTTTGTATTTTGTTCTAAGTTCTTGCAATAATAATTCTTTTGTCTTTGGATCTCTATAACTTGAAAGTTCTGAGAACAATCCCTCAGTTGGAACGTAAACTATTGCAAAATCTGTGCTTTTAGGTGGAGCTATATATTTTAAATTTACTGTTTTAGCTTTTAATCTAAATGCAGCAGCTAAGTCTTTTCTTGCCTCAGCTTGAGCCTCTTTATTATTAGCATTGTACGCGTCATCAATTGCTTTATATTTCTCAACTGGCCAATGACTATCGATAGGCAGTAAAACATCTTGAAGCTTTATAGCAAATTCAACTGTCTCAGACGTATCATCTTTCATTTTTGCATTTGCAATAAATTGAGAAGCAGGTAATAGATCTTTTAGAAGAGCACCTAATCCAAATTCTGCAAGTGTTCCATATGTTTTTACTCCGCTTAAAATTCTACTAAAATTATCTTGGCTTTTATTAAGCTCACCAACTTGCTGGTTAAAAACTGAAACTTTTTCATCAACTTTAGTTAAAGCTCCTGTCATATCTTTAGCAATTTCTTTGCTCATAGAACCAAAGGATTGACTGAAAGTTTCTTTAAATGAATTAAATTCATCTTTAAAGGCCTGTTCTGAATTCATTTGTTTTTCAAGCTTATTTCTAATTAAAAAGAAGATGACTCCCAGATTAATAATGACTAATAGTGCTACTAAAACTATAATTAACGAATCCATAAATTAATATACCACATTAAGAATTAATATATTTCAAAATTTTTTTTGCTGGCAAAGTTCTGCTAACCCAGTTAGTTGGAATACTTTTCGGTTTTAATGCTGCGAAATATGCTCCAACAAAATTTGCTCTTGAACAATTGCAACCACCAGCTTTAATCGTTTTTGTAATAGCAGATTTATAGCTGTTGGATGATATAATCGCATGAATTGATCCCATAAATGTGCCGGGATAACTACAAGCTTTCCCAAATTTTCTTACAGTCTTAATATGATTTTGTTTTTTTAGTCTTAAAACTTTTTTAATATTGATAATGACATCTTTAAAATATCTATTCTTTTTGTATTTTTTGACAAAAGACTGAATAGGATTTCTATTTTTTTTGTTAACTAATTCTATAATCTTTAATTTAGATAAAGCGTATTTTTCATTTATTCTTGAATTAGCTACAGATTTAATAACCTTTTTAAGTTCTTTTTCTTTATTATTGAAAAGAAAATAAGGAAGAGCAGCGCAATAACCATCTGACTCATTTACTTTTGTACCACCAGTAATAATTTTCTTAGTTTTGATATTTTGTATAGTCTCTAAGATATTCTGATGAATCCATGGGCCATTCATAGGCTTTTTCCATTTTACTTTTTTATATTTTTTTCTTAGTTTTAGATTTTTCCAATAATTTGACCCTGGCCCAAAGTGTTTAATGATATTTTTTTTAAAATTCTTTAAAATTTCTGATTTTTTTTTTGAAGAAATCAAAGTTTGAAACATTACTTGTCCAATATCATTATACCCTGAAACCTCTCCGGTTTTTATGTTATAGAAAGGACTCCTGTTTTTTTTCAAAAAAGCTATTTCTTTTTTTCCTTTAATATATTTTTTTAACTTTTTGGGATCATATACCCAATGTAGAGGTCTAGTTGCTGCGTCCGCAACTGTTGCACCTAAAAAAATATGTAAATTATCCATTAAGCATAGCTTTACTATTCGCTAACGATCCACAAGATGCATTAATGTCTCTACCTCTGCTTCTTCTGAATAAAGAAAGAAATCCCGCCTCTTGAATTGTTTTGGAGAATTTATCAATATTTTTTTGAGTTGCTGGTTTAAAATCTTTGTTTGATAATGGATTAAACTCAATTAAATTTAATTTTGAAGGAACTTTTTTCATAATCTTTATCAGTTCTTTAGCGTGTTCGTCTGTCAAATTCTCATCTAAACATATCCACTCAATAAAAATAGGTAATTTTGTTTTATCGTAATATTTTTTCAGTTTTGGTAATAATGAATTAATTGAATATTTATCATTTATTGGCATTAATTCTGATCTGTGTTTTGGAATTGAACTATGTAGGCTCCATGCAAGATAAACATCTAACTCATTTGCAGCCCACTCTATTGCATCTACATTATCTTTTTTAATTCCAACTCCCACAGTACTGACAGTGATCCTGGTTCTTCCGTATTCTAAGCCATCTTTATTTTTTGAGTTATCAATTGCAACTTTAACATTATCTAAATTAAAAAAAGGCGAGCCTTCACCCATCAATACTTGATTGGTTATTTTTTTCTGTGTTGACCAATCATTAATAAAATCTTTACTTAAAATGATTTGCGAAATTATTTCTCCTGGTGATAGATTCCTTACCAATTTTTTAGAAATTTGAGCTGTTGCGCAAAATTCACAAGAAAGATAGCAACCTACAGATACAGATAAACATATTGTATATCTGCTTTGTGATTTATCAGGAATAAGAACTGTCTCAACATTTCGTTTGTCTTTGAGCTCTAAAAGAAATTTTATAGTCCCGTCCTTACTTTTTTGAACATCTATAATTTTTGGTTTGTCTAAACTAATTAAATCTTTGATCTTATTTCTTAGCTCAGATCCAAATGTTGTAAGTTCATCAAAACTTTTAATATTTTTTTTATAAACTGCGTTAAAAAGTTGTTGAGACCTCATCTTTGCTTTTTTTGGCTCAACTTCTGCTTTTTCAATTAAAAAAGCTTTTAGTTGATCAAAATTGAGATCATAAAAATTTTGTTTTTCCATTTGGAGGATATTAAAGACTTGAGTGGGGATTTTAAAGTCCCCACCCTATAAAAGTTTAAAGCTGGTTTTTATCAGTTTTTAAATGCTTCAAAATTTTTCCGGAATTTTTTCCGTTTTTAACCAAATAACCAGCCGTCCCATTGGCGTTAGCCTCGGGGGCTTTTTGGTTTTTACTTAACTGCATTGAGAGTTTCTGCTCAGCTTTTTTAACGGCAGAATTTCCATACAGTTTGCTAAATCTATTCATAGCAACTCCTTTCATTTCTACCGACTTTGCAACCCTTTATAGGTCAGGCATGTCGAATGCCTCGTCTTTTTTCCCATGACAGATGGGTAAGTAAACTTTAATATAAGGTTTATATTTGTCAATGGATAATAAGCTTTTAGGAGTAATCATTATAGGTTTTGGTCTACTAGTTCTTTTCAGCGAACAAGAGTACTCGTGGGTTATATCAGCCATTGCAGTGGGGATAGGTTCGGGATTTCTAATACGAAAAAATGAAAAAAATGATATAGACAAATAAAGATGTCTAAAAAAATTTTTATTGTTTACGGCCATCATGATGTAAAAAAATCATTTAATGCTTCAGTAAGAGATACTTTTATCGAAGAAGCAAAAAAATTAGGTCATCAAATTGATTTAATTAATTTACATAAGGAAAAACAAATTCCTTTTTTTGACGGTTCTGGACCTAATGATCAAATTTTAGATTATAGAAAAAGATTAGAAGCAAGTGATGTATTATTTATGATTTCACCATGTTACAATCTTAGAGCAACAGCAATTTTAGAAAATTGGATTGATTTAACTTTAGCTCCTAAATGGTTTTTCTCATTTAAAAGACTTGTTGGTAATTGGGGTTATCCTGTTGCAGGCGCGATGAAAGGTAAAAAAGCTATAATGTCGATGTCTTACGGTGGAAATTGGTTTTCAATTCAAACTTGGTTTCAAAATATTCCATTTAGAAGAATTAAAGCAGGAGTTTTAAAGCTTGGTGGAATGGAAACAACTTACATAAGATTTTATGAGGTTTTGCCAGGTATGACACAAGAGAAATTTAATTCACATATGCAAAAAGTAAGAAAATTGGTGCGAAATTTATAATAATTTAAATTTTAATTTAAAAAGTATATAAGAAATAATGGAAAGTTTTAAAAATTGGATGACTGAAGCTGCTAACATCATGTTTGATGATAGTAAAAACGACTTAAGAAGCTTACCAAAGTCTGTAAGGCTTCAAATATTAATTGTTTTGTCGTTTGTTTGGTCCACTGTGTTCAGTCTCTATGTATTTAGTGTGACCTCTTTTATTTTTGGTTGGGCCGGGGTAGTTATGGCACATATTGGCCTAATAATTGCAGTTTACTTAACATTTAAGTTTTTTCATAAAAAACAAGAGCAACCCGTTAGTGTTTTTCAATCTGGAAATTATAATCCTGCAAAGATATTTGCAATTTTTTTTATTGTTTTTTTTATTTTTATTTTTACAAAAGGGATTGACGTTCTAACAAGAACTAATAGCTACGAAACGCCTTACTCCGGACCTGAAACAACCACTGAGGAAAGAATCAAAAGATTTGTAAAATAGAGATTCCAAGACTAAAATTAATTAATGAAATTATTAAGAGTTGGTGAGTTAGGAAGTGAAATTGTTGCTACCATAGACGGTAGTAATGTAATTAGGGATTTATCAGATCACATTAAAGATTTAAATCCTCAGACAATTAATGAAGAAACGTTAAATAAATTACAAAAATTAAAATTATCTGAACTTAAAGAAATCAACTCAAATATTAGAATTGGAGCTTGCATCTCAAATCCCGTAGATTTTTTAGCAATAGGTTTGAATTACAAAGCACATGCTGAAGGCACTAAATCAAAATTACCAACTGAACCAATTGTTTTTAATAAAAGCTCTGGATGTATTCAGGGTCCTAACGATCTAATAGTAAAACCTAAATCTGCTAGCAAAATGGATTATGAGGTTGAAGTTGGCATGATTATTGGTCGGAAAGGAAAATATATTAAGGAGGAAAATGCTCAAGATTACGTATTTGGCTATTGTATAGTCAATGACATATCTGAGAGATCTTGGCAAAAAGAAAGAGGTGGTCAATGGATCAAAGGTAAATCTATAGCAGGACCAACAGGGCCTTACCTTGTGACCAAAGATGAAATAAAAAACTTAAATAATATTAATTTAACTTTAGATGTAAATGGCAACAGAAGACAAATTGGAAATACAGAAAGAATGATTTTTAATTTCAATTTTTTAATTTCTCACTTAAGTCAATTTATGACTTTATATCCTGGTACAATTATCACTACCGGGACACCTGCGGGTACGGCAATGGAAATGGAAAAACCTGAATTTTTAAAATCAGGTGATAAACTTCACTTAAAAGTAGATGGACTAGGTGAGCAATTTCATGAAATAATAGATGAATAATTATGTCAAAAAGATATTCGGGTAAAAGCCAAAAGGATAGAAGCTTTATGAAAAAAGCAAAGTTATCTTTAAAAGAAAAGAGAAAGCTTAAAAGAGAGAGAAAAAACAAATAATGTGTGGAAGATACAGCATTCGAAAACCAGTTACTAAAACCGCTGATTTGGTAAAAAAAAACATTAAGGTTGAGGATACAGATAATTATAATGCGCACCCTACTCAAAAGTTACCTGTAATAAAATCCTATTCAAATGGCAAGGCTCTTGAGCTATATGAGTGGGGATTAGTTCCGAGTTGGTCTAAAAAATTAGATAAGTTTTCTCCTCTTATTAATGCAAGAAGAGAAACCCTTATGGAAAAAGTTACTTTTAAGAATCTTATCCAGTCATCAAGATGTATTATTCCAGCTGATGGATACTATGAATGGAAGAGAGATGATAAAACAAAAACTCCATTTTATTTTTCAAGGGAAGATAATGAATTGATGTACTTTGCAGGTATATATCAAAATGACCAGTTCTGTATTATCACAAGAGAAGCTACTGAAAAAATTAGCACCATCCATCACAGAGAGCCTATGATAATTAATAAAAGCCAAATTAATAATTATTTAAATATTAAAAAAGATGCTATGGAAATATTAAACTCTATTAAACCACCCAATTTAAAGTTTCATGAAATTTCAAAAGATGTTAATAATCCAATTAATAATGATCCATCAATAATTAATTCGGTAAACTAAATGAAAGCTGTTTCTATAACTCCAGGTAAAAATAACGTTGGTGCCTACATCAACGATGTAAATTTAAATAAGTTAAATAACGACTTAACGGGTCAAATTAAAGATATACTTAATAAATACGGAGTAATTTTTATAAAAAACCAAAATTTGGACTCAAGTGAATACCAGGATTTTGCTAAATCTATTGGGCAATTAGTAAAGTATCCAAGATTAAAAGGATTAGAAAATTTTCCTTACATAAATGTTTTAGAGAGAAAACCTAGTGACAAAAGTTTGGCTTTCGGAGGATCTTGGCTACATCAGGATACATCTTATTTAGAAAAAGAAAGACCTAGATATACTATGCTTATGGGCATAGAAATTCCTGTAGGACAAGGCAATACTATTTTTTCCTCTGGGTTTAATGCTTACAAAAATCTTCCAGATGAAATTAAACAAAAAATTAAAAATGCTATGGGTGTTTTTTCATCTGCTGGACCGATTAGTAAAACTAGACTTGAATTGGAAAAAAGAGCTGGAATTAAATCTTCAAAAGTTTTGGAAGCTGAACATCCAATCGTTCAAGAGGTTAATGGACAAAAATCTTTATATGTGTCTCCGGGTCATCTAATAAAAATTAAAAATATCGATGAAAGTGAAAAAATTAAAAATTTTCTTATTGATCATGTAAATAAAGAAGAATTCATATTTTCTTATGAGTGGTCAAAAGGAGACTTAGTTCTATGGGATAATCTCAGCGTGATGCATAAAGCAAGCGAAATAAAAAATTGTAGCCGCATAATGCATCGAATTACCATAAAATAATTTTACTTTTTTAAAATTGTCAAGTGGCCCATTTTTCTTTTTTCTTTAATTATTTTTTTTCCATAATCAAAGAAGTATTCGTCCGTTTTAAAAGATCGCTTTCTGTAGTCCTGTATTTCGCTACCTAATATATTTTCCATCTCAGCGTTTGCTATTTTATGTACATTTTCTTTCTTCAATCCACAAACAGCTCTTATGTGATTTTCAAATTGACTGATATTAAATGCATTAATTGTTAAATGACCTGAGTTATGAACTCGAGGCGCAATTTCATTAACTAATAGGTTGTCTTCTTGATCTATAAAATATTCAACACACATTGTTCCAATGTAATCTAATTCATTTGCAATTAACTCGGCATTATCTTGAGCTTTTTTGAAAATATCAGGTTTTATATCAGCTGGAATTTTTGAGTATTTTAAAATTTGGTCTTTATGAATATTTTCTATTGGTTCATAAATATAAATTTCTTTATTTTCAAATCTTGTGACAACTATGGAAATTTCTTTTTTTAAATTTACTCTCTTTTCTAATATGTAATCTGCTGTAAAACACCAATCTTTTTTAACATCATCTAAAGTATTTAAAACATACTGACCATGGCCATCATAACCTAACGTGTTTGTCTTTAAAATCCCGGGTAATAAATTTTTGTTTTGTTGGACATCTTTAGCTGACTTTATAAATGCCCACTTTGTAGTTTGAATACCAAGATCATTTACGAACTTTTTTTCTAATTTTCTATTTCGAAAAATCTTATTAATTTCAGGTTTGGGTAAAACCTTTTTTTCTTTATCTATTTCTTTTAAGATATTTATTGGAATATTTTCAAATTCATAAGTTATGATATCTACTTCATTTATGAATTCTCTAATCTTGTTTTTATCATCATATTTTGAAAAAATAAATTTATCTGAATAGTTTTGTGCTGGACCAATTTCATCGTCAGATATTACTATAGTCTTTATGTTAAGTTTTTTTGCAGCCTGACATAGCAATGAACCAAGTTGACCTGAACCAATGATACCTAGGACGCTTATTGACATATTATCAAGGTTTTTTTTTAATAGATTTAGTTTGTAAACGTTTCCACTTTTCTAAATTTGATCTAATTTTTTCATCAAAATTTCCAATAATTGAAGCTGCGAGTAAACCTGCATTCATTGATCCATTTATAGCCATTGTAGCTACGGGACAACCTTGTGGCATTTGCACTATTGATAATAAGCTATCTAAACCCTTTAATTTTTTTGATTCAATCGGAACTCCTATAACTGGTAAACTAGATAAGGATGCCACCATACCAGGCAAATGAGCTGAACCTCCTGCTCCAGCAACGATTACACCAAAACCGTTTTTTGAAGCTGACTCAGCAAATTCAAACATTCTTTTGGGTGTTCTATGCGCACTAACAATTGATAATTGAAATTTGATTTTAAGAGTCTTTAAAATTTTCTCGCATTCTTTCATTACGGGATAATCGGATTTGGAACCCATAATGATTGCCACTTTATTATTCGGTTTATTACGCTTCACAGATTAATTTAACAATTATTGACATAAAAACAATGGCCTAATTGAATTAAGCCACTGATTTATTTAGGAGGAAAGATTATGCTCGAACTCTAAAATTTAGAAATTTTGGACTATTTTGAAGTTCGAATAGAGAGATTTTTTTGAATTTCTTATTAATATTTGTTTTTAATTTGTTTTTTTTTATTAATCTAGATTTCATAATTCCTTTTAATTTATTTTTAACCCTACCAGTATTGCTGATTTTGCAAACTTGAGTTGAATATAGTTTATAGCGAAAATTTAGGCAGATATTAGGCGTTTCTTGGCCAAATTTAAATTTTTGCGAATAAATCTTCAGTAAGTTTTTTAATCGACCCACTTCGATCTATAACTGCTAGTTCCACTTCTGCACTGACAAGAATTTCTGCATCTCTTTTTACCTCTTGAAGCAAGTTTAGTCTAACGTTAGTTTTTTTTAAAACTGTTGTTTCAACACTTAAATTGTCCTCAAAAACAGCAGATTTTAGATATTTTATGTTGCACGTCCTAACGACAAACATTATATCATGCTCGTTCATAAGTTGAGTTAAAGTTAGACCAAATTTTTCGTAAATGAGCTCTGTTCTAGCTCTCTCGATATACTGAAGATATCTAGAATAAAATACCCGACCAAAGTCAACGTCCTCAACAAAAACTTTTAATTTATAAATGTGGCTTTTGGACATAATTTCAATCATAAGGCTAAAGTTTATCTTATTCAATAAAGTTTCAATTTCTTTTTTTGGTCCAAATTATGCCAAGCAAAGCACAGACTCTGAGCGTAAATTTTAATTATGAAAATATTATCTACTTTAATTTTGTTGTTAATGTTAACTAATTGTGCTGGAGGCAACATAGCCAAAGTAAAATTTGGTAAAAGATGTACTGCGGCTGACGAGAATGGTTTAAAAGAAAGCTCGTATGTTTGGGTTATCTCAGAAGAAGCGATTAAATCATTTGATAAAAGAATAAATAAATCTAACTGTTCAGATATTTAATTTCCTTTCAAATTCAATTGTCTGTGCTAATAAGGGGTATGCGAATACCCCTTATTCTGTGTATATTATTTTCATTAAGTATTAGTTTAAATGCTATGGAAAAACCTTATCATCATATTTATAAAGACGGAAAATTATATGCTTTTAGAAACCTTGAGGGGGGTCCAAAAAGAGATCCAAATTTTAAATGGGATTGGAAAGTTTTTAGGGAGGAAAAAAAGAAACTTAAGATTGATTATCCACCTGAACATGTAATAGATAAACAAATAGTTTTAAAAAATCTTGAAAAACATAAATCTGACTCATACGTGATGTGGCTTGATCACGCGAGCTTTATAATTAAACTTGGAGATACTACAATTATTACTGATCCAGTTTTCGAAAAAAATTATGGACCTATGATATTTGGTCCAAAGAAATACATAAAGTCCCCTTTAACTCTTAAAGAACTTCCTAAGATAGATTTATTTTTGCTGACACACAATCATTATGATCACATGAGTATTCGTACAATAAAAAACTTTCCTTATAAGAATACTAAAGTTCTTGTGCCTCTTAAGCTTGGGAAATATTTCACTAAAAATGGATATAGAAAAAGTACTGTTAAAGAAATGGATTGGTTTGACAAAATTAAAATTAATGATGAAATCACAGTTACAATGCTTCCAAGTCAACATTGGTCTAAACGATGGATTTGGGGAGATGGAAATACGAATAGATCACTTTGGGGGAGCTTTTTAATTGAATACAAAGGTAAAAAAATCTTTTTTGCTTGTGATACTGGACCAGCGCCATTTTACAAGGAATTAGGAAAAAAATTTGGCCCTATTGATTTGGGTTTTGGGAATTTGGGTGCTTACAATTTCTATCCGATTATTCCAGTCAAAGACAAATCTACAGCTCACGCAAATCCTGAAGAACTTTTATCTTTAATGAAAGACCTAGAAGTAAAAAAAGTTATAGGAATGCATTGGGGAACAGCAATATTAAGTTTAGAGCCAATCTGGGAACCTCCTGTAAGGTTTAAAGAAAATGCTGAAAAGTTTGGCTACAAAAAAGAGGAGGCAATTATATTTAAAATCGGTGAGATTAAAAAATTAAAAGATCTTATCAACTAGCTTTTCTTTTATTTCTCTCTCTGTCTAGTAAAGCCGTCAGTGAATCTACCATAAAATCTGAGGCATCAAAGATCTGATCTCTATTAAATTCTTTAGATATATTATTTTCTGGGTCAGTTTTATCTTCAATAACTATTCCTTGAGTAGGAGAATCGTTCTTTAAATAAATACAAATTAGCCATTCATTTTCAGGTGTATCATCCCATTTAATATATATTGAACTCTCTTCTATTCTTTTATCAATACACCTCATAATTGGAAGATGTTTACTCAAATACCTTTTTGAAATCATGAAACAAAGTGAATGGGAAGCTCTATAGAAAGATTCAAGTGCATACTCTACCTTCTCTCTTTCCTCGTTGTAAATTCTCTCTTTCTCTAATAATATTTCTTTAGTATCACTATCTTTAACTTCAACACCAAATTGATTCAGTCGTTCTCTAATTGCTTCTTCAACTTTTTGTTGTCTTAAAGCTTTATATTTCTCTTTAATTTTATCTATACGCAGTTTAACTTCTTCGTAGGACTCTCTTTGTTGGCTTAGAACATATTTTGAAAGAGCTTGAACTTCTTTTTCCTCTCTACGAACAAAACTCTCAATTTTCTTTTCAAGTCTAATTTGTTCTAAAAATTTCTTTTGTTTTTCTGCTCGCTCTCTTCTAAGTTCAGCTTGATCCTCTCTTAAAAATCTTTTTATATCAATTGATAATTGACGGCTTAATTCTTTTTCCTCTTTAAGTTCTAATGCTTTAGCTTTAAGTGCTATTTCCTCTTGTTGCATAAACCGTTTTTTTGCTTCTATTTTTTCTCTTTCCATTTCTTTTATTTTTTTCTCTTTTTGTTTTGCCCTTTCTTCTTGAATAACTTTTTTAATATTTAAAACTCGATTAGAAATGCCTTGAAAAAAATTCTGCAACGATTGGTCAAGATTTAAATTGAACCTAAACATTGATTTAATTTTATCACTTAAACTTAAAAGGCTTGAAATAACTACTCTTGTTTTTTGTGTTTTTTTTCTTTTCGATCTTCGAAATTTAATTTTATTTTTTTTAAATTTTGTTTTTCTAATTTTACTTTTTATTGATTTTTTTGTTTTTGATTTTCTTTTTGCAATTACTTTGGGCTTTTTATTGCTTTTTTTAAGTTTTGTTCTTTTTGATTTTATTGACTTAATTTTCTTAAGTTTTTTTTTTTTTCTTTTCATGCTGTTACTTATTTAATAACAGTTTTCAGGAATAAAGGTAGTTTCTTGTTCTTTTGGCGTTATTAAAGTTTTTCACAATTTGTAATTGAAAAACCACTAGGTCTCTATATTTGAAAGCCGCTTCACAAGATGCCATATAATATTCGTAGCATTTAACAAATTTTTCATCGAATAAATCTTTTACTTTATTTTTATTAGCCAAAAAACGTTTCAACCAGCTCTCAAGAGTTTTATCATAGTGCCTAATTAAAGTCTCTATATCGTTCACAATTAATCCGGTCTTTTCTATTGGATTGATAATTTGACTCAATGAAGGACATACCCCTCCTGGAAAAATATACTTTTGAATGAAAAGATTAGCCGGTGAGGGTTTATCTACTACACCAATCGTATGAAGTAAGAATATTCCGTCATCTTTCAAAACCTCATTCATTTTTTTAAAAAAAATATTATAGAATTTACGTCCAAAATGTTCAAAAGCGCCAACCGAAACACTCCTATCAAATAAACCTGTAACGTTTCTATAATCCATAATCTCAAACCTAACTTGATTATCTAAATTTAGCTCTTTTGCTTTCTTTTTGCAGTAATCTAATTGATTATGACTTAAAGTAATTCCTAGGACTTCACATCCCTTTTGTTTAGCCATTTCAAAAGCAAGTCCACCCCAGCCACATCCAACATCTAAAACTTTCATGCCAGGTTTAATATCTAATTTTTTAATTATATGATCTACTTTATTTTGTTGGGCCTCTTCAAGTGTTTTAGTATCATCAAACCACATAGCCATTGAATATTGACGTAAACTTTTATCTAAAAATAAATCATAGAGCTTTTCTCCTTTAGGGCCACCTACATCGTAGTGATGTTCAACATTTTTTTTTGATTTTCCTGGAAGATTAAAATTTGTTAAAGTTCTCCAAATACCATATATTTTTTTAGAAATTAAACTTGGTAAAGTAACTTCAGTTCTTCCAAGATTTTTTACAAAGCCTAAAATAAATTCCCTTAAAGAGGCATTCTCAATTATAAGTTCTTCGTTCATGTAAGCTTCTGGGAAGGCTATTTCAGGAAATAATATTAATTTAGTCGAAAGTCTCTCCTGTAAAATTTTTAAGGTAATTGGTTTTTCTGATCTTGGGTTGCCACAAATATATTTTTGGCCCTTTGGATCAACCAGTATTATTCCGTCTTCTTTATATATTTTAGATAAGACTCTTGCTAATATCATAATTAAGCCGCTAAGTTATTTTCACTAGTAAATTTAAGTTTATTTAGTTTTTCAATAAGTTCTCTCTGTTTTTCCTCACTTAATAAAGTTAGCGGAGGTAATATATTCTTATAATTCTCATCTTTTATCGAATGAAAACTATGCAAAGCTGATATCAGATTATATTGATCGAATGTCTCTCTTACAGCTATCAATTGATCATTTTTAGTCTGTAGATTTTTATTTTCAAAATCATCAAACACTTTTCTAGCTATGGAGTGAGTTACATTTGTTACTGCAGAAATACATCCAGAACATCCAAGTTTTAATCCCTTAAGCAGTTTTGCTTCTGATCCTGGAAACATCAAAAAGTTTGAGATTTTTAAAGTTTCAAATAAGTTATAACTAGAGTCTTTGCAACCAATTATGTTTTCTGGAAATGCTTTAATAAGCTTTGTTACTGCTTCAACTGAAAACTTGTAGCCACTTAATTTTTCAAAATTATATAAAATTATTTTTGCTTTAGGCGTTGCAGTTATTATTTTCTTATAAAATTCAAAAACTCCCTCATCAGTATTTCCTTTATAGTATGCAGGAGGCATAATTAAAAAATCCCTAAATTCAAACTCCATTGCATATTTTATTAAATCAATATTATCATTTAAAGAATTACATCCGGTTCCTAAAAAGAACTGTTTTCTCAATTTATGGATAGCAATTTTTGAGATAAATTCTTTTTTTTCTTGCAAAGTAAGCAGCTGACTTGCTCCCGTTGAACCAAAGAAAAAAACACCTGTGCAACCTTTTTTGATTAAATGCTCACCATGAAAAATGGTGGCCTCAACATTTAACGTTAAGTCTTTGTTTAATACACTCAAACTAGCTGCGTATACACCTCGTTTTATCATCTTATTGTCCCAATTTATTGAGATAAAATATAGTATAAGTTTCAAAAATGAAAGTTCTGATTCTCATAAATAAAGTAGGCCTGGGTGACTGTATAATTCACATAAATTATATGCATGAAATCTCAAAAAAATATGGAAAACCTGTTTCAATATTAGCTAAAGAAAATACAAGAGCAAAAGATCTTTTTCTGGATGACCCTCACATTAGTGAAGTAATAACATTAGATCGATTAAATGATAATAACGGTTGCCATGATGGACTGAGTGGATTTTTTAAATTAGCAAAAGATATAAAAGAAAAAAAATTTGATAAAGTATTCATCTTTAATAGTTCAATAAGATATTTTTTAATTTGTAAATTCGCAGGTATTAAAAAAATAGCTCAATATCCATTATTTAGAAAAAAAGGACAACACGTAGTTAATACTGCAAAAATTTTTACTGAAAATGAACTAAACAAAATCGTATCAACTCAACCAAATCTTTTAATCAGCGAAAAAAAAATTCTTAAAGCTAAAAAAGATATGTCTCAAAGTCATAAAAATATTGTTTTAGGAATAAGTGCATCTGGACCGACAAAGCGCTGGGGCATTAAAAATTTTATAAAATTAATCGAAAAAATAAATGAAAAATACCCCTCGAAATTTTATTTAGCCGCTGGAAAAAATGATCAACGATTAATAGATGAGATATTAAACTCAAATATTGGATCGAATTGTATTTCTTTAAATAATTACAAGATAAACGAGATGTTGCCTATAATAGCTAATTGTAATTTGTATTGTGGAAATGATACTGGATTTATGCATATTAGTGCTGCTTTAAATTTAAAAACTGTGGCTTTGTTTATGGATAGCCCGGTTCTTGCTTACGGAAAGTATTCAGAAAATATTAATGTAATAATTCCAGAGGGAGAAACTGAGGAAACAACCACCCACGATACTCTAGGTGCAAATAAGATTTCTTTTGATAAAATTTATAATAAATGTATTAAGCTTTTATCTAACTAAAATCAGTTTTGATTATTTTTTCTTTAGCTTCATTGACTAACTGACTCAATCTAGAACTGTCCACATTGCGGTTCATGTCAGGATGAATTTTTTTTTGTAATTGATTAGCAGCTTTTAACACTTCTTCTTTGCTTGCTCCTCTTTTAAGACCCAATAATTTATAGGCTTCTTCTGATGTAAGACTTGATGAACCTTGAGTTTGACCGAACTTTCCTTGAGAAAACCTCCCAGAATTATTTCTCATAAACTGTATTAATCGATACAATTGGTAAAATTGTAATGCCGTAAATCCCTTTATCTTTAGCCCAGAAAGCAAGATCAACCACATTGGAAGACTAAAGATGAATTTACCACCGATCGTAAATAAAACAGCTAGAATTAGTGATATATAAACTGCAATTTTTTTTATATTAGTAGCTATCTTTTTTGAACTAGCTCTAGCGAACCAATTTAGAAAAAGGTAGATTACGACGAAAATGATAATTCCCAACAAAAACAAATTCATATAATTTCTAAGTATGAATATACCAAAACTTAAGAAAATAAAGACTACGAAAAATTATCACGGGATTCCACTAGAAGATGATTATTCGTGGGTTGATCAGCCAAATATACTTGAAGTTTTAAAGGATCCAAAAAAGTTGAATGCTGAGGTCAAAAATTACATAGAAGCTAACAACAAAATAACTGAAGACTACTTTACAGACGTTAAGGAATTACAGAAAAATTTATTTAACGAAATCAAAGGAAAAATTAAATTAGATGATACTGGATTAAAATATAAAGATAAAAGATACTATTATTGGTCTAAAACAGAAGCCAAAGGTAATTACGGTAAGAGAATGAGGCAACTCATTGATGGATCTAAACCTGAAGAAATATTTTTTGATGGTGATTTGGAGAAAAAGAAAACTGGTTCTGAATATTTTGGGGTTGGAACTGTAAGTGCTTCTTATTGTGATAATTTTATTTCTTATTCTCTAGATTTAAAAGGATCGGAATATTACACAATTTATTTGAGAGATCTTAGAACAGGAAAAAATGAAAAAGATGTAATTGAAAATACAAGCGGAAGTGTCACCTGGGCCTTGGATAATAAAAGTTTTTTTTATTCAAAATTGGATAAATATCATAGACCAAGACAAATATTTAAACATGTAATTGGAACTTGCTCCGATCAAGATCAGCTAATTTTTGAGGAAAAAGATGAAACTTTTACGTGTGGCATAGGTATTACTTCTGATGAAAAATATTTCATAATTAGTACTTCTGATCATATCACATCTGAGGAATATTTTTTTCCTACTGATACTAAAGAAATTAATCCCACCCTTTTTAAAGAAAGAATAAATGATGTTCGTTATTCTATAGACTCTTGGCAAGGTTATTTTTATGTTCATACCAATGAAGGGGCTAGAGATTATAAGGTGCTCAGATGTAAGACTAATCAGATAGATAAATTAGAAGTTTTTATCCCCGCTAAAAAAGAAACTGTTATCGGTGGATTTGAATTTTTAGATGATTATATCCTTAGATCAGAAAAGTCTGATGCAATACCAAAACTTTTTGTAAGAAATATTAAAACTAACAAAGAAGAGGAAATTAAAATTTCAGATGAACCGATAGGCGTTCCTAGTATTTCTTTAATGCAAAGAGATACAAATACTACAATGATAAGAGTTGGTTGGGAGAGCATGGCAACCCCAGGAAGAGTTTATGAGTATAATATTGTCACTAAAGAAAAAAAATTAGTTAAAGAAACAGAAATTCCATCTGGTCACGATCCTAGCAAATATGTGGTGGAAAGAATTAAAGCTCGATCACACGATGGTCGTATGATACCAGTTAGTTTAGTAAGATTAAAAGACTCAAAACAAGATGGAAAATCAAAAGTCTTACTCTACAGTTACGGAGCTTATAAACATTCGGTTAATTGTTCATTTAGCGCTTCAAGATTTTGTCTTGTAGATAGAGGAATTATTTTCGCAATAGCGCATATTAGAGGCGGAGGCGACCTTGGTGATAGCTGGCACACGGAGGGCAAAAAAAAATTAAAGAAAAATACTTTTCTAGATTATGTGGCATGTGCAAATCATTTAATAGAACAAAGATATACTTATAAGGGTGGAATTTGTTTTTACGGTGGATCAGCTGGAGGTCTTACAGGTGGAGCGGTAGCTAACTTATCTCCAGATTTATTTTTTGGAATGCTTTTATTAGTGCCTTTCGTAGACACTATGACTACAATGCTAAATGAAAAATTACCATTAACTCCAGGAGAATGGGAGATGTGGGGAAACCCAATTAAGAGTAAAGAATATTTTGAATATATTTTATCTTACTCACCCTATAATAATATTGAAAAAAAAGATTACCCTCCTATGCTTATAACAACATCTTTGTTCGATAATCGTGTCCTTTACTCTGAGCCTGTAAAGTATGTTGCAAAACTTAGAGATTTGAAAAGTGATAATAATACTCAGTTGCTTAAGTGTAAAATGGAGGCAGCCGGTCATGGTGGAATGTCAGGCCGCGACAACGCTATCACTGAACTAGCTGAAGAATATTCTTTTATTTTAAAAACTGCAAAGATTTTAAAATAACAATCTTGAAAAAATAAAAATAATAACCATATCTACTTTGTTAGTTGCCAAATGGGACTGACATAAAACCTTGCTAACAAAGGAGGATAAATGACAAGTAAGGATCTATCGATCTTTAATTCACTTAGACCTTTTAGCGTAGGCTTCGATGACATGTTTGATCAGTTCGAGTCTATGTTAGGGAATGGTGGCGTAGTTCAAAGCAATTACCCGCCATACAACATACGTAAAGCAGGCAAAGACAAGTATGCTATTGAGGTAGCAGTTGCTGGCTTTAATAAAAATGATGTTGAAGTTGAATATGAAGATAATCTTTTAACTGTAAAAACGAAAGACGTTAAAAGAACTGAAGAAAAAGATGGCGATGAAGTTATTCATCGAGGAATATCTCAAAGATCTTTTGCTAGATCTTTCACAATTGCAGATGATGTAAAAGTGAACGGTGCTGAGCTAAAAGATGGTTTGCTGACCATTTCTTGTGAAAAAATAATCCCAGAAATAAAGAAAAAAAGACTTATTGATATTAAATAAGTTTACCTTACTTGCGGAGTTTTACTCCGCAGGTAATTAAAAGCAATTTTTACTACTAAAACCAACCACAATATTCCTTGGATTTACCTCAAACTTACGCTCACACTTAATCTTGTATTTTTCATTTATATAAACGTAATTCCTATTTCTAGTTTTTAAAAACTCAACTTTATCTGGTTGACCATAAAAACTTTTGAGATCTTCCTCTGGTTTATTCAACCATTTACTTAATTTTTGGTTCTCTTTTTCTGTCGTATCCTCAATTTTATTTGATACTGCTTTACAACCACCCAAAGAAATTATTAATAATGTGTATAAAATTGCAAAAAATAATTTTTTCATGTTAACCCTTATTTTATAACGAAAAGTTATAAACAGATATATTTACTATTGGTTGAATCTCGGCAGCTATGCCTGATTTAGTTAAGATTTTGATACATATATAGAGTAATAAACTTTAAACGGAGGTTTAATTTTATGATGGAAAAATATTTTGAATATAGAAAACATAAAACAAATTTTAAAACAGAGGTAATAGCCGGGGTAACGACCTTTCTTACAATGGCTTACATAATGTTTTTAAATCCTTTTATCTTATCTGGTGAATTTGCTGGAACAGAAAAAGGTTTTTTTGATTTTGGTGCGGTTTTCACTGCAACAATTTTAGCTACAGCAGTTGCTTGTTTTATAATGGCGTTCCATGGACGTACATGGCCAATAGGACTAGCTCCTGGTATGGGTATAAACGCTTTTGTTGCTTATGGTGTAGTCGCAGGAATGGGTTATACTCCTCAAGCAGCATTGGGTGCAGTTTTAGTTGCTGGTGTAATCTTCTTAGCAATTTCATTAACTCCATTACGAGCTTGGTTAATCAACTCGATACCAAAAAGTTTAAAACTTGGAATAGGAGCCGGAATTGGACTATTTTTAGCAATTATCGGTCTTGAGATAATGGGAGTTGTTGGAGATCATCCTGTTACGCTTGTAACTCTCGGTGATATTAAAAATCCTCTAGTCCTTTTAGGATGTTTGGCTTTTGTCTTTATGATTGTGTTAGAAAAAATGAAAATAAGGGGAAATATTATAATAGGTATTCTGCTATTTAGTATAATTGCTTGGGCAACAGGTTTAGCAAAGTTTAATGGAGTGGTTGGATCAATTCCCCCAATGACTTATCTATTTGAGTTTGATCTCAAAGCTGCCCTCACGGCAGGTATGGCTTCAATAGTTTTTACTTTATTGTTTATTGACTTTTTTGATACAGCAGGAACGTTAACATCTGTTGCTAACGTAGCAGGCAAAGTAGATAAAAAAGGTAAAGTGCAAGATATAAACAAAGCTATGCTATCTGATAGTGTTGGAACAGTTGCAGGTGCTGTGATGGGCACAACAACAGTTACAAGTTATGTAGAGTCAGGTGCTGGTGTAAAAGCAGGTGGAAGAACAGGAATGACTTCGTTAGTTATTGGAGTTCTGTTTTTAGCGTGTTTGTTCTTTTCACCTTTAGCTACAAGTCTTCCAAAGGAAATAGATGGAGCAGCATTATTATATGTAGCGATTTTGTTTGTTAGGAACATTACAGATATTGAGTGGAATGATATAGCTGAGTCTGGGCCGGCAGTTGTAGCTATGATAACCATGCCATTAACTTACAGTATAAGTAATGGAATTGCTCTTGCATTCATCTCTTACGCATTAATTCAAATCTTTACTGGTAAATTTGGAAAAACCTCACCAGCAATTTGGGTAATTGCAGTATTTAGCGTAGTAAGTTTCTACGTAGCTTAAAAATTTAGGGCCGGGTAACTCTGGCCCTTAATTCTTCTCATGTTTCTCTATTAAGTCCTCAACTTTTATCTCTTCATAATGCTCAAACGGCTGGACAATCCACGGATTGCTATCTAATTTTTGCGCACAAAAATCAGGTTCAAAAGTAGAGTCTTTTTTCTTCCATAAGACAGCTGTTCTAATTTCTTTTATATTTTCTTTCAAGGGTGGGTATTTTTTTAGCCAATCGATACTTTTGTTTAATGTGATTCCAGTATCAGATAAATCATCACATAATAGAATATTTCCGCTCATTTCTTGGACAGTTGAACTCATTTCCCTTGAAAAAATTAAATCGCCTTGTTGATCTTCAACACCATCACCAGAATAGGACTCTACAGCTAAATAAGCACATTTTAGTTTAAACACACGGCTCAAAACATCTATGATTGGAGCACCGCCCCTCATTATTCCAATGAGTAAATTAGGCTTAAAGCCACTTTTATGGATCTGTATGGCTAGTTTTTCTACGATTTGATTGTACTCTTTCCAATCAATGATAAGTTTATCTGCCATGAAGAAAGCTAATTTATTTTAAAGGAGTTGTAAATGAAAGGATATGTAGTGTGTGTTTATAAAAGTATAAATAATGAGGAAAAGTTGAAAGAATATGCAGTCAAAGCTAGAGCAGCAGTTGAAAAATATAAAGGTAAATTTTTAATTAGGGGTGGGAGATCAACATCAAATGAAGGCAATAAATCTCCAAGAACAGTTGTAATTGAATTCCCGTCTTATGATGAGGCAAATAACTTTTATAATTCAAAAGAATATCAGGCTGCGCATTCGATTCTTAAAGGTTTTGCAGACCGACAACACCAAACTGTTGAGGGTGCTCAATACTGAATTGGTTCATCATCAATACTACGCCAAAGGTACCAAGTGGCAACTGAACAATAAGGGGTAAACTTTTTATAAAGTTTTTTCAAAAAACTTTTTGGGGGATAATATTTCTTTTTATAGTTATTGGAGATTGCTCTAAGTAGACCGATATCCTGTAACGGCCATATATTTGATCGATTATAAGTAAATAATAGTATCATTTCAGCACTCCACCTTCCAATCTGTCTAAGATTAGATAAATATATTATAGCATCTTCATCACTCATTTTATTAATAAGTTTTGGATTAAATTCTTTTTTTAAAAATTTAATTGACAATTCTTTTATACCTAAAGCTTTTTGTCTACTTAAACCACAAGATTTTAATTGAACTAAAGACAATTTGGATACATTAACAGGATTAATTTTTTTAGATTTTACCTGAAACTTTTTAAATACTGAATTTGCTGCTGAAACACTTATTTGTTGACCAACTATACTTTTGCAAAGAGAGTAAAAGATATCTTTTTTAGTTGTTAAGAATTTGTCATCATATTTTAGTATGAGCTTCTTTAAAACCTTATCTTTTTTAGATAAAATCTTAATAGCTTTTAACCAATAACTTGGGTACTTTCTCACGGCCTAGAACTTACCACTTTTTTTTTTAGTTCAGATTCCCTCATGAAAATAATTATAGAGCTTACAATTATCAATCCAGCTCCCACAAGTGTTAAAAGTTTCGGTATTTCACTCCATATAAAATAACCTAATAAAATTGCAAAAACTAAATTTAAATATTTAGTTGGAGTAACTAGCGAAGCTTCAGCAAATCTTAATGAAACAGTTAAAAGTATATTAGCAACTGAGCCAATAATTCCTGTAAAAATTAAAAGAAATAATTCAAATGTATTCGGCATTACCCATCCAAACGGTAAAGTAAATAATCCTACCACCATACTTAAAAGTGAGAAATAAAGCGCTATTCTATAATTAGGTTCTGTTGAAGATAAGCTTCTTATACTTAAAGCAACGCAAGCAAAAAAAATACAAAAAATTATTGGAAAAATATAATATATATTTAATTCCTCATAAGCAGGTTTTACAATCAACAACATTCCAATAAACCCAATTAAAACAGCGAGCCATCTTTTAACTCCAACTTTTTCTGATAAAAAAAATATTGAACCTAACGTAACGAAAATAGGGCCTCCAAAAGTTAAGCTTACTACATCTGCCAAAGGTATTTCTCTCAATGCTATAAATAAAGCAATTATTGCTAGCGTGCCTGTAATTGCTCTAAATGCATGTAACTTAGGTCTTCTTGTTTTATAAAAAGTTTTAAATTCGCTTCGAGGAACAAGCATCAAAATTGGTATCAAGCCAAAAAAGAACCTTGAAAACAATACTTGACCTACAGGAAACATATCAAGCCATTTAACACTTGCATCCATCATCGCAAAACATGCAACTGATGCAATACCGTACAATACGCCTAATTGATTTCGTGTTAACAATTTAATATCCTCAATATCTGTATAATTAACTTATGAAGAAATGTACACTCGGACTAGGGTGCTTCTGGGGCCCTGAGGAAAACTTTAAAAGCAAACCAGGTATTATTGGTACCGAGGTAGGTTATGCTGGCGGATATAATCCTATAGTATCCTACAAAGAAGTTTGCAAGGGTAATACTGGTCATGCTGAGGTTGTAAGATTAACTTTTGACGAGAAAATTATTTCATTCAAAAAAATTTTAGATTTATTTTTTAAGATGCACGATCCCACTCAAAAAGATATGCAATTTCCAGATATTGGAACTCAATATCGAAGTGAAATCTTCTATGAAGATGAAGATCAAAAAAAAGAAGCAAAAGAAGTTATGGAAATTTTTAATAAAGAGCTTAATGGAAAAATTCAAACCAATATTTCTCCACTTAAAAATTATTGTAAAGCAGAGGAATATCATCAAAGATACTTCGAAAAGAATAGATAATGAAACAACTTGTTACTACGGAATGGCTGGAAAAAAATATTGACTATGTTAAGATTTTAGACGCTACGTGGTGCTTACCTAATTCAAATAGAAATGCTGAGGAAGAATTTAAGTTGAATCATATAAAAAATTCAATTTTTTTTGATATTGATAAGAATTCAAATCAGAACACTTCATTACCACATATGCTACCGTCAATGCAAAAATGGGAAGAAATCATTTCCAATCTAGGTTTAAAAAACTCTGACCATATAGTTATCTATGACAATTCTGATGTCTACAGTGCTTGTAGAGTTTGGTACACTTTTATTTATTTCGATCACGATACTAATCTTGTTTCAGTGTTAGATGGAGATTTTAAAAAGTGGTTAAGAGAAAAAAGACCGACCTCAAAAGAGTCAATAAAAATTTTTAAAACAAATTATAAAGCTAGAGAGAATAAATCAATTCTTATAAATAAAAAACAAGTCGAAGATAATATATCAAGTAAAAAATTTCAGCTTATAGATGCTAGAAGCAAACAAAGATTTTTAGGTATACAACCGGAACCAAGACAGGGTTTGAAAAGTGGTCATGTTGAGGGCTCTAAAAATTTACCTTTTCAATTACTTTTAAACGAAGATCGTACTTTTAAAAAAAGAGATGAATTGATCAATATTTTTAATCAAAATCAAATAGACAATAACAAAGATATAGCTTTTACATGTGGATCTGGTGTTACTGCATGTATTTTAGGACTAGCTAATTCTATCATAAGTGGTAAAAAGCCAACTATCTATGACGGCTCATGGTCAGAGTACGGACTAGAAAAAAAATGAAAACATTTTCAAAATTAAAAATTTTTTTAATCATCTTTTTTATAGGTATTTTTGCGATTATAGCTGCAAGACATTTTATAGGATTACACTTTAAAAAAAAATTTAGTGTAAGACCTGCTCCAGGAGTAATTGTTGAACAAGTTGAGAAATCTTTATTTTATAAAAGTATTGAAACATTTGGAACTGCTATTGCGCAAAATTCAAAGACTTATCGAATTAAAACAACTGAAGTATCTGGAAAATTAAATATTGAAAATAGATTTGTAAAAAAAGGTGAAGTAATTTTAAAGCTTAAAAGCGGTGAAGAAATAATTGCTGACTTTGAAGGAAAATTAGGTAAACGAGAAATTGCGCAAGGCGTTTTAGGCTCAGAAAGTTTAATAGTGACTTTAGATGATTTAAAAAAGATAGTTATAGATATCAAAGTTCCAGAAAATTATGTAAATATACTAAAAAAAGGACTAAGGGCAGATATTACGAATTCAGCATTTAATAAAATTTTTCAAGGGAAAATTGAGACAATCAGCTCGAGGATAGATCCTTCCACAAGGTCAATTTTATCTAGAGTTTTAGTAGATAATTCAAGTTTTGAGATCATCCCAGGGCAATTAATGACCGTAAAAGTCATATATGATGAAACGAGTCAAATTGGTGTTCCTGAAAGTGCTGTGACAATCCAAGGTAGCACAGCTTTTGTTTATACAGTCAAAGATGATACTGCTAAAAAAAAAGATATTCAAATAGGTAAGAGAAATTTTGGTAAAGTTTCTGTTGTCTCTGGAATAAATGAAGGTGACTTTGTTATTACAGAAGGTGTCTCAAAAGTAAGAAATAATGTCAAAATAAGAAAAATTAATCCTAGAAATTAAATGTTTTTAACAGACTTATCTATAAAAAGACCTGTCGTAGCATCAGTAATGAGTTTAGTGTTAGTGATATTTGGTCTTGTTACTTTTCAAGAAATTCCCACTGACGAGCTTCCGGATGTCCAGCCTCCTGTTGTTACTATTCAAACTGATTATAGAGGAGCCTCCGCAGAGATAGTTGACACTCAAATAACTCAAAAAATCGAGGATTTTGTTGGAGGAACACCAGGTTTGGAAACGATTGACTCCTTTAGTGAAGATGAAAGCTCAAGAATTACACTCACGTTTGAAACTAGTCTAAATTTAGATGATGTTGCTAACGACGTTAGGAGCTCAGTGTCAAGAGTTTTAGATAATTTACCGGAGGGAGCAGAACAGCCTGAAATTTTCAAACAAAGTGCTGGGATGAGGACTACTATGTGGTTGTCTTTTAATTCTGAAACAATGACTGATTTAGAGTTGACTGATTATGCTGATAGATATTTAACTGACACTTTTTCGACTGTTGATGGTGTGGGGAGAGTTCGTCTTGGAGGTCAAAGAGAACTTTCGCTCAGAGTTTGGCTAGATCCAATCGCTTTAGCTGCGAGAGATCTAACCACTCAAGAAGTAGAAGCAGTGCTAAGAAGTGAAAATACAGAATTCCCAGCTGGGCGAATTGAGTCAAAGGATATCGATCTCACTATAAAACTCGACAAAGCTTATAAAGAAGTTGAAAATTATAAAAATCTACCTCTAAAAAGAGCTAAGGACGGTTCAATTATAACCTTATCAGATGTTTCAAAAATCGAATTAGGAGCTGAGTCAACAAGAACTCTTTTTAAAGGTAATGGAAAGCAAGTTGTTGGAATAGGAATATATCAACAATCTGATGCAAACACCATCGCAGTAGCTAATGGGATCAAAAAAAAGATAAAAGAATTAAAGCCAAGCTTACCGCCAGGTACTACCTTGGAAGTTTCATTTGATAGAAGTAATTATATAAAATCTGCTATTAAAGAAGTTTATAAGACGCTGATCATTGCATTAATATTGGTGACTGTTATTATTTATCTATTTCTAGGCAACCTAAGAGCTTTGGTTGTACCTTTAATAGCGTTACCAGTTTCATTAATCTCAACATTTTTATCAATTTATATTTTTGATTTTTCAATAAACCTTTTTACTTTGATGGCCTTAGTTTTAGCTATCGGTATTGTAGTTGACGATGCCATTGTGATGCTCGAAAATATAGTGAGAAGAATAGAGTTAGGAGATACACCTTTAGTTGCAGCCTATAAAGGAGCTAAACAGGTATCATTTGCAATAATTGCTACAACTGTTGTGCTAGTAGCAGTATTTGTTCCCCTTATTTTTATAAAAGGAATCACGGGAGTGCTTTTTACTCAAACAGCAATCACTCTTGCATCGGCTGTAATTATTTCTAGTTTTGTTGCACTATCATTAAGTCCAATGTTGGCTAGTAAATTTTTACAAAAAAATATGCAAAAATCAAAAATTGTTTTAAAGTTTGAAAAGTTTTTAAAAGATCTCACATACCTTTATAAAGTTTCACTATTAAATTGGATAAAGAAAAGGAAAACAATAACTATTTTTTTATTAGGAACACTTGCATTAACAATATTCTTTTTTAATTTTGCTAAGAAAGAATTAATTGCACCTGAAGATAGGGGGGCATTTTTTGTAATTGTAAAAGCTCCTCAAGGATCCGGCTTTAATTTTACCAAAGATAGAGCAGAGGAGATTGAGGAATTGTTACTTCCAAGTGTAGGTAAAGGTGAATATAGAAAATTAATTATGCGAGTTCCAGGTTTTGGTAAGTCAGCTAAACAAGTAAATAGTGGTTTTATAATTGTTCTTTTAGAGCCTTGGGCTAAAAGAGACCGTCATGGAGTTGAGATAATGAGAGAGTCTTTTGGAAAAATTACAAAAGTACCAGGTGTTTTGGCTTTTCCAATAATGCCTCAGGGGATAAGGACTGGAGGAATAGAAAGTCCAATCCAATTTGTTATTTTAGGTAATACATACGAACAATTGATTGAGTGGAAAGAGATAATTAAAAAAGAGGCAAGAAAAAATCCTAGCCTTACTTCTATTCAAGATGACTTCGATCTAAACAAACCTCAATTGAATGTTAAGATAGATCAAAAAAAAGCTGCTGATCTAGGAGTCTCGACAGAAGATATTGGAAAAACTATAGAAACAATTTTTGGTTCTAAAAGAGTTACAAACTTTACTAGAGATGGAAAAGAATATTCTATAATTTTGCAAGGTGATATCAAAGATAGACAAGAACCAGATAGTATAAGTAAAGTTTTCGTAAGGTCTAAAAATAATGGAAAGCTTGTTTCTGTGTCAAACTTAGTTGCATACGATGAAGAGGGACAATCTCCGTTCTTAGCTAGGTACAATAGACAAAAAGCAGTCACTATCTCGGCAAGACTTGTGGGAGACTATTCACTTGATGAGGCTCTGAAGTTTTTAGTAAGTGTTGTAGAACAAAATACTCCTCAAGCAAAAATTGCTTATAAAGGTGAAAGTGAAGAGTATAAAAAAACCAACACTGAACTTTATGTAATATTTGCTTTAGCATTAATTACTGCTTACCTAGCCATGAGTGCTCAATTTGAAAGCTGGAGGCATCCACTAACAATTATGTTAACTGTGCCTATGGCTATTCTTGGTGGATTAATTGGTTTACTAGTAGTTGGGTCTTCATTAAATGTTTATAGTCAGATAGCCTTAATTATTTTGATCGGTCTCTCAGCTAAAAACGGTATCCTAATTGTAGAATTTGCAAATCAGTTAAGAAAGGAAGGAAAAAATTTAGAAGTCGCAGTTTTTGAAGCGGCGGCGATAAGATTAAGACCCATTCTTATGACAAGTATCTCAACAATAATTGGTGTTTTACCACTTATTCTTGGGACTGGCCCCGGCGCAGCAAGTCGCTTAACTGTTGGTATAACGATTTTTGGTGGAATGTTATTTTCTACCTTTTTCACTCTTTATGTAATTCCGACTGTTTACACAATTGTTGGAAGAGGAACTAAGAGGATGGATGCTGTTGAGATTGAATTACAAAGACAGCTTAAAAAATAATATATTTATTTTTATCTAGATTTTTTTTACATAACTTTAATTGTTTTCTATATTTAATTGCCATATCCTTAACCGACTTTGCATATATTATAGCTTTTTTATCTTTTGAGTAATTTTTATAATCTCCCCAACCCTTATAATAGGCTAAATACTGTCGATAAGGATCTTTTTTAGAAATTTTCAATATTTTATTTGTTTTATAAATATACCACCCTATAAAATCTACTGAATCTTTAAATCTCGCTCTTGTAGCTAGTGGATTATTTGTTTCTCTTTTATATTGCTCCCATGTTCCTTTCACAGCTTGAGAATATCCAAATGAAGATGAAGGTCTTTTAAATGGTATTACTTTAAATAATTTAGTTCTTGGAGGTTTCGCTAGCCAATTGAAGTCACTTTCTTTTTTAACAAATGCTAGTTGTAAATGGATTGGTGCTCCCCATTTTTCATAAGAAGCCTTTGAGTGTTTGTACCATAGATATCTTTCTTCAAAGATAGCGCAACTATTTTGTGTATTTTTTGGGATTGAAGAGCAGGCTATTACAATAAAATAAATTGAAATAAATATTAATTTTTTAAAATGAATCACTTTATAATTTATACTAAAAATTAATTAAGCTTTCTCCATTTTTCTGGTTCGATAAATTTTCCTTGCCATATTCCTAATTTATTTTCTTTTGCAAATTCTTCATCAGATACATATTTTTTGGAATATTTTCTATATGCTATTGCAAATCCATTTCTTACCATCCACTGATTTAGATTAGTTTTTCCTTTAAAGCAGGTAGCAATATATCTTTTGTATCTATCTTTAGTTGTAGATATACATTTAATTTCTGATTTATTAATTTTAGTAATTAGCTTTTTTCTAGAAACTTTTCCACAGGTATAATCTTTGTAAAATGAAAATCCAATTATAGATGAAATTTTTAAAAACTCTTTTTTACATTGTTGTCTCATTTCTGGAGCATCTATACCTTCTAATCTAAATTTATAATCGTTGATATGAATTGTGTCTCCATCTATAATTTTTGGAATTCCAGAAACTTCTTCTGCTACAACATTAGAAATCCAAATCAAAAATATAATTAAAATACGTGTATTCATTTAATATTGAGTCTTTTTAAATAATTTATATGTTAAATAGGCCATCAGTATCCCCAAACTATTTGCGAATAAATCATTAAGTTCAAAGGCTCTATTTGGAATAAAATAATGTAATAATTCTAAAATAATTGAAATTAATAATAAAAAAAAAAGGCTATTTATAAATTTTTTCTGATTGCTGCGTAACACAAAACCAAGGATACCTAAATAAAAAAAGAATAACAAATGATTAATAGATGTTCCTATTGGATTTGGAAAAAAATTGGGTTGTTCTCCTAAATTACCATATAAAAAGTAGCCAATTAAACTTCCTGGAAACAGATAAAGAATTAATAGAATAATAAATGAAAAATAGAATAAATATTCTAAAACAAGGAAGATAGTATTTTTCATTTAGTTTTTTATATAGTACATAATAACTTAGCTAACTTATATGAGTAAACTAATCTTAACAAGACACGGTCAGAGCATCTGGAACGCTGAAAATAAATTCACTGGTTGGGTAGATGTTGGTCTTTCAGAAAAAGGTAAGGAAGAGGCAAAAAAATCGGGAGATTTACTTAATAAATTAAATATAAGAATAGATATTAGTTATACCTCATATCTTAAAAGAGCAATTGAGACCCTAACTATTATTTTAAAATCACTTAGTTTACCCATGAATTTTAATACAGCTTGGGAACTAAATGAGAGACATTATGGGTCATTAACGGGTTTAAATAAAGAAGAAACAAAAAAAAAAATTGGTGAAGAACAATTTAAAAAATACAGGAGATCTTGGGATGTGGCACCGCCTCTCATAGCTGATGATAGTAATTACCTTGAAAATTTTAGTCCTTTAAACAGTGGAATTCCTAAAAATAAAATTCCATTAACTGAGTCTTTGAAAAATACATATGAAAGAGTAGTTCCTTATTATGATATTGAAATAAAAAAAAATTTAGAAAATGGGAAAAATATTTTAATATCAGCTCATGGAAATTCGTTAAGAGCTTTATGTAAATTTTTATTTAAGATTTCAGATACAAAAATAAATGAATTAGAAATCCCTACAGGAAATCCGCTGCTAATTGATTTTGATAATCAATTAAGAATTCAAAAATATTATTATTTAGATGACTCCAGGGCTAAAAATATAATTTCTAATCAATAAAAATCTCATATTGAGAGTAAAATACTATAATATTTTATTCTTACAAATATTTTTTTATAAAGTAAAAATTAAGTTTTTAGGTTTCTTTTCTAAAATTTACGTATAATGTTTACAGATGCCTCATCGACGCTATTCGGTTTTAACACATCTTGATTATTTAGCTTAAAGTCTATTTCAAAATCGTTTATAATTTTACTTATCTTATACTCTGATCCTAGATTTTCTGAGCCTGCTAAGTTAAAAGCATAGTTAGTTTTTTTGTTTGGTAGATATCCCAATGCTAAATGTATTTTATCAGTATGAGAGTCCCCTAAAGCTTGATTTCTTTCATAGATCATAAAGATACTAAAACCATTAGGTAATACTAAATCTAAACCTAATTCACCATTAAAATTATGTAAAGACTCTGAATGCAATTTTTCACTAAACGTGTCGATTGGATCACTTACATAATTATATTTAAAATTAGAAGAGCGATCAAAATCAGCGACGTACTCTAATTTGCCGTGTTTTTTAAAAAAATAATTATCACTAGACAAATCTTCTGTAACTGCTAAACCGGCTCTTATTTTTTTGGATCCAACATGTTGTTTTTGGACATGGATTGCCCCAGGTCCAGACTCTTTATAACTTCCTAAAATAGTATGGCCAATATCTAGTCTCCAAGAAGGGATTAAAATAAGATTATCTTTTTTTATCTCCTCTTTTAATTTAATAGTTCCATACATTTGATGACCGTCACGATCAGCAGTCAAATTTTCACCATCTACAACACTCAATATGTTTGAACTCAATTTACCTATACCAAAAACGGTATCTAGAAACTTTTCGTCCTCCATAATTGGTGAAGTTGAATAAATTGAAAAGTTATATGTATCGGTATCTAAATTGCTGCCTAAATTTCCGACATCGATATCATTTTTACCAAATCTAAATGCTGTTCCAAGTATTCCATTGTTATCTGTATATCTATCAGCACCAAAAGAAATCGCATCTGTTTCAATTATTTTTGTAGAAGAAACATCTGTGTCTCCTACTCTTCCAATGGAAATACTTCCTTCACTCCAGTAAAATACATCTTGCTTTTTGTTGTCTATCTTATTTTTAATAGATGCTCGATGTACGTTTATTTTTTCTGGAATTTTTTGAACCAAAGTATTCAATAATGGATTATCAAGTTGAGGGGTATTTAAATTATAATCTATATTAAGATTAGATAAATTTTGTTTATCTTTATTTCTTCTAATCCATTGTAATCTATTCAAAACGCTGTCTGTTGCATGATCAATTGTTCTTTTAGCAACCGTTATTTGTGCTTCTGCTATACCAATTCTATCTTTATTTGTAACCGGAGGACATTTACCAGCAATAATGTTAAAAGGACAAGCTAAGTCATATTCCATAATTTGATCGACACCTGTGTCGTTATCGTCTCCAATATAAAGCTTCAAACCATCTTCGCTAAATGCAATTCCATTAGCTTGATCATTAGGAGTACTTAATCCACTAAGATCAATTCCACCATCTAAAGTGTACGATGATGTGTCAAAAGGCTTGTCTAGTGAAACTTGAGATATTCCTGTCACACTATTTGTACTTCCGGTATTATCGTGAGCGATGAAAAAAATTTTTTTTCCATCTGGAGAAAATCTCATGCCTCTTGGGCTATTTGCTCCAAACAATGTGTCAGGTAGCGGTATCCCTGCGTCTTCCACAATTTCTTTATCTCCCAAAAAATCGAGCTCACTTACATCATAAGGAGTGGAAATCTCAAACTCATACAATCTAGCAGTAATATCTCCCACGCTATCATCACCTTGTGAAAATTTACCAAAATCGGCCCAGAGCATAAATATTTTTGTACCATCGTCATTAACTTCTACACCATGAACCCTGTGGTATCGTTTTTGTTCCGTGCCTCTACTATAATCTCCAGCCTTACTTCCATGCGTAAGTACAAAATAATCAAGATGGGTTTGTTTTTTAAATTCTGTACAAGTTGAAATATCGTAAGGTGATGTTAAATTAAATACATTGATTCCATCAGCACCATTAAAATTAGTGTCTCTACTTTGTACTACAATTAACTTCATTCCATCTTTACTGAATTCTAGGTCATGGATAAAATGGTTAGAATTGTTTATTGTCCCAGTTAAATTGCATCGTTCACTATCTCCTGCATAAACTCTTGTTGAAATATCAAAAGGTTTAGATAAATTATATTCTCTTATATAACGAGTACCATCACCACCTACTCGTTTCATATAAGCTGTGAACATCTTAGTACCATCTTTATTAAAATGAATGCCAGATATTTGAGCATCAATTGATGCTGGGACTGTTACCGATTGATTAAAAGTAACCATGGCAGCAAACGAATTAGAGATCGAAAATAAATATAAGGAAATGAATATGAAAAAACGCTTAAACATTTCTATTGTATTATTATTTTATAGAGCATTGCTTTTGACAAATGCTATCACTGCTTCTTTGCTTACAATTATTATAGCAAATAAAGTCAAAAGCTAGTCGTGGCTGACCAAAAGCAGTTTCAACTGTTTTCATGGCAGCAATTTTGGTCTCAGCTGTATAACATCCAACATATGCTGTTGCATTTTGAATTTTTTCACCTACTTGGTCTTTTGGAATTTCTTTTGGTTCTTTATTAGAGTTTTTCATTCTATTTGCTGAGGTAAAGTTTTTTAATATAGAAGATTTAATTCCAAAATTAGTGTTCTCAGGAATTGTTCCATAAGACTCTAACGCGTCTTTATAATCTAATTTTGCAACTGCCACACCAACAACATCACCATTCGCATTTACAATTGGACCACCGCTATTACCTGGCTGTATGGCTGCATCAATTTGAACTAAAGCATAATTATCTTGTAAACCTGCTAAAGCACTCACAACACCTTTGGTAACTTTTACAGATGAGCTTACTGCTTGCCCAAAAGGATAACCAGCAACATAAATATCATCTAAAAGTTTAGCGTCTTGAGGAGCAATATCAAATTTATCTTTTGGTTTAATATCAGTTTCTAACAAAGCAAGATCATTCATTCTGTCATAAGCCAATACTTTAGCTTTTCCAGTTTTACCAAAATAATTTACCTGAGTGATATTACAATAATTTACGACGTGGTGATTAGTTACTAAGTGACCTTCATCTGAAATAAAAAATCCTGATCCAGAGCCGGTGAAAATATTATTATCAAATACTTTAACGATTTTTTTCTGGTTGTTAGTATCATCAATTATTGTTTTAGCTTTAACTTCTTTACAAACAAATGTAACGTTTCTAGTGTTAACTACACTTTCTGCAATTTTCTTAGACTCATTACATTGAGCAAGGTTGTCTTTATAAACATGCTCAACCATGTTTCCATTTAGAAATAATAATAAGGCTACTACTGTTTCAACCATAATTTCTGAAATAAATTTATCAAAATATTATCTATAAATTAGACACTTATCAATATTTTTCGATAAAGTAGAAAGACTTAATTTTTATAGTTTTTTTTACTAAAGTTTATTTGAAAATTTAACCATAGCGTCAAATAGTTCTTGATTTTTTAGACTATGATTAGAGTTCAATGAAAAATTAAATCCACTTAGATTAAGATTATATTTTAAAGCTAGATTGTCATTGATAGGATCGAAATCTAAATTAGTTTTCTTATAATCATCTCGAACATGACTTAGTTTTAAGTAAAGACTATCTTCGTTAACACTATTCTCATCAAACCCTTGGAAATTTTCGTAGTTAAACCCAAAAGTAAAGCCACTATTTAATATCCTCTCAAAACCAATATTGCTTTTTAAATTATGTATTGAATTACCACCGTAGGTTTTAGTTTGATAAACAGTGTCACCAGAGTTTAAAAATTCATAATCTATATCAGAAGAAAAGTCCTGAACATATTCAAAACTACCATTAATACTTCTTTTTCCGTTGGTAATGTCTTTAAGATTATCAAATTTCAATCCTGTTGTTAATGTCCCTGTTTCAAAAGTTAAAAGATCATGATTTGCTAAAAGATTATTTGAAGTATTAAATTGATTATACTCTGATAGCTCTGTAATACCAAATTCAATTTTACCTGTAGGCATAAAATTAAAATCTGTAAAACCGCTTCTTGCTTGGAGGCTTATTGCAGAATAAATTTGTTTTCCGTTTCTATGTCCGGTAATTGCGTTTGATTCAAATTTATCAATATCTAAAACACTCGACCCTAAAAGAGAATTTAAATTAAGATTATCGTTAATCTTTAATGAATTATATAAATTTAATGAAAGAGACTCAGTTTCAAATTTGTTTGAATTAGTTTTTAAAATATCAATATCTTCGTTACCATATCTTAAAGCAAAGCCAAAGAAATGGTCGTTTATTTTTCGATCTCCACCAAATGTTAAACCGCTTGTTTGAAATTCCCTCGGATTTAAATTTAAATTATCTCTTTCTCCAAATGTGACATCTCCGTGAGACCAGAATGACCATTTTTTAATCTTTTTGCTATTTTTATTGGGGTCTTTTTTAATGGAGCTTACTTTAGTAATCAAATTTTTAGTTAAGGGTTTTTCAATTTCATCAGGTAAAAATCCCATAATTGGGCTAAAGTTAAATTTAATATCTTGAGTGTATAAATTTAAATTATTTTCATTTCTTCTGAGCCAGTCGAATCTTCTAAAAATTGTAGAAGTGTTGTGTTTAATAACATTTTTTGCAAATTCTATTTGTACCGCAGTATCTGTTTGAACATTTGTTTCATCTAATTCGCAAACTACTATTCCATAAGGACAGATCAAATCATATTCAAATATAACATCGTCATAAATTGTGTTTGTATTATCTTCTTTAGTATATTCGTTGGATGTAACATAAAGTTTCATACCTTGCTTTCCAAATTGGAATGCGTAATTGGCTCCTTTTGAGTCTGATACACCTCTAAAATCAATTTGCCATTTTCCAGCATAGGTAGCGGATGTCACTGAATAAGGAGTAGAAAGTTTCCATACATAAATATTATTAAATTGTGATGTGTTACTCGCTTCTCCGACGTACATTCTTGTTCCATCATCATCAAATTCAACTGTCATTGCTCGGTAAGTAAGTGCATCTGTAATATCTAACTTACCGTTATATGATGCGGTGCTTTGGTCAAAAGGAGTGCTTAATTGATACTCAACAACTTTAGGAGTTGCATCTCCATCAAGTAAAAACATTCTAGTCCCATCGTGGCTTAATTCTATATCATTTTGATGTGTTGCGGCTTCCCCAGGAACTAAATAATTTCTCCAATCAATTCCATCGTCAGCAACATATGTTGCTTCTCCGATACTTGAGATATCGTAAGCAGTAGTCAAATTATAAATATGCGTCGTTGCAGCAAAACTTCCTAGAATAAATATTTTTGTTCCATCATCATTAAAATCTATAGTTAATTTAGTATTATTTACAGGATTCACTTCAGCATGATTATCTTCTTTAAGATTTGCTGTGACTAAACTTGATATATCTAATGTAGATATATCCCAGGCAGTTCCCAGATCATACTGAAATATGTGCGTAGTATTATGTGTTAGGTGATGACCAACAAAAATTCTTGTTCCATCAGCATTGAATGCTATATCAGAAATATCTGGATAATTAACGCCTTGATCAGCTCGAAGAAATGTAAGTTTATCAGCATATTCAGGATAAACGTTTTGAGCGTGAACGTTTAAAAAATAAAAAAAAATTAGAATGAAATTTAATAAAAACTTAATCATTTATTAATTTAGGTTTATTTTAGTGAACATTGCTTTTAACATATGCTGTCACTGCACCTTTGTTTACAATTTATTATAGAATTTTCAAGAAATTTATTCAAGTTATCGCTATTTCTGACACCACCCTGCTGGCTCAATTAGTGAAAGTTTTAATTCTTTATGTGTTTTCGCCCTCAAAGAGATCATGGTACCTTTTGAATACCCGCCTGGACACTCCGTCTCATCCAAACGCAATCGACCATCGACTTTATCACCGCCAGAACCTGTTCTAACTATGGCATCATGAGAATTATCATATGGATTTTTAATCGATTGATCCAAATAGTAATTTTTAAAACTATCAAGCATAGATATTACATTCGACTTATTATTGGCTGCATCACAATCAATGGATCTACTATCATTTAATTTTACACTCCCTCCACCTTTAGTAAAACAAAGCGCTAAAGTATTTTTGATATGATTTTCCACCATTTTAAATTGCGTAATTGTAGCAGATGCCTTTGCTGACTTTACATACCCATTATAAATAAATATTCCTACACCAATTAAAGTGCCTACAATGGCTAGGGTAACTAGTAATTCGATTAAGGTAAACCCTTTTTTCATTTTAAGAGCTTTTTAAATTTATTTTGTAATTTGTCTTTAATTTTATCTTTTATAACATCTTGATCAATAGCTCCGGAGGCTAATTTATCTTTTATTTCATTATATGCTTTATCAAGTGTTTCTCTTGCTATTGTTTTATAATTTTTACTTTCTTTTGAATTCCCTAGATTTTCAAATTTTAAATCACTTAATTTTACGGTTTGGTTTAAATTAAGTTCAGCGGAAGATGCCGAAACATTTATATCTTTAATATCTAGTTGTTTTACCAAGAACTTTTTATCATCTGGTTTTCTAGGTGATCTGGTTTTACTTTCAAGAGTTCTTTTTAATGAAGTAAAGTTACTTCTTGCTCTATTAGTTATATCAAAGAAATAATTGACGCTTATGCCATCTAAAACAATATTATCAATTACTATTATATCCTCATAAAAGGATAAAGCATCAAGCTTAGCAAAAGCTTGTTCAACCACTAGAAGTTTACCTGGAAAATCTTTGTTTTTAATCTCAATTTTTTTTAAATTAACTTCTCCACTTAAATAACCTACATCAAAATCACCTATCTTAACTTCTCTATTTAAATTACTAGATAAAATACTTTCAAAAGTTTTTTTAATTAAAGTATCACTAAAAAAAACTACAAAGATTACAGAGATAATGCTTAAAGAGAATATAAAAATTAAGAATTTTTTCATAATTTAATAATTTGACGGTGCAGCGATAATCACCCAATCTTTTACATCTGAACCATTTATTTTACCATCACCAATATTTGAAAAAACAACCGACATATCTTCACCACCTAAGTTAAAAAACATTATTTCTCCTTTTTGGACGTAGTTTGAACTTAAACTCTCCAATCCACCACGAGTAATATGGAAAGATGAAGAAACTGCCTTAGTGGGAATTGCATTTTCTTTTGTATAGGGATTTTTAAAAATTGGATTTTTGAAGAAATATTGACTAGCAGCGTACGCTAGACCGGTTCCATCATCTGTACATTTAACAAAAGTTGGGTCGCTTCCAGCTTCCAGAAACATTCCATTAGCATAAGCTCCTTCATTAGCTTGGCAAACTTTTGTAGACGTTGCTTGAAGCCATCTAGAAATTGTTTTTAAATTTGATTTGGCAGCATTTAATCTTGCTGATTTTGTATAGCCATTGTAAGCAGTAACTCCTACTGCAGCTAAAATACCAATAATCGCAACCACTACTAAAAGCTCAATTAAAGTGAAGCCTCTGTCCCATTTCATTTAATGATTTTACTAAAAATTTTCTTAAATTAACAATTATTATTTCTTGTTGCTTTTAAAGTTTGATTAAGAGAAATCTCGCATCCAGTATCTGGATTTTTTGCTTTTATGGTATAATTTGATCCACTAACACTTATACAAAATTGAAAATCTTGTTCTGTTAAACTATCTTGACCATCCATTACATTTGAAACTATATTTGCGCTGGAGCCAGTATTACAAGTAGAGGCGCCCGTGTAATAAGATCCAAAACTAGATTTATACTCTTGAAGACCTAAATTAATAGTATTCAAAGATAGCTCAGCATTTTTTTGTTTAGCTCCTGTTGTGTAGCCACTGTAGGAAACGATACCCACTGCAGATAAAATACCAATTAGTGCAACTACTACTAAAAGTTCGATTAAAGTGAATGCTTTATTAGAATTAAAGTGAGAAACCAGTGGTATCAATAGTGGTTGTTATATTTTCAGCATCACTAGTTTTTACGTTTGCTGCTGGACACTCTGAGTCACTTTTCTTTGCTGCACATGCGTTTACTGAAGTTTTTGAAATTTGAATTTGTCCTTGTGTTGGAGCCGTTGAAACAAAAGGACCTGTGCCATGAGGATTTCTGTTAGTTTTATTAAGCTCAGCTACTATATCCGCAACAGTAAGATTGGCACATGTTTTATTAGCAATTCCAAATGGTACGTGATTATTTTTGTCTAATTCACACTGTTTTGACTCTGCTGAAATTATTTTTACTGCATTAGATGCCATTGATTTAGTAGCATTTAAATTCGCTGACTGAGTGTAACCTGAATATGCTGTTACTCCAACCGCGGCTAGAATACCGATAATTGCAACAACAACTAATAGTTCGATTAAAGTGAAACCTTTGTTCATATTTGGATTATATTAAATAATTAAAGAAACTGTCAACTCTTTAATGCTCATTAGTTTTGACAATTATTGACCCATTATTGCGCCTACATTGAATATTGGAGAGTATAAAGCAAGCATTAACCCACCGATTAAAAGGCCCATAAAAGCGATCATTATGGGCTCAATTAGACTAGATAAATTACTTACAGCAGTATCAAACTCCTCTTCATAATATTTTGCAACTGAAGCAAACATTGAGTCCAAACTACCTGTTTGCTCACCAACTGAAATTAATTGACTAAAAGTTGGAGGGAAAATCTTTTCTTTTGCGAATAAAGCAGTAAGAGTTTCTCCAGAGAAAACTCCTTTTTTTATATTTTCCAATGATTCAGTCACTACAGTGTTAGTGCTCACAGATTTTGCAATATCTAAACTCTCAAGTATATCAACGCCAGCCTGATTTAAGTTTCCCATAACTAATGAAATTCTAGCTAATAAAGATTTTTTTATCAGATCACCAAATAAAGGGATTTTAAAAATAAAATTGTGCCAAGCTTTTCTAAATCCATAATTTTTTTTTACAGCGATATTAAAACCAATTACAAAAGCTATAAAAAATATTAAACTTAAAAATCCACCTGAGCCACTCAAAAAAGCACTTGCACTCATAATTACTGCTGTTGCACCTGGTATCTCTACACCCATCCCTTCATACATTTCTGTAAAAATGGGAACTACTTTAATTAACATAAAAATTGTAACTGTTACTGCAACAGTTAAAAGAACTCCTGGATAAAACAAAGCACTCTTAATTTGGGATTTAATCTTTTCTCTTTTTTCAAGAGACATTACAATTCTCTCTAAGAATACATCAAGTTTTCCACTTGCTTCACCCGCTTTGATTAAGTTTACAGTAACTGTATCAAAAGTTTTTGGGTGATTTTCAAAACATTTAGATAAAGCATTACCAGCTTCTAAGTCCTTTTTAATTTTTTCAATTATTGCTTTCATGTTAGGTGAAGAGGTTTGATCAATGAGCAAATTTAATGCGTTTAAAACAGGCAAACCAGAACGTAACATTGTTGAAAATTGTTTAGCAAATATTAATATATCTCTAGCCTTGACCCCTTTGCCAAAACTGAAGCCAGCTGATTTTTTCTTTTCCTTTTCTACTTTCTTCTTTTTTGCTTCGATGAGCTTAGTTATAATAACTTTTTGCTCTTTTAATTTGTATGCGGCCTCAGAATTGTTTAAGGCCTCTATTTCACCCTCAACATATTTTCCTTGTGAAATTCCTTTATATTGAAAATTGAGCATACTATTCCAAGCTTAGTACTCTTTGATATTCGCTAAAAGATAAATCTCCAGTCAAAATTAATTCTCTACCCATGTCCTGCATAGTTCTAAAGTTGTCCTTCTTAGCTACTTCTTTTAATTCTAGTGTAGTTGCTTTTCTAAGTATGGCGTCTTTAATATTTTTTGAAACTTTTAAAATCTCATAGATACCCATTCTGCCTTTATAACCATTTCCAGCTCCAGAGTCTCCGCTCGCACAAGCTTTGCATCCTTTACCATAAACTGGTCTTACTCTTGAGGCCTCTTCAACAGTAAACCCTATTTGAGAAAGTACTTTTGGATTTAATCTTTCATCAGGAACTCTGCATTCTTGGCAAGTTTTTCTAGCAAGTCTTTGAGCCATAACTAGTGTGCAGGCGGCAGAAATTAAATAATCCGGAGTTCCCATATTCTGTAATCTTGTTATTGTGCTTGGAGCATCATTAGTGTGAAGCGTACTAAAAACTAAGTGACCTGTTAGTGCTGCCTTTAGAGCAATATCAACCGTAGCTTTATCTCTTATCTCTCCAACCAAAATAACTTCAGGGTCTTGACGTAAAAATGATCTCAGCGCTGTTTCAAAAGAATACCCAATATCATCTCTTACCTGTACTTGGCCAACACCTTCAAGTTCATATTCCACTGGATCTTCTGCAGTAAGAATATTCATTGAGGGTTTGTTAATTGTTTTTAAAATACTGTAAAGTGTAGTAGTTTTTCCACTTCCGGTTGGTCCGGTAACAAGCACCATTCCTTGAGGAGAATGGATAGCCTCGTTTAAAACTTTTAAATCTTGATCTGCAAATCCCAGTTTGTCTAAAGATTTGTCACCTGCTTCTTTATTTAAAAGACGCATTACAATTCTCTCATTATTTTTAGTTGGCATTATTGATATACGAAGATCCATTTCTTTATCTCCGTATTTAAAAGTGGAACCTCCATCTTGAGGAATTCTTCTCTCAGCAATATCTAATTTGCTAAGAATTTTTATTCTAGTAACTACTGAGTTGTAATTTAAAGGATCTTTATTTAAAAAACCACTAAACTGTTCCATAACTCTTAAAACACCATCAATTCTAAATCTTACATGCGCACTATCTTTAAAAGGTTCTATATGAATATCACTAGTTTCTAATCTAATGGCTTCATTTAGAATTTTATCAACAAAAGCTATTACTTCAGACTCAACTTCTAGAGGGACATTAGCTTGTTTCTTTTTAACTTGTTCTATTTTTTGATTTTTAGCTTTGACAGGTGCGCCTTGCTCAAGTCTTGCTATAAAATCTGAAATTTGTTTTATAGATGCAGCATAAAGTTCTGGCTCTAATTTTGTTAAACTTTCGATATTTTTAATCAAACCAAACTTTGATGCATCAGCTATAGCAACTTTAATTGTTTTAGATTCAACTGCAAAAGGTATAATCAAATTTTCTTTTAAGAATCTTATTTCAGTAAATTTTTTTAAATTATTGTCTACTTTGACATCATCAAGTTTGATTAATGGAATTGAAAAACTTTCCGATAAAAGTTCAGCTACTTTTGTATCATTTGTGATATTCAATTCAAAAGCAGTTTCGATTTGAGACTTTCCCGACTCTTTGCTCAAACTTTCAATTTGTTTTATTTGCTGACCATTAAGAGCATTATGCTCTCTAAGCATATTAAGAATACTTTGTTCACTTGTAGTATCTAATCTAATCATGTTTAATTTATAACACGTGGAGCTAGGAATATTAACATTTCTTCTAACTTATTTTGGCTGTTTCTTCCTTTAAACAAGTTTCCAACTACTGGAACGTTTCCTAATCCTGGTGTTTTTGAATTTGTGCTTGTATCAGTATTAACCTTAATACCTCCAATAACTACTATATCACCGTCACTTACTAATAGCTTTGTATCTATTTCTCTCTTAGTGATCCCTGGCTCGTCAGATCCTGGTACTTCGACCGGAGTGTCATTATTAACTAAAATATCTAGTAGAACATTTCCATCACCTATTATGCTTGGAGTTGCTGTTAAAGATAAAGCAGCATCTTTAAATTCTGTAGATGTCGTACCATCAGCTGTAACAGTATAAGCTATTTGTGTTCCCTGAGTTATCTTAGCTTCTTGGTTGTTAAGTGTAAAAACACTTGGACTTGAAATAATTTTAGTTTTTCCAAGAGATTGTAAAGCTTCAATTTCAAGTTTTAGAGCAGCGGTACCTAATGTTTTAATAATTCCTATACCACTAGTTGCTGCAGTAATAGAATTATTTGTAACAGTACCAGCAGCGGATCCTAATGAAATTCCTGAGCCAACTGTAGCTGCTCCACCGATGGTACCTGAAATAATTTCTGATCCTTTTTCTCCAGAAACTCCTTTTTCAGTCATTGCTCCAATTCTTGTACCTAAAGCTTTTTGGAAATCTGAAGTAGCAGTCACAATAAACGCCTCAATCAAGACTTGTTGTGTTTTAATATCAATTTCTTTTAAAACTGCGTCAATGACATCTAAGTCAGGTTTTCGTCCTCTAACAATTATAGATCTTGTCATGCTCTCCTCTGTGATTTGTATTGTGCTAAGGGTACTTGTACCTTCAGGACCTTGTGATTTAAAAAGATTTTCTAAAGTTGTTTTAGCCTCTGATGGACTAATGTAATATAATCTAAATATATCAGCTAAAATTGGTTCAACAGTATCTTCTAATTGAATTTTCTTTTTAAGTACTTCAGCTCTTGCAGACTTTAAAGTTTCTTGAGCAGTTAGCTTTTCAGGAGTATGTACACGAATGATACCTCTTGCTACATCAATATCAGCTCCTAAAGTTTTCATATCTAATAGAGTTTGAAAAGCAACATCCCAACCAACATCCTGAAGTTTAGCGGTAACTGTACCGCTTACTTCCTCGCCTACTATAATATTAATACCACCTATATCAGCAAGAGAGTCCATTGCATCTCTAAAATCAACGCCATTAAAATTAAAGCTTACAGTTTGTTTTAAATTTTCATATTCATTAGAGATTGTTACATAGTTTCTTACTTGCTCAGTCGTAATTGTTTTTCTTTTATTAGCTGTGGGATCAAACTCAGTTTCATAAGGTTTTGGACCATATTTTACTTTCTCTTGCATTTCTTTTGTTCCATCAACAATTACTTTTGATGGGTCTATTAAAGGTTCCTCTCCGTGCACTGATTTTTTTTTTGTTGAAGCGCAGTTAGAAGTTAATGCCAAAATTATAAATAATGATATTATTTTTACTAATTTTAATGTCATCCTTCAGCCTTTACTAGGTTATTTTTTAAATCAAGCGAGTATTCTACTTCGTTCATCTTAATAAAGATACGATCTGGAAATATATCTAAAATCATAAAATCATTTGATATTATTGTATCTTCCTCATATCTTACTGTTCTTCCATCTGGAAAACTAAAAATTGCGAATCTTTTACTTTCTCCTATTACCACGCCGTTTAATTTCATATTCTTGAGAGATACCGAATTGGATTGAGATACCCCGTCTCGGCCTAAACCGTCTCCACTAGAACCACCAGCTGATCCACCACCAAGAAACGGATTTATTGCAGGAAGCTCTTCATCAATAAGATCTTTTTTATCTTCAGCAATGATTGGATTTGTGAAAAGCAATAATGAAAATATAACAAATAAAATTTTTTTACTTATATTCATCTGGTAATCCTACAATTGATAATGTTCCTACTGATTTAATTCCAGCACCCTCAACAACTGTTATCTGCTCCCTATCAAAATTGATAACTTTATTTGATTTTGCTAGTGCTCTTCTGAATTTTAAATATCCGAGATAATTTCCAGTAATTTCGTACGATACTGGTATTTTAAAATAAGCTACTTTTTTTGCATTTTTTCCTGGAGAAACTGGGACTGGGTTCTCTTTATTAAGGTTTATAATATTTAAACTATTGATCGAAGCAAAGTCACTTATATTTTGGTAAAGACCTTCAACTTCTTTTTGACTATGAAATAATTTACTTTTCTTATCATATTCAGGTTGGAGTTTTTCTATAGTAGCTTTTAATCCTATAATTTCTTGTTTAAAACCAGCAGTTTGTTGTTCGTTTTGCAACATGATATTAATTCTTTGTTTTTGAGCTTCAACCTTTGGATTAATAAAAGCGTAGTAAATAATAAAAAAAAACATTATTGAACCGAAATAAATTCCAAATTTAGTAAGGAACTTTTTATCTTTTAAAAGTTCGTTATTTTTTAATTTTTCAACTAAATCTTTAACATCGATATTTTTTAGATCTATATTTTTTAATTCACTTAAGTTCATATTTTTAATTTACATAAAATCGTAAATCCTTTTTTATTATTTGCCGATTGTAAATCATTTTTACCTTTAGGTACATTCATCGCTTTTAAAGAGGCTTGATCGATTAAATCTTTACCATTTAAATTTGCTATAAAATTGATGATATCTTGATCAGAGAAGGCTAAGCCGGTAATGATTACCTGATTGTTCCCATTATAATTAAGATCTGTAAATTGAACTCTTTGAGGAACGCTTCTTGTAATCTGCGCTAATGCTCTGTATGAAACGGTTTGATTAGAGTTTACCATGCCACCTAGCTTAAGAGCCTTTTGCATATCACTTACTGTCTTCGATAATTTTTTATGTTCAGCACTAACAAGATTAAATTCTTGTAGAATATTATTTTCATTAGCAAGTTTACCTTTATTGGAGCTAATTTGAAAAAAAGAAAATCCAATTAAGAATAAGTATAAAGCGGCTATTCCACCTACTAACCCTTTCATTGCAAAGCCTGAAAGGAATTTTAATTTGCTTTGTCGTTTCAGTGCCTCTCGATTAGGTAAAAGGTTTATATTCTTAACTGCAGTAACAAATTTGTAATATCCGAACACATCTAATTTTCTATAAGCTAAACCAAGAACTGAGGTGTAGATGGATCTGTTTCTTAAATTAGTTTTTTCTTGATTGTAAGCTGGTATTTGTAATTCATTTAAGGGATCAAAAACTTGAAGGCCAGTATTTAATAAGTTTTTTTTAAATAAAGGAATTAGTTCCTCGATATTTCCTAGAGAGCTTACAATCTTTATATTATTAATTTTTGATGAGTATTTACTTTCATAATCACTTAACGCTTGCTTAAGCTGCATGCAATATCTCCTCACAACACTTTCAGTGTCTGTATTTTGAATATTTCCGTCGAACTGGCCTAGAAGATCCTTCTCGTTTGGTCTTAAAAATATATCTGTAATGATTGGAATATTATCATGAACGATAATTAAATAATTATCCTCAGATCCTATTTCTAAAAGGGCATTGTTAGCTTTATTTTCAATTTTAAATGAATTATCAAAAGCATTTTTTAAAGTGAAGCATTTTACGTCCAATATAACTGGATTTAAACCAGCCTTTTTTACAATTGAAGAATAAGCATTTACATCACTTAGTTTTGAAGCTACGAAAAGTATTTCCATAGTGTTTGTTTTGTTATTTCTGCTAATTACTTGATGGAATATAGAATATTCGTTTAAGTCATCTGTGAGTTGTACTAAATTTTCCCAAAGAGAATCTGTTTCTATAGCTTTTTGAAGTTCATCGTCAGACATTAAAGGGCTAGTTACTACTCTTATAATTGCGCTTGTCACTGGTATTGAAATAGCAACATTAGTCGTTGAAACTTTTGCGTTTGCCATCCCTAATTTCAATTCTTCAGACACATAGTCTTTAGAGTTAATTACGCCATCTGCAGTTTTGTTTTTATCAAGTAATCGCAAAGAAATTTTTTCTAATATCCAATCATTCTCTTTTTTGCTTAGCTGAGCAATCTTTATAGAGTCCTCTCCTATATCTATTCCAGCTATTTCCTCTCCTGCCACATTCGCTTTACTAATTTTTTCTGAAAATAATTTTTTAAATTTTGATAAATTGTTTTTATCTTTTTTATTATTCTTATTTTCTGAATTATCTTTTTTAAAAGATAATTTTTCTTTTAAAGATGATAAATTTTTTAATGAAGATAAATCAAAATTGAATAATTTTTTCTTCTTTTCTTCTGGAATTTTAGAACTAGTGGTGTTTTGTAATTGATTTTCTTTTGTTATTTCTTGTTTTATATTTGAAACTTGATCGTCGTTAGTGTTTGAAGTTTCAACAGCTTGTTCTAAATTAATATTATTATTTAAATCTTTTTCAGAATTTTCGTTGACATCTAATTTTCCTGAAATTAAATCGTCATACCATTGTTCTAAAATTTTTTTTGCTTCTTCTAAGTCAGTTGTTCCTGAGGATACAACTTTCTGTTTACCTTTATAGAAGGTTCTACCTACCCAATTTTCTGATTTCAACTTTCCCTTGTATTTATCTTGCCTTACGTAGATGTGCAATCTTCCATCTTTAGTTGAAATAATGTTACTCATAAAACGAATCACTCATAAAATTTTGTGTTATAATACAATTCTAACACAAATTTGTCAATTATTTTGTGTTATAAGTATAGTACTAATAGAATTGTTATATTATAAGCGTTTATTTTGTGTTACAAATCATGATTTATACTATAAAATTGTGTTAGAATATAAAATAATTGTGTTAGAAGATAAAATTCTTGTGTTAGAATATAATTTATTCTAAATTATACCTGGGAAAAATTTAAAATACTCAAAAAACAAGTAAAATCAACATTTTTTTAATATTGAAAAACCAAGATAAATAGTTTATAAATTTTGTGTTAGAATATTTAAAATTAATTATTCTAACACAATTTTTTGGTAGGTTATTTAGCTATCATAAAAAAGTTAGGAAAATCAAGGTTTTTTAAATGATCGGTAAAATAGTAAATGTTGTAAAAGACAACCCAAAAGTGTCGGATTTTCACTTAAGAGCTAATTGCCCTTTCTCGTACAGATTAATGGGAGAAATAATCATTTTAGAGGGAGAAATGGTTAAAAATGAGGATATTACTAACCTTTTGGAGAAAAACTGCTCTAAATCCGATGTTGAACATTTCAAGCAAAAAAACGAGTTAGATAGTGGTTTTATGTTGGAAAATATGAGGTTTAGAGCAAATTTTTATCAGACACTACAAGGGCCTGCTGTAGTCTTACGTAAAGTAGAAACAACTATTTTGAATATGGAAAGCCTTAATTTGCCTCCTGTAATGTACAGTATTGTAGACATGCATAAAGGCTTAGTGCTGGTTACAGGTCCTACTGGCTCAGGTAAATCCACTACTCTTGCATCAATTATAAATCAAATTAATGAAACAAGACAAGCCAATATTATCACAATTGAAGATCCGGTTGAGTTTATTCATAAAGATAAAAAAAGTATTATCTCTCACAGAGAAGTTGGTAAACAGACGGAGAGTTTTTCTACAGCTTTAAAAAGTGCGTTAAGAGAAGATCCAGATGTTATTTTAGTTGGAGAGCTAAGAGATATTGAAACTATAAGCATGGCTCTAACAGCTGCAGAAACAGGTCATTTAGTTTTTGGTACTTTGCACACTAGTGGCGCACCTAATACAATTAACAGAATTATAGATGTGTTCCCGTCCGAACAACAGGCTCAAATCCAAGCTCAACTAGCAGACTCTCTTAGAATGGTAATTACACAAAAATTATTTAAAACAGCTGATGGTAAAGGAAGAGTTGGAGCTTTTGAAATAATGGTTTGTAATTCTCCAGTTAAAAATTTAATTCGTGAGAAAAAAATTCATCAAATACCAAGTGTTATGCAAACAGGAACACGTGATGGAATGATCTCTATGGAAAAATCAATTGAAAACTTAGTGCAATCAGGCAAAATAAGTAATGTTGATGCAAAGCAATAAAGCATTTTCAATCATAGAATTATTAGTTGTTTTAGCAATTTTTGCCATTTTAGCAGTATTTGGTTATCCAAAAGTAGATCAATGGTTAACTGAAAGAGAGGTAAAAAAAGAGGTGAATAGACTTGTGCAATACATTGAAGATAGAAAAGATGAAGTAAATTCTGGTAAATATCCTATCATTGTAATCGGTTTTTACACGAATATGGAACTATGGCATATGACACAAGAAGAATACGCCACTCAAATGAAGGTTCCTGCACCTGGTTGGACAAGAAGAAACGATGGAAACACTGGTGGAAAGAGTTATTTAAATCATTATAAGATGGGTCCATGTTGTTTGGAAACAATTGATTACTCTAATTGGGTAAAAGAAAATTCAGGACAATTTCAATGGAGTGGAGATACTTGGCACTGGATGAATTCGAGGATGTTTTTATCAAAAAATGCTATAATTGATCCTGGCACAAATCATTTTACGGTTATGGATAATAATGGAAACAACCAAGATGCTTTCATAATGATTTGCTCAAAATCAAATACATCTAATCATTATGGAGGTGGTGGGAGCGGTCCTAAGTGTAACAATTCTTCAAGTGCAGACAATAGATATGTATTACAAATGGATCGTTCATTAAATGTAAATTTATTTAAATATAACTCATCAACTTCCAGATGGATAAAAACAAGATAAAGGGTATTAGTTTAATAGAGTCTTTAGTTTGTCTAGTAATAGTTGGTATTGGTTTCATTGGGGTTAATCAAATGATTAGTTTTGCAACAACTTCTATTGATAGGTCTATTGATGCTAATAAAATTAATTTTCTATCTGAAACCGCAGTAGAAGATATTATTGGAGACTCTAATAATGCATCCAATTACAACTACTCTCAACAATGTACAAAAAATTATAATGCAACAGGCACACTTGCTGAAAAAGCAAAAGTAAAATGGGCAAAACATTTTATGCAAGAAAATCAACTTAAGATAAATAATCAGTTTAAAAAGCTACCTTGTGATCAGCTAGACACAAAAGAAGCTACGATTACTTCAGGATCCGACAGAACTTCAGTAAAATTTAAATTTAAATCTAATAGAGGTAAAAAAGAAAAGTTTATTGGAGTGGTTGTAAAATGAAAGCAGCAAAAGCGTTTTCTTTAATTGAGGCATTAATAGCTACAGTCATTGGGGCTATCTCAATACTTGCTATCACTTATTCGTATATATTTTTTAATAACACTTACCAAAAAATTACTGATAAAGCTAAAATGAGCCAATCAGGAAGATCATCATTACAAATGGTAGCAAAAGATTTGAGAAATGCTGGATATAAAAATATGAATTACGAAGCAACATCTGGACAGACTTGGGATAGATGGATTGAAAAAATAGACGATTTTGGTGGAAGCAAAGGTGATAAACTCAGAATTTGGTATAATACATCTGCAAGAGATAGGATAGAGGTTCAATACTTCTTAAAAAAAGATAGTTCAGGTGACACTTATTTAGTAAGAGAAATGATAGAAAACCCAGTTCGCAATCCAATGAGAATGAATTGTCAAAGATTTGATACTCAAAAAAATTGCGAGCCCATAACCATTGTCTCAAAAGCAACTGATTTTCAGGTATTTTTTAATGATCAAAATGGAAATAGAGTTAATAATGTTGCTGTTGGTTCAGATAATCAATCAAAAGTTCATACCGCAGAAGTCTATATAACAGTTAGATCGCCTAATGAATTATTAAAGAATCCAATTTCTTTTGATATGTTAAATGGTGGGACCGCAGGTAATTTTACTAAAAGAGATAAATATTTAAGAGAAACTTTTTATATAAGTGTATATTTAAGAAATGTCGTTAAATTATAAAAAAAGAAAAAACGAAAGAGGTTTTGCAATAGCTTTGGCATTATTAATGCTTGTAGCAATGTCTTTAATGGGCGCGACTTTAATGGTTATAGCTGCGGGAGATCATAAACGAAATGGAAATCTAAATGTCAAACAACAAACATTTTATGCAGCTGAGACAGGTATTACAGAAGCTAAGAAATGGTTAAGCAATCAAACTAATTTATCTATCGGTAGTGATCCAAATAACCAACTAAGCTTTTGTAAGACAGCTTTTTTTCCAGAATTGTCAAATCCTAAAGCTGTTAAAGATTACGTTGAAAAAAAAGATTTGAGTGAGCTCATTGCGGGTGAAAATAAATTATCTGACTATAGTTATGAATATTTTATTACCCTAACACCAGATGCTAATGGTAATACTCAAACTCCAATCATACAAACCGTTTCGGGTGCCACAGGCGGTGATATTTCTCAAGGAACAACTTATAAAAATACAGGTACATCTACAGCAACATATTATAATATTTATTCATGTGGTTGCGATTCAAATAAATCTTCATGTAATGCAAATAGTAATGTGATTACAGTATTGCAATCGACAATAACATTGGTGAACTAAATGAAAAAATTATTTTTTACAATTCTTATATTTTGTTTAGGATCAAAAATAAGCTTTGCGTGTGATCTAACTTTTGTAAACTTTGGGGACAAACCCGATAAGTTTTTAGAAAATCAATTTGCTTTACCCATAAAAGATGATTTTAATGGAGAATCAATAATAATCCCTTCAAATGTAGTTTGTCCTAATAATAAATCAATTGAAAATACAATGATTGAATATCTTTTTGTAGATAATCAGCTGGTATTAATAACTTTAAGGAGAGCATACGTTAATGACACTGCAATAATGGATTTTACAATGAATAAATACGGCAAGTTTAATTTACCAAAAGGAAAAAGTAAGAAAGACTGGTTTGGAAGTCATACTTGGGAAATAGGAAATAATTTAATTTTGTATGTACGTGCAGATACTGAAGTGGGGCCAGCAGAAGTGCTTGAGATTAGTAACGTATTATACTTACAAAAACTTTATGATTGGAGAGGGAAAGTTGCAGAATGGTCAGAGTCTCAACAGTAATTTTTATAATAATTTTTTTATTATTTAATATAAAGCTATACGCTAAGAATCCACCTCCTGGGACTGGAACCTCTGATATTCCTGCAAACATACTAATTATGTTAGACAATTCTGGAAGTATGCGAATAGCATTGCCAGTAAAGGCAGGACTGATCCAGCCAATTGATGTTCAGACCGACAGCTCAGGAAATATCTTTGTCTTGGAATATGGATACGGCAGAATGAAAGCTTTTGATAGTTCAGGAAATTATCTAAGAGACTTTGGAGGAGTAGGTGGTCCAAATAATTGTACAAGATGGAACGGTGCAAGGCAGTTCGCTATTTATAACGATCAAATTTATATAGCAGATTATTTTAATAGAAGAATTAAAGTGCTTGATCTTGAGGGAAATTGTATCAAAAATGTTGCTATCAATTTATATCCACAAGGTATTGCTGTTAACGATAATTATATTTTCTACTCTAATAACACCAGACAAATTGGAAAGTTAGACAGAAATAATTTTAGTGATTTAGGTTATCAAAGTTTTGGTGCTTCTGTAGTAAGTTGGGGTTTTGGTATGTCTTTGAACAATGCTGGTAATAAGTTAGTTGTTGCAAATGCACATTCACGATACGGAGGTAGACGATTTACAGAGTTTAATGTCTCTGGAAGTAATTTAAGTTTCGCGCGTTCTTCACCTAGAGATAGAGTATCTTTTGATGCAGATTACGATAGTAATGGAAATATTTTTGGAACAGTTACGCATAGCTTAAGAAAATATAATTCGAGTCTTTCATATTTAAGTCAAGTTGCATCTGGATATAGCTACCCATACGGAGTTCATTTAGATACTAGTGATAATAGTTATGTTGCAGATTTTAGAAAAAATCGACTTCTTAAATACAATAATGCCGGGACTTTACAATTTCAAATAGGTGGTGGTAGAGCTAAGAAACGTCTCGACGCAGCAAAAGACGTTATAAGAAAAATTGTTTCTAACACAGATCTAACTTCAGGAGCAAATTTTGGTTTAATGCAGTGGGGATCCAATAATAGAAATCGTACTAATATGATTGTACCCATTAGCGAGAATGGTGCTAGGCAAATTTTTAATCAAGTAAGAAGAGTAAGACACATTGGTGGAACTGAGCCAGAGTATGCACTTGCTGAGGCAAATAGGTATTGGACTGGTCAGAGAATGAGAAGTGGGCAACAATTTCCAATTCCTCCAAACTACGGCCAAGAATGTACTCAAAATTATATTATTTTTATAAGTGATGGACAATGGAATAATAATCAGAAAGTGATTAATGAATTGAATAGTTTAAGAACCAAAGACAAAGGTAAATTAGTAAAAACATTTATGGTTGGTTTCGCATTAACTGGTAGTCAATCGAATTATATTTCAACAGCAGTTGCAGGGGGAACAACTGCACCTTTATTTGCCGACAATGAAGCTGATCTTTTAGCAACCTTAACAGACGCAATAAAACAGGCGATCTCGGGCAGATTAACTTTTACTACTCCTGCGGTCATGTCAGATGTTCAAAAAGGAGATTTTGTTTATCAAGCAACTTTTGAATACGCAAGTAATAAACAATGGGAAGGAAGTGTCAAAAAATATCAGCTCAATGAAAATGGGACATTCGGTGCTACGCAATGGGATGCGGCAGAGACACTGAACAATAGAACTTCTTCGAGAAGGATTTGGACAGCTGGATTATCAAATTCCAATTTAAATAATTTTACTACAACCAACAGAGATGAGATAAGAGCTTTGATATATCCTCAATCCTCGCCAAGTGACACTGAAATTGATAATTTAATAAACTTTATCAGAGGTGTGGATACTTATGACCAAGATGGTGACGGCGATACTTCTGATAACATTCATAAACTAGCTGATATTTATCATTCTAATTTGATTGTTGTTGGTCCTCCTGAAGCTTCGACAGCTGTTTCTGCAGTATCAAATTTTGATAAAACCGATGCGTACTACAGAGTTCAAAATAATTACGAAAACTTTAAAGCATCGAACGATTGCGGTGTAAATTGTAGCAATCGAGAAGAAGTTATCATTGCTGGAGCAAATAATGGAATTTTACATTTATTCAAAACAGATAATAATGCAAATGGTGAAGAGCTATGGGGATTTATTCCACCTGCAATAATGGAAAATTTATCAAGAATTCCCTCTGCAAAGGCAAACGCGACTAATCCAATTTATGGTATAGATAGCTCTCCAGTAGTAAAAGATATCTTTTTTGATGATACACCTAATGACAATATAAATAATCCAAGATGGAGAACCATTTTATTGAGTGGCTTTGGTGCTGGAGGTAGCGGATTTTTTGCTTTAGATATAACAAATTTAGAAGATCCAAGGCAAATTTTTTCAATTAAAAATGATCCTATTAATAAAGTTATAACTCATTGGGATAGTGATAGTTCAATTAATGATTTTTCTTACTCAAGTGGAACTATTAATCCTGAATTCGATTATCGTAAACTGGGCGAGACATGGTCTACACCCCGAATAATCAGGATCAAAGTTGATAGTTCAAATGATGGGCAAAATAATCCAACAGATAAATGGGTAGCAGTTTTTGGTGGTGGATATAATGGAACAGTAAATCCAGACATCGGCTCTGCAGTTTTTGTTGTAGATATAGAGAATGAAGGAAGAGTATTAAAAGTGATAGATATTGAGGATAAAAAAGAATCTGCATATGCTTGGACAGGTTCTTTATTCAAACGAACTGCAACATTAGTAGAAGATCCGTCTACTAATGAAGAAAATAGATTTTTTACAGTATCCGCACAAGTTAGTTATACTGATAAAGATCCTGATTTTGGGACAACTCCTGGATGGAATGACAATGTTTGTTACGACCCAAACAAGAATGAAAGTATAAATGCTGAATTTACTCCAGTTGTATCACATACCATTGCCTTTAAACCTGTTGGGAACTTAGTATGCGTAGATTATGTAGAATTCGATGAGCCTTGGCCAAATACCCGTAATGGAGGCCCTCCTAAGCCTGATACTGGTAATGTTACGTTTAGAAGATTGGGTAATGACGTCGTGAATGGATTGCCTGCAGATTTAAATGTTATTACTGCTGATGGTACTGGCAAAGCAACTTACAATGGTGCATTAATTTATGCAAACGACCTTGAAGGAAAAATTACAAAAATTAATTTAACCGAGAATTATTCAATAGACTTCAATTCGAGTAGCCCAAGTTATTTAGCAATTAAAGAAAATATTAGCACAACTACTTTATTTGATGCTGAGACAACTTCAAGCAATGGAAGATATATTTATACAAAATCGAGTGCCACAATTAATAATGATAATAATTTGTGGTTATACTTTGGAACTGGAAATACACAAAAACTTAGAGAAGACTCTGATCAAATTCAAAATAGATTGTTTGGGATTAAAGATAAAGATTTTCCAAATTTTGTAAATGTATCGCCAGTGGGCAATATATCTAAATGTACTAATTCTCAATGCCCTGTACCAAGCGATAAACTTGGCTGGTATGTCAATCTTGTTAATAAGCAAAAATTAACAGCGGAACCGACTGTAGATAAAGATAGAGTTTATTTTCCAATCTATGAGCCTTCTAAAGGAGCAAATTCATGTACTACTGGAAAGGCTATTTTAACAGCTTATGATACTCTCTGTGGTAGCTCACTATTAAATATCGAACTTGGATCTGGAGTGTTATCGAAAGTAGTTGTACAAGGTGATAACCTTTACATAGGTATTGCAGGTAATGCTAAAGATAATATTTCAGGATTTACTGCAACTGATAACCTGATAACTGGTAAGTCTCAGGCAACTAGTACAGGTGGAGCTGTTCAGAACCAATATTGGAAAGAAATTGATTAAAATCATATCAGTTAGTCCTAAATAGCGCAGTTTATAACAAATAATTGAGGTTTTACTTTAATAAATTTTTGGTTGTTTTCTTCCATAAATATATAAAAATGGCTATAAATTTTTTTTTATGAATTTTAAAGATACTTTTATAAAAGCTGTATTAGCTACTTTTTTGATTTGTCCTAAGTTTTTGTTGGCAGAAACCGTTACGATGCCATCAAGTTTAACGGCTGATACTTCAGACTTTGTCACTCTTGCTGACTCTGGGACGACGCCAAGTATAAGTGGTTTCACAGGAACATTGTTAGTTACGGTGGTAGCGTCAGATGGAAATGTAAAAATTACAACTACCTCGAGTTTATTACAAGCTTCAGGGTATTGTGGCTACAGCGCAGATAATGCTGCTGAACCGTCAGATTGTAATGGTAATAGTTTAACTGAAATAGGTTTTAGAGGAACGCAAGCTAATATAAATACAGCTTTAGCAACTTTGGCTTTTAAAGGTGATGGAACTGCAGGTTCACCAACAGTAACGGTAGCTGTAACTCCTGCGGGAACAAACTATTATTCAGGTACAGGACATTATTATGAGGTAGTATCTGCTACTAAAACATGGAGACAGGCAAAAGCTTTAGCTGCTGCTTCAACGTACAAAGGATTAACAGGATACCTAGTAACAATTACAAGTGCTGGTGAAAATGCTTTTATAAAAGCAAAAGTTAATGCAGACTCTTGGATTGGAGCTTCAGACGCCAATGATCAAACAACAGGAGATACAAATGAAGGTCATTGGCAGTGGGTAACAGGACCAGAGGCAGGCAAAACTTATTTTTGTGATGGTGAAGTTGCTGGATGTACAGTTGATGTTGGGTATTCCTACAGTAATTGGAATGGTAGCGAGCCTAACAACTCAGGTGGAGAAGAAGTCGGTCAATTTTATACTGCTAGTGGTAGATGGAATGATTTGCCAGGCAGGTCGACTGATACTACCACTCAAACTGCTTACATTATAGAATACGGAGGTCTCCCTGGAGAATCAGCTACTATTTCTGGTACAACAACTCTAACCATTAACTCTATCGAGGCAAGCGAAAGTACATTTGATGCATTTGATGATAAACAATTAAAGGGAATTGTTGAAGCACATAATGAAAGTATTAAAAGTTCTTTAAACCAATCTACTAATTCAGTTTTAAGAAGAATGGAACAATATAGAAGGTTAGGAAATAATCAAAGTGTAAAAATTCAAGATTTAAAATTTGCACTAAATGATAAATTTAATAATGAAGATATAAGTAAAAGATTACTTGAACACTATTCAAAAGAGTTTGTAGAAAAAATAAATATTAAAGATTATATGTCTTCAAATTTAACAAGTATGATCGGAAATAATTCTGATCCTCAATATAAAGATTGGGTATGGTGGGCGTCTGGATCAATCAATACAGGCTCTCTTAATTTCAGATCTGATCAGCTTGGAAGACAAATTGACTCTAGTGGTTTTGTTATTGGTGCAGATATTGATTATGATAATAATTCATTATTTGGTTTAGCTTTTAGAATTGATGACATTATTACAGATGTAAGCACAAACGGTACAAAATCATCGTCAAACGGAAAGAATCTAATGATGTATCATACGCTAAAAGTAAATAACCAAAATTTTGTTGATACTTTTTTTGGCATAGGAGAAACAGACCAACATACAAATAGAGTAGTAGATATCTCTAATAATTCTAGGGTTACTGGTTTAAATAAGGCAAGACATGCATTTGGTGCTTTAAAGTATAATTTATCAAATCAATATAAAAATTTTAACATTTATAATTATTCGCAAATTAATTTTGGTTACTCTGAAATAGATGGTTATAGTGAGACAGGCTCAAGTAATGAGAAAATGAGTTTTGATGATAGAGATTTGTTTAGCTCATCGGCTTCAGTTGGCTTTAAAATAGCTAGTAATATTGATTTTGATTATTCAAAAATTCTTCCTCATTTAAAGATTGATTATAATGAAGATTTAACTGAGGACTCTGTATTAAAAGGACATTTCATATCTTCGCCATCTAATCAATATAGCACCACCATTTCTAAGCATTTTAGTTCAAGTATAAAATTAGAAGCAGGCTTTGATTGGATATTCGAAAATGGATGGAATATTACAACCATTATGAAAAGGCGTGAGAAAGATGGGTTTGGTCATGAAAACGAATTAATCTTTTCGGCTAATAGGGAATTTTAAAGTTTATAAGCTTAAGTAAAAATAATAAATCACTGTACCAATAATTAAAAACGGACCAAAAGGGATAGCAGTTTTCAAGGAGCTTTTTCCTTTTAATAATTTTGGGATTGAATACAACAATCCTAAAATTGATGCTGTAAATAAAATTATAAAAATAGATTTAAGACCAAATATGAATCCAAGTCCTGATAATAATTTAGCATCGCCCAAGCCCATGGCCTCAACATTTTTTATTTTTTTATATAAGAATATTATAATCCAAATTAATAAATAGCCTGCAGCACCTCCTATCAAGGACTGAAACATATCTTGATTGAGATTTAATGACGTTGCTGGTAAAAAATTTTTTAAGATGCCAATTAGGATTAAAGAAAAATTTAAGCTATCAGGAATAATATAATACTTAATATCAATCACAAAAATCACAATAAAAATATAAAAAATTAGGCTTATTAGTATCAAGTCTAAAAAGTTTGATGTAAAACTTAATGCTGCACTTAAGAACAAAGCTGATACTAATTCCACTATAAAGTATTGATTTGAAATACTTTTTTTACAAAAACGACATTTTAATTTTAAAATTAAAAATGAAATTAAAGGGATGTTATCAAACCATTTAATTTTTTTTTTGCATTGGGGACAAAAGGATCTTTTAGATACGATATCTAAATTTTTCGGCAATCGGTATATACAAACATTTAAAAAACTACCAATTACTGCGCCAATAATAAATAAAAAGAAAAAATTATTTAAAAGCAAATTAAATTTTTATTTGTGCAGTGAATTCTATCACTTGTTCAATAATATAATTTAAAAATAATAAACCTTCTTGATAAACTATTTCTAGATTTGGAGTATAAATTATAATTTCCATCTTAATTAAATAGTGACCTTATATCTTTTATTAAGTCTTTAAAAGCCTCCGGTTTCCAAATAAAATAAAAAAAATATATAGCTAAAAGTGGTATTAGACCGAACCATAGCCACTCTTCCCAGTTAAACCCTTTGTAACGACCTGAGGCTTTTAGGCCGTTATACCATGTTAAATAACCTACAATTAACAACCAAGATAAAGAAAGTGTAATGATTACTTTTTTTTTCATAATTTAATTACTTAATTAAATTATTATATAATATATTTTCATCAGATTATGAATAATAAAAATGGATTTGCTTTAATTGAAATATTAGTTGTTGTTGCTTTGATTAGTATTTTATCTGCAGTTGGAGTTATTACCTATAATGGTTACATTTCAAATGCTCAAGATAAAAAAGCACAATCAAATTTTAATCAGATAGTAAAGACCATGAATAATGAATTAGCCAATTGTAGAATTAACCCCAGTGCGAGAGTGTTTAGCAACCAAAATTGCAGCTCTAATTCCGAGCCAAACATTACTGCAGTTTCAAATTTTTTTAATTCATCTACATTAACCAATCCTTACGACAAGAACGAAAAAGTTGTTGGATCTAATTTGTGTAATAAAGGAACTGTAGCTATCTCTTCGTCTAATATTTCTGGTTCTTATCAAGTCCAATATGTTTCACAAAAGAAAGATATCAAATATACGAAAATTGTTGAATCGAAATGGTCATTAGAGAGAACAGAACAAATGAGTAAAGAAGAAAGTTACAAGTGCTCGACTCAAACTGCTGCTGCAACATCTTCACAACCTGTTGGTTCATTTGATACTTATAAATCTCCAACAGGTTTACCTAGAAATGGTCTTGGGGCTTGGATACAAGTTGATCGAGATGGAAATATGACAGCCAGTTATAGTGGCGCTTCAGTTTGTGAGAGTAGTTATTGCGGATCACAAAATGCTGCTAACAGAACAGGTAAATATGCGCATTTACCACAAGGATATAAAGTTGTTTTCGTTGCTCCGGCCAGCCCTAGTGGTAATGTAAGTTCAGTTTGTGCTAACAGAGCCTGTTCATACAATTTTGCTAATGGAACTTACACACATATTCCTTCAGGAAGAATATACGACCCATTAACTGGAAAACCTATACCTTAGAAATCTTTCCTTAGATTAATCGAACTTAAATAATTGTCTTCCTCACTAAAGAAATCATGGGAATGATCAAAGCTAAGTTTATAATCTCCAATTTTTTTACTAATTAAAACTATTGATCTTAGATCGTCTTTTGCATCGACTTTTAAAGCATAATTAACTTTATTATCGGGTAAGTAACCTAATGCAATATGAATTTGATCAGTGTGACCATAACCAATCGCTTGTTCACGTTCATAAATCAGAAAAATACTAAAGTTATTTCTTAAAACCATATCAAGTCCTAGCTCACCACTTAAATTATGAAGAGCGCCTGAACTTAATTTTTCAGAAAATCTTGTATTGGGGTCTGATACATAAGTATATTTAAAATTCGATGAACGGTCTAAATCAGCTGAATATTCAAATTTTCCATGTTTTTTAAAAACATAATCATCTTTGGATAAATCTTCAATTAAAGATAAAGCTGCTCTCAGCTTATTGGTCCTTACATCTTGACCGTCGACTGAAATTGCTCCCGCACCTGACTCTACATAACCATTTAGAAATGAGTGACCAAGGTCTAGTTGAACAGATGGAATGAACGCAAGATTGTCTTTTTTAATCTCGTCTTTTACTCTTATTGTTCCATACAATTGATAGCCCTCTCTTTCTGCAGTTAGATTTTTATTATCTAACACTGTTAAAATATCGTAATTTAAACTTCCAACTCCTAATATGGTATCGATAAATTTAGTATCATCATCTTTAGATGTAGTGTTATAAAAAGTCAGGTTATAGGTTTCTGTATCTAAATTACTGCCCAAACTACCTACATCTGTGTCATTTTTCCCAAATCTTAAAGCAAATCCTGATAAACTTTTTTCATCTATAAATTTATCAAATCCAAAAGTTAATGCGTCGGTATTTATTTTTTTCGATGACGAAATACTACTATCACCTATTTTACCTAAAGATATACTTCCTTCACTCCAATAGAATACATCTTGATTTTTCTTTTTTTGTTTATCTTCAGTATTAGAGGCGCTTATCTTTTGAGCAAGCTTAGCCATAACAGGATTTGAAAAATTAAAATCAATATTATGGTTTGTTAGATTTTGTTTTTCTTTATTTCTCCTTATCCATCTTAATCGATTTAAAGCACTATCCGTTGCATATTCCATAGTTCTCTTAGCAAGATCTATCTGTGCTTCTGCTATACCAGTTCTATCTTTATTTTCTGTAATTGGAGGACATTTTCCTTCGATAATGTTAAATGGACATGCTAAATCAAATTCAAAAATTGCATCAGTTGTGTCATGACCCACGTACATTTTTAAACCACTTTTATTAAAACTAATTCCTCTTGGTTGGGTTAACCCTTCAGCACCAGCAATATCCGTTAATTTAACACTGCCATCTATGGTATACTGAGATGTGTCATATGGTGAGTTTAATGAAACTTGAGTAACAGTTAATGTGTTAGCATTATGACTTACTACAAAAATTCTGTTTCCGATATTATTAAATCGCATTGTGTTTGGATTTTGTGTTTGCGTAGATGAAGTTGGTAAACTAATCCCTGCAGTTAGAACTAAGGATAAAGTTCTTAGATCAAATGGTGTAGACAAGTTATATTCATGCAATCTGCTTAAGTCTGTGGTTTTAGTATCATGAAACAATAAAAACAATTTTTTGCCGTCTTCACTTATTTCAAAACCTTGAAGCCTTGTGTTTGTTCCTTTAGTTCCCGCATTACTTCCGTTTTGTAATGCATCAGTATCGACGGTGGTAGTTTCGTATACATAAGAGCAAGTGGAAACATCATATGGAGACGTTAAATCAAATCTAAAAAGTATATCTGATGTTTTATCTGATGTGAATAATTTCATACCATCATTACTAAATTCTAAATCATGTGCTTGGTTTCCACTATGACCATTTCCTCCAGTACCTAATTCACACCTTTCATTGTTACCAGCATAAGTTCTTGTGGAAATATCATAAGGTGTAGATAAATTGTATTCGTGAACATATTGAAATGTGTCTGCTTCAGTATCTGTCGTTGGTTTCTGAGCATAAGTTGTAAACAACTTTGTTCCATCATCATTAAAATGAATTCCTTGAATCATACGACTTTGCAAATCATTATTTTCATTTCCATCACTTCCAGACGTATAAGGACCATCTCTAAAAGTTTCATCTTGAACATAGGTAACTACGCCAGCAAAGGAATTTGTGGCTTGAAAAAAAAATAATATTGCTAAGACCAGCCTTTTTAATAAAAACATTAATAACTAACCTTGTGTAAAAAAAATTTCATTTTCTGGATATTAATTATTTTGATTAATTAGTGAAGGCCATTATTAACCTTTAATTTTGTACATTTTTTCAATCTTTTTAAAAATTTCAAAAGTATTTAGGTGGTGAAATTGTAAATTACTCTCTAAACCCAACAAGTCTTTAGTTTTAAGAAGTTCTTTCCAAACCTCATTCATAGAAAAAACTTTTTTATCAACTAGATTTAGAAAATTTCTATTAGTAATTTGAATTCCGGTAAATATAAAATTGTTTTCTGCATCTCTTGAAACAATATTTTCTTTTAAATTAAAATCTCCTTTAAAAGATGCATCAAATGATAGTTTTTTTTTTACAAGTAATAAACAGTGTTTTTGATTTTTATAGTAAAATTGCTCTAGAGATAATAAATCATATGAATGTTTGTCATCCCAGAGTGTATCAGGATTAACAACTAAAAATGGTTTATCTTTAAAATGCTTTGTGCCCTCCTTTACTCCGCCACCAGTGTCTAAAAGTAAATTTTTTTCGTTTGATATAATTAAATTTGCTTTCGAAGAAAAATTTGAAATATATTGTTCTATTTGTTGACCAAGATGGTAAATATTAATAACTATTTCTTCAATTCCATGATTTATTAAAAGATTAATCGACCTCTCTAATAAAGTTTTATTTCCAATTTTTAATAAAGGTTTAGGGGTCTTTAAAGTTAAAGGTTGCATTCTTTTGCCTAAGCCAGCTGCCAATATCATTCCATGTTTTATTTTCATAGATTGCTAATTTTTTTTAAAGTTTTGATTTTTAAATATTTTTTAAATAAATAATTTAAATTTTCAAACACAGGATTTTTAAGTCGTTTCTCAATTAAGCTCCAAGTGTGGGGTAAATATTTTAGATAATTAGATTTACTATCTCTTTTATAAAGTCTGACAAAGATTCCTAAAATCTTTAGATTTCTTTGAACAGATAGTATTTCAAAGTCATTTTTTAAATTTTCATACTTTTCTTTTTTTAGCTTCGAATTTCTATAATAATAATTAAGCAATTTTTCCTGAATATCTGATGATAATTTAATTCTAACATCGTCGATTAAAGAAGCGACATCATATAAAGGATTACCAAGTATCGCATCTTGGCTATCTATCAATCCAAAATTATTTTTATAAACCATTATGTTTGAAGCATGAAAATCTCTATGGACGAAAACATTATTTCTAAAATAAATTTTTTTATAAATATCATTTAATTCTTTTTTCAATATATTTTTAATTTTTTTAATTTTTATTTTTTTTGAGGAGTATTTGGAGTATTTTAAGTACCAATCGAAAAATATATCTGATTCTTTATGAAGATTTTTTAGTGTGTATGTCTCAAAATTAACTTTAAATTTTCCAAAACGATAGGTTTGCTTTAGTTTAATATTTTGTAATTTTATGATTAAATTTATTAAACTTTTGTAATTATTTAGTTTATTTTTCTTTTTGATTACTAAATCATAAAAAGATTTTTTTCCTAAATCTGTTATCTCAATTATATTATCCTCATAATAATTTTGGATTAACTTTGGTGCATAAATTTTATTGTTTGTTAAAATTTTGTTTACTACACAATATGTAATTAAATTTTTAAATTTTTCCCTTCTAGCTTGAACAATAATGGACGTTTTTTTTCCTTTTTGTAATCTATAAAATTCTCGAAATGACGCATCTCCTGAAATTTTTTTAAGTTTATAATTCATTTAAAATTTTCCACTTGTCTGAGCCCATAAATTTTATTTCTCTCTCGTTTTCATTTTTAGCGTAATTTAAATGTATTTCTAACTTATTAATTAATGGAATATTAATAATTTGTGGCCACTCTATAATTTTAATTGCATCCTGCTTATCTGAAAAAATACCTAAATGTTTTAATTCGCTTTCATCTGCTATTCTGTAAAGATCATAATGCATAATTTTAATATTACTTAAATCATATTCATAAAGTAAATTAAAAGTAGGGCTAAGTACTTCTGTTATCTTTTCACCATTTTTTTCTTGCAAGTAGTTTATTAAATATCTTGTAAAAGTAGTTTTTCCTACACCGATTTCACCAATCAAAAAGATACAATCGTTTTTAACTAGTTGATCTGCAACTTTTTTTGATAAAGAATTTAGATGTTCTAAAGATTTAACAATCATTAGCTACTGTTTTAGTAGCGGTAAGTATCTGGTTTAAATGGTCCTGATGGTTTAACGCTTATATAATCTGCTTGCTCTTTTGACATTTTAGTTAATTTTGCGCCTACTTTTTCTAAATGAAGCATAGCAACTTTTTCATCAAGATGTTTTGGAAGCACATAAACTTTTTTTTGATACTTCGCTGAATTATTCCATAACTCAATTTGAGCAATGACTTGATTTGTAAAAGATGCGCTCATTACAAAACTAGGGTGTCCTGTAGCGCATCCCAAGTTGACTAGTCTTCCCTCAGCTAAAAGAATAATCCTTTTTTTACTTGGCAATTCTATTTCGTGCACTTGAGGTTTTATTTCATCCCATTTGTAATTTTTTAATGCCTCAACTTGAATTTCGTTATCAAAGTGACCTATGTTGCAAAGTATTGCTCTATCTTTCATATCTCTCATATGATCAGCTGTAACTATATCTTTATTTCCAGTAGCAGTTACAACTATGTCAGCATCTTTGATAGCTTCATCCATAACAACAACTTCAAAACCTTCCATCGCAGCTTGTAATGCGCATATCGGATCTGTCTCAGTTACCATAACTCTAGCACCTGCTTGACGTAAAGAAGCAGCACTTCCTTTACCGACATCACCAAACCCAGCTACGATAGCAACTTTACCTGACATCATCACATCAGTTGCTCTTTTTATTCCATCTACTAAACTTTCTCTACAACCATAGAGGTTATCAAATTTAGACTTAGTCACAGAGTCGTTTACATTTATGGCAGGTATTAAAAGTTCTTTACTTGCCTCCATCTTTTTAAGTGCTAAAACTCCTGTCGTGGTTTCTTCTGAAACACCTTTAACTTCTTTCAATAAATTTTTATATTCTTTATGCATTAAAGCTGTAAGGTCACCGCCATCATCTAAAATCATATTTGGCTTCCAGTCTTTTTTTCCTTCAATAGTTTGCTTAACACACCACCAGTATTCCTCCTCTGTCTCACCTTTCCAAGCGAAAACGGGAATACCAGCTTTAGCTATTGCTGCTGCTGCATGATCTTGCGTAGAGAATATGTTACAAGATGACCATCTTACTTCTGCTCCTAACTCCACTAGGGTTTCAATTAAAACTGCAGTTTGGATTGTCATATGAAGACAACCAAGGATTTTTGCACCCTTTAAAGGTTTTTTACCTTTATACTCTTTTCTTAAAGCCATAAGTCCTGGCATTTCAGTCTCAGCCAGAGAAATTTCTTTTCTACCAAAGTCAGCTTGGGAAATATCTTTTACTTTAAAATCTTCAGCCATATTTCGAATGTTATTATCAACTTAAATAAACCATAGCAAGAAATAATGTTAGGACAATTTAGGAAGCAAAACCTCAACTTGAGCTCCTTTTGTATTAAGCCTATTTGAAGCTGCGATTGTGCCTTTATGCAATTGAATAATGTTTTTAACAATATTTAAACCTAAACCAGAGTGCTTACCGAAACTTGTAGGTCTATTACTGTAAAATCGTTTGAAGATTTTCTGGGGCGAAGTTTCAGCAAAACCTGGCCCTTCATCTTTCACTGATATCAATAAATTACTAGAAGTTTCTTCAAGATCAATTTCAATTTTTTGATTGTCTTGACTGAAAGAAATTGAATTATCTAATAAGTTTGCGATCACCTGTTCTAATCGATTGCTAATGCCAAATATAAATTGTCCATTTTTACTTTTAATTTTATTTTTAATGATTATCTTAATTTTTTTGTTTTGGTTAATTAGATCTTGATTAAAATCTTCTACAACACCATTTATAATTTCAACCAAATTAATTTTACCCATTTTTTCACGAGATAAGGATGCCTCATCTTTTAACATTTGAGTGTAATCAGTTATTAATCTCTCTATACGTTCAGCATCATGATTTATTATTTTAAGTAATTTCTCACCCTCATTTTTTTCAGTAGTTTTATCTAAAAGTTCAGAAGCACTTTTTAAAGATGCTAATGGATTTCTGATTTCGTGAGCTAAATCATTTGAAAATGTTTCTGCTCTGTTGGTTCGTTGTTGTAATTCTTTGGTCATTTCATCAATAGATTGAGTTAATTTCCCAATTTCATCATCTCTTACAAAAACTTTATTTATATCAATTGTCTGATTAGATTTTTTTTTTATTCCATCACTAAATTTAACCAGTAGACCAATTGGTTTTAAAATATATTTATTTAAAAATAGAGAAAAAATTAAAATAACAATCACAACAGCGATCATAGTTCTTATAATAAATGCTTTTCTCTCTTTAACAGCAGTGGTGATATCATTTGCTTGCTCAGATACAACTATGTACCCGATGTCATTACTTTGAAATTTTATTTTACTAAGTGTGCTTACAAAAAAATTATTTTTTTCATCATTAGTAAGTGTCATTATTTCATCATTATATTTATTTGTAATTATATCCTTAATTTCATCTTTTTGTTCCTCCTCAAGTCTTTCTTCAATCTCTGGTCTAATTGTTTCACTTCCTAAAGCTTCTTCAAAAATTATGTCTGATCCTGTAAAAACACTTTGATCCAAATCTAAAATATTTGTATCACCTATCAGATTTCCAGATAAATCGTAAAATTGCACACGATCTAAGTTTTGAAATAAAAATCTAGTGGAGAGTAAGAAATCTCTAATTCCCTCTTTTGTGTATTCTACATTAAGTCTTTCAAGATTATCTTTAGTATTATTAATAATTATTTTGTGGTTGTCTGATCTTTCTTGTACTAACGTTGGCTGGATTGCTTCAAGGTATATAATTGTAAAAAGTCCTAAGACAGAAAAGACTGTAAGATTAAATATTAAAAACTTCTTTAGAATAGAAGCTGATTTTTTTTGTTTCATTAGCTAACATTCCATCTATACCCACTTCCATATCTAGTTTCAATTGCAGAAAACTTTTCATCTACCTTTTTAAACTTTTTTCTTATTCTTTTTACGTGACTATCAATAGTTCTATCTTCAATTTCTGTATTTTCCTTATAGGCAATATCCATTAAATGCGCTCTTTCTTTTATCACTCCTGGTCTTTTGGCTAATTCTTTGACAATTAAAAATTCAGTGGTGGTCAATTTATCTGGTAAAGCTTTTCCATTCCACTCGCACTCTAACTGAGCAGGGTCTAATTTTAATTTACCATGACTTATTATATTTTTTGTGTCGTCAACAGTGTTAGTTTTTTTTCTTAGTTGAACTCTTATTCTCTCGATTAGAACTTTTGTTGAAAAGCCACCAGATTTCTTAACAAAATCGTCAGCACCCAACTTTAAGCCAAGCAGCTCATCAACTTCATCATCTTTTGATGTTAAAAAGATTATTGGGATAGACATTTTTTTTTTAAGTTTTTTAAGCAACTCTTCTCCATCCATCCTTGGCATTTTAATATCTAGAATTGCTAGGTCAGGTGGATTTCTAGTTAATCCAATTAAAGCAGACTCTCCGTCAATATAAGTTTGAACTTTAAATCCTTCCCTTTCCAAGGCCATGCTTATACTTGTTAGTATATTTCTATCATCATCTACTAATGCAATTGTTTGAGTCATATTTTTATTCTCTTGATTATGATGTCAAAATTTAGGCGTTTAATGGGCTTCTCCCCAATTGTTTCCAGAGTTAATACTAACTTCTAAAGGGATAGAAAACATATGATGATCCGAACTTGAAACTGAAGTCATTGCCTCTTTTACAAACTTTTTTACTTCATTCTCATCTTTTTTTAAACACTCAAAAATAAGCTCATCGTGTATTTGTAAAAGCATTTTTGCTTTCTTTTTTTCTTCGAGAACCTTATCAATTTTTATCATTGCCAATCTAATAATATCTGCAGCCGATCCTTGTATTGGAGCATTGATGGCTGCTCTTTCCTGAAAGGCTCGTACGCTAAAATTTTTATCGTTAATTCCTCTTAAATGAATTCTTCTTCCAAAAATATTTGTGACAAAACCCTGCTTCCTGCAAGTTCTTATCGTTGTGTTCATATAATCTTTTATCTCAGGAAATTTCTTAAAATATGAATTAATAAAACTTAAAGCTTCTTCGTTTGACACCGATATTTGTTTTGCTAATCCATATTGTGTTATTCCATAAATAATTCCAAAATTAATGGCTTTTGCTTTTCGTCTTAAATCATCTGTCACTTTTGTAATTTGAACATCAAAGACTTGGCTTGCTGTTAAAGAATGGATATCTTGATTATTTTTAAAAGCTTTCTTTAGTTCTTTTACATCAGCCATATCAGCAAGAATTCTCATTTCTATTTGATTATAATCCGCAGAAATAAGTAAATTGTTTTTCTCTGCTACAAATGCTTTCCTAATCTCTTTACCATCTAAAGTTTTTATTGGAATATTTTGTAAATTTGGATCACTCGAGGCTAACCTACCAGTATTAGTTGCTGCTAGTAAGAAAGAAGTGTGAACTCTTTTTGTTTTTTTACTTATATGATCTTGCAAAGCATCTGTGTAAGTGCTTTTTAGTTTTGAAACCTGCCGCCATTCTAAAACTAAATTAGGAAATTTATGTCCTGTTGAAGCTAAATCCTCTAAGATTTTAGCACTCGTAGCTAAACTACCTTTTTTTGTTTTTTTTAACTTAGCTATCTTTAGGTCATTATAAATAATTTCTCCTAGTTGTTTTGGTGAACCGATATTGAATTTTTTACCTGATATTTTGTAAATTTCTTTTTCAATAGTTATCAATCTTTCCTCAAATTTTTTAGAAAGTTTTTTAAGATAAGCGTCATCAACTTTTATACCGTTCATCTCAAGCCTTGAAAGGATTTTGATCATTGGTTTTTCAAACTCCTCATAAACTCTTTCTAACTTTTCTTCAGATATTCTTTCAGATAAAATTTCATATAATCTTAGAGTTATGTCTGCATCTTCAGCGGCATATTCAGTGGCGGGTTTAATATCTACATCTGCAAAATTTAATTGTTTTTTTCCAGTTCCTACTAAATCTTTATATGAAATAGTTTTATGGCCAAGATGCAATTCAGATAGAGTATCCATGTTGTGTCTGTTATTTCCAGCATCTAATGTATACGAAAGTAACATCGTATCTTCTGCTGGGCTTAATTCGATGCCGTTATTTTTAAATATAATAAAATCGTATTTTATATTTTGGCCGACTTTTTTTATACTTGGATCTTCTAAGATTGGTTTAAGTTTTTTTAAAACTAAATCCTTTTTTAGTTCCGTTTTCTCTTTATGACCCAATGGAATATAAAATGCCTCGTTTGTCTCATAACATACTGATACACCCACAAGATCAGCTTCTTGTGGATTTAGAGAAGACGTTTCAGTATCAACCGATATAACTGATTTTTCATCTAGTTTTTTTATTAATTCGTCAAGTTGTTTTTCATTTGAAATCGTTTTGTAGGTCTTAGTATTTATCTTATTATTTTTTTTTACTACAGTTTTTTCGTTAAAATCTTTATTTGTCGACTCGCCATAAAAACTAATTGCTTGGCTTAACAGTCTATTAAACTCCATGTCTCTTAAAAAATCATACAATTTATCTTTATTTATATCTTTGATTATGAAATCAGCGGCATCATTCTTAAGCGGGACATCATTTTTTAAAGTAACTAATTGCTTGCTAATCATGGCTTTATCTTTGTTAGATAATAATGTTTCTCGTCTCTTATTCTGAGGAATTTCTGATGCCCTTTTTAATAAATTTTCTAAATTTTTATATTTATTAATAAGTTCTGCTGCCGTTTTAATGCCAATTCCAGGGACCCCAGGCACATTATCTGAGCTGTCTCCAGCAAGAGATTGCACATCAATTACTTGAACTGGTTTTACCCCAAATTTTTCAATTACTTCTTTTTCACCTATTACCCTGCTTTTCATTGGATCAAATAACCTCACCTTATTAGAAACTAATTGCATGAGATCTTTATCGGATGATATTATGGTCACCTTTGCACCTGCTTCTATAATTTTTTTTGCATAAGTGGCTATAAGATCATCTGCTTCATAATTTAAAAGTTCAATGGATGGTAAGTTAAATGCTTCAACCGATTTTCTAATATACTCAAATTGTGGGGCTAAATCTTCTGGTGCCTCAGCTCGATTAGCCTTGTAATCACTGTAAATCTCGTTTCGAAAATTTTTTCTAGCAGAGTCAAAAATTACTGCGAAATGAGTAGGCTTGTTTTTTGTATCATCTGATCTAGCATCTTCAAGTAATTTGAACAGCATTGAACAAAAACCACTTACTGCACCAGTTGGTAGACCATCACTTTTTCTCGAAAGCGGAGGTAAGGCATAATAAGCTCGAAAAATATATCCTGAGCCATCTACTAGATAAAAATGATCTGTTTTTTTTATGGAACTCATATATACATATTACATTGAATTTTAGTCTATTTTTAAAAAAGAATGAATAAATTTGCTTTAACTGTTGAAAATCTATCAAAGACATATTCCGACTCTAAAACCAAAAAACAAAATAAAGCATTAAATGAATTAAGTTTTAACGTAAAACAAGGCGAAGTCTTTGGACTACTTGGACCGAATGGAGCTGGTAAAACAACATTTTTAAGTATTCTTGGTGGAACTGTTACTAAAACAAGTGGGAAGGTCAATGTATGGGGTTTTGATTTAGATAAAAATCCTCGTCAGGTAAAGTCATCTCTTGGAATAGTTCCTCAGGAAGTAAATTTAGATGCCTTTTTTAGTCCCAAAAAACTTCTTGAGCTTCAAGCTGGACTATATGGAATTCGTGAAAAAGATAGGATTACTAATTTAATATTAAAATTAGTGGCTCTTGAAGATAAGGCTAATGCTTACTCAAGAAGTTTATCTGGCGGTATGAAGAGGAGGCTGTTGATAGCAAAAGCAATGGTTCATCAGCCACCAATATTAATTTTAGATGAACCCACTGCTGGCGTTGATGTGGAATTAAGAAATAATCTTTGGGATAATGTAAAAAAACTGAATAAAGAAGGTGTCACTATAATTTTAACTACTCACTATTTAATTGAAGCTCAAGAAATGTGTGATCGCATAGCAATTATAAATAAAGGTGACTTAGTAGCTTTAGATACCACTGAAAAATTATTAGATCGTATTAAAACAAAAAAAATTAATTTTAAAGTAAAAAATATAAATGGTAATGAAATTTTAAAAATGAAAAATATTCAATTTGAAATTAGATCAAGTAATTCTATAGTGGTAACGTATGAGAAAAACTATTTAAATTTTGGAGAAATTGTAAATTATTTAAATAATAGTGGCATTGAAATAGATGATATTTCAACTGAAGATGGTGATTTAGAAGATGTTTTTGTTCAATTAACAAAACACTAGATTTTACTCCAAAAAAAGTTAAATTACTTTTATGGATGTTGTAAAAAATTTAAAACAAATCAAATTACTCAAATATTTATTTTTTGCATTGATGGGATCAATTATTTTAGCAATATCCTCTAAAATTAAAATCCCTTTTTACCCAGTTCCAATGACAATGCAGACTTTTGTAATTATGTTTATTGGAATAACTTTTGGTTGGAAGTTGGGTGTAGCTACAACTGTTTTATATTTATTTGAGGGAATCATTGGTTTACCAGTTTTTTCTGGTACACCTGAAAAAGGTTTAGGACTGGTATATTTCACAGGACCAACGATGGGTTATTTAATCGGATTTATTATTACGGTATATTTAGTTGGAAAATTTACTTATGATAATAATTTAATCAAAACATTTTTTAAGTTAAGTTTTGCAATAAGTTTTATTTATGTTTTTGGAATGATTTGGCTTGGATTTTTATTAGGTTGGGATAAGCCAATTTTTAAGCTTGGAGCACAGCCATTTTTATTAGCTGAACTATTTAAGATATTGATTGCGACTTTTGCAATCAATAAGTTAATAAAATTAAGAAAATTTATATAAATTTATCTCGGAGATCTTTTTGAGAGAATTCTTTGCAACGTTCGTCTATGCATTTTAAGTCTTCGCGCAGTTTCGGACACATTTCTATTGCATAACTCAAAAACTCGGTGGATATGTTCCCACTTAACTCTATCAGCTGACATCGGATTTTCAGGAGGTTTTGCTTTTGACTCGGGCGAAGCTAATAAAGCTGCTTCAACATCGTCGGCATCTGCTGGTTTAGCTATGTAATCGATAGCTCCATCTTTAACAGCTGCTACAGCTGTAGGTAGATTCCCGTAACCCGTTAACATTACTATTCTACTATCTTTTTTATTCTTTGAAAGCTCTTTAACAACGTCTAGACCATTGCCATCTTCAAGCCTTAAGTCTACCACAGCAAAGGCTGTAGGAGCCGTTTTCGCTATATTAAGTCCTTCAGCCACGGTTTTGGCCTCTTTTACCTCAAATCCCTTCTTCTCCATAGCTCTGGCTAACCTTCCTCTCAATGGATCGTCGTCATCAAGAATTAAAAGCGTTTTATCAGTAAAGTCGACTAATTTTAGCTGCTCTGGTACGTTTTTTTGTGATCTCATGACTACTCATATAGGTGCTGTTGACAAAATTTCAACATGAGAAATGTCCTTTTTTTCTTTACATAAAGTCAAAAAAACCTTAAACGCGAATTAAATAAGGTTTTTTTTATTAAATTTTTTAAAAAATCTTTGTGTAATTTAACGTGAGGGACACATGAAATGGGAAAATTTAAAACAGTTAACGAATTAGTTAACTCATTACAACCGGATTACCCCGTATATTGCTTACGGCTTAACGAGATAAAAAAATCTGTAAAATTTTTTAAAGAAAATTTTCCTGGAAAAATACTCTACGCTGTAAAAACAAATCCTAATGAGAAAATTATTAAGCAAATCATTGCTAACGGCATCAACGAATTTGATGTTGCTTCTCTTAATGAAATTAAGCTTCTTAATAAAATTAAATCAGATGCAAAGTTACATTTTATGCATACTATTAAAAGTAAAAAGAGTATATCTTTAGCTTACTTTGATTACGGAGTGAAAAGTTTCTCTCTTGATAGTAAAGACGAGTTGAGGAAAATTCTAGAAGCTACTAATCAAGCAAAAGATTTAGAGTTATTTGTAAGAATTGCAATTTCAAATGAACATGCTGAAATAGATCTATCTAGAAAATTTGGAGCACTTCCCTCTGAAGCTTTAGGATTGGTAAGATTATGTAAGGAACATTCAAAAAAACTTGGAATAAGTTTTCACGTTGGCTCTCAATGCATGCATAAAATTTCTTACTCAAAAGGAATTCGTGAAATTGGAAATATAATTAAAAAAACTAAAATATTACCAAATACAATTAATGTTGGTGGAGGGTTTCCGTCTATATATCCAGATCTTAATCCTGAACCATTAATTAATTACATAAAAGAAATTAAAAAAGAGCTTAGTAATTTAAAGTTAAATAAATTACCAGAAATCATATGTGAACCAGGGAGAGCTCTTGTAGCAGAAAGTGGATCTACAATCGTTAAAATTATTTTAAGAAAAAAAAATAGTCTATATATCAATGACGGAACATATGGGTCTTTATTTGACGCTGGGGCACCAAACTTTGTTTTGCCATCAAAGATGATTACATACGGAAGAGTTCAGTCTAAAAAACTTACTGCATTTAATTTTTTTGGACCTACTTGTGATGGATTAGATTACATGAAAGGACCTTTTTTATTACCAAATAATATTAAAGAAGGTGACTATATAGAATTAGGTCAGCTAGGTGCTTACAGTCTTACTTTCAGAACAAACTTCAATGGTTTTTACTCAAATGAAATTCACGAATTAAGTGACAAACCAATTTTATCTATGTACGATGATACAAATGATAAGGTTGGTTCTTTGGTAGCTTAATGAATAAAAAAAATAGTCCAAAAATAGGGCACAACAAAAAATCTCTTCTTAATTCACCGATTGAACATATCGATATCAAATCTTTTGATGCTCGTAAAATTATTGATGGAATGAGTAAAATGTCTTTCACTTCTAGAGATACAGCTAGAGCTGCAGCTATTTATAATGAGATGCTTGCAGATAAAAATTGTTCTATCTTTTTAACTTTAGCAGGTTCGACTTCAGCGGGCGGATGCATGGATCTATACACTGATTTAGTAAAACATAACATGGTTGATGCAATTGTGGCTACAGGTGCTTCTATTATAGATATGGATTTTTTTGAAGCTCTGGGTTTCAAGCACTATCAGGGATCTCAGTTTCAAGACGATACTGAACTTAGAAACAATTACATTGATCGGATTTATGACACTTATATTGATGAAGAGGAACTTCAAGCTTGTGACAAAACTATATGCGATATTGCTAATTCTCTTAAACCTAAACCATATACCTCAAGGGAATTTATTAAAGAACTTGGAAAATATTTAAAAACAAATTCTAAGAAAAAAAACTCATTGATAGAAGCTGCTTATGATAATAATGTTCCTATATTTTGTCCCGCTTTTACAGACAGTTCAGCAGGATTTGGGCTTGTAATGCATCAGGAGCAAAATCCTAAAAGTCACATTACTATAGACTCTATAAGAGAATTCAGAGAAATAACTGAAATTAAACTCAAATCGAAACAATCAGGATTATTAATGGTTGGAGGTGGAGTACCCAAAAATTTTATTCAGGATACAGTGGTTTGTGCAGAATTATTAGGAAAAAAGGTAGATATGCATAAATATGCTATTCAAATAACTGTGGCAGATACTAGAGATGGAGCTTGTAGTAGTTCTACTTTAAAGGAAGCAAGTTCATGGGGTAAAGTAGATGTAACGAAGGAGCAAATGGTATTTGCTGAAGCTACAAGTGTATTGCCCTTAATCGCAAGCGATGCCTTTCATCGCAAACATTGGCAATCAAGACAAAAAAGAAATTTTCAAAATTTGTTCAATTAATAGATAATGAGTAAAACAAAGATTGCGTTAGTACAGATGAAAATGTCAGCTGATCCAAAAAAAAATATTAAAAATGCTGTCAACAAAATTAATGCTGCAGCAAAAAAAGGTGCAAAGATAATTTGTTTACCAGAGTTATTCTTAACAAAATATTTCTGTCAGGTTGAAAGTCACAAAAACTTTAATTTCGCTGAGAAAATTCCCGGCCCTAGTAGTGACTTATTTTCTGCACTTGCAAAAGAACTGAAAATTATTTTAATAATTTCATTATTTGAGAAAAAAACCTCCGGGCTTTATCACAATAGTAGCATTGTAATTAACGAAAAGGGTAAACTTTTAGGAAAATATAGAAAAATGCATATCCCTGATGATCCTCAATTTTACGAAAAGTTTTATTTTGCTCCTGGAGATCTAGGTTTCAAATCTTTTAAAACCTCAAAAGGTAATTTGGGAACTTTAATTTGCTGGGATCAATGGTTTCCTGAGGCAGCAAGATTAACAGCGCTTAAAGGAGCAGAAATTATTTTTTATCCAACTGCTATTGGGTGGCATCCAAAAGAAAAAAGGAAATTTGGTAAATCACAACTCGAGTCCTGGCTTTCAATTCAAAGGTCTCACGCTATAGCTAATGGTATATATGTTGCTGCGATAAACAGAGTTGGAATTGAAAAACAAGGTAATAAAAGGATAGAGTTCTGGGGGAATAGTGTAATATTTGATCCAAGTGGTAAAGTTGTTAAAAGGGCTAGTTTAAAAGAAAATATTTTAATTTGTGAAATTGATTTCAAAAAAGTAGAAACCTCTAGACAACATTGGCCTTTTTTTAGAGATAGAAGAATAGACTATTATAAAGGACTACTTAAAAATCCAAGAGATGCCTAGAGTAACAAAATCTCTTTTCAGAATGCCAGCTGAATGGGAAAAACAACAATCTACATTAATGGGATGGCCTTGTAATAAAGAAGATTGGCCAGGTAAGTTTAAGAATATTCCTACGATATTTGCTAAAATAATTTCAAAAATTACCAAATCTCAGGAGGTAAATCTTTTAATTAATAACCACAAATCTGGGAATATAATTAAAAAATTACTTAGGAGAAATAATGCAAGAATACGAAATGTAAAATTTATAATTTGTGAAACAGATAGAGTCTGGATGCGAGATACAGGTCCAATATTTATTAAAGATAAAAAAAACAAAAATATTTTATTAAATTGGGAGTTTAATGGTTGGGCCAAATATAAAAATTATACAGCAGATAATAGTGTCAATTTGAGAATTAAAGATCATTACAAAGGAAATGTCATTAAACCTAAATTTAAAAAAAAATCGATAGTTCTTGAGGGTGGAGCTATCGATGTTAATGGAAAAGGTTTACTTCTCACAACAAAAGAATGTTTATTAAGTAAAATTCAACAAAGAAATTCTTTCTTAAAAATGAAAGATTATAATATCATTTTTAAAAGATTTTTTGGGGCAAAAAAGGTTATTTGGCTTAATAAAGGAATTGCAGGAGACGATACCCATGGTCACGTTGATGATATTGCTAGATTTGTAAAATCAAATAAAGTTTTTCTAGCTTACGAAAATAATAAAAAAGATAAAAATTTCAAAAATCTCGATGAAAACTTTAAAATTTTAAAAAAAATCAAAATTGGTCCCTCTCAAATAAAAATTATTAAGATTCCTATGCCTAGACCTATTTATATAGATAAAGTCAGAGTTCCAGCATCATATTTAAACTTTTATATTTTTAATAAATTTGTTTTATTACCAACTTTTAATGATCCTAACGATAAAGTAGTAATCAAAATTTTTAAAAAAGAATTCAATAATAGAAAAATTATTCCAATTGATTGTTCTGAATTAATATGGGGCTTTGGAGCAATTCATTGTTTGACACAACAAGAACCAAAATAATTTTATCTTTATAGTAAAATATTTTTAGGAGACCAACTGATTACTACTGAGGCCCCACCTAAATTTTTATCATCTTTAAACAAAAGTTTAGCATTTTGTCTCTCTAATAAAGTTTTTCCTAAGAAAGTTCCAAGCCCTAAGCCTGAGTTTGAATTTAACTCTAATGATCTAGATTTAATATACGGTTCTCCTAATTTATCAATAATATCTTTAGGAAATCCTGGCCCGTCATCATTTATTGTGATCTTAATTTCTTTATCATCACTTATCAAAAAAATATTAACTTTAGTTTTTGAAAATTTAATTGCATTACCTATAAAATTTCTCAAACCGTAAATCATCTCTGCTGACCTTTGGATGTCAATTTTATTTTTGTCATTATCAGATACTAAAGTAATTTCTTTGGAGGAAGTTTCTTTAAAAGAATTTATGATTTCCTCAAGTAAATTTTCTAATTTTGTAGAGCTAAAAAATTTATCTTCCTCTATCTGTTTTTTTGAAATTCTTTTTAAAATTTCACTGCACCTTTTAGATTGACTAATTAATAGATCAATATCTTTTGATAGCTCATTGTTATCCCCAATTTCTTTTTTTAATTCTTTAGCAACTACACTTATTGTAGCTAATGGTGTTCCTAGAGAATGTGCTGCTGCTGCTGCTTGCCCCCCTAAGGACTCTAATTCATACTCTTTATAAATCACCTCTTGAAGTTTTTTAAAGGCTTCCTCTGTTTTCTTTTTTTCACCGGAGAAACGAATACCGAAATAACTCAAAAATATTAAGCCAATCAATACGGAGATAATAATTCCAATTTTATAAAAATTTGGAAAATGTAATAAATTCATGTCCTCACCTGGCAAAGGTAAATGAAAAAATGATATGGTTAATAAAAGCAATGATGTTATTAAACCTAAAATTATTGTGGTACCCATGCTTAGAAACGTTGAGGAAACGATAGCTGGGATCACTAATAGAAAAGAAAAAGGATTAAAAATTCCCCCTGTTAAATAAAGAAGGGCACTTAATTGTAGCAAATCGATTAAGAGAAAAGGGGCTGCATAGAAGTCTTTTAGCTGGTTAATTTTAATCCCGAATTGAAGATATAAATTTGTGGCTAAACCAAGTGAAATTATTAAATAACTCTCTATGATTGGGAAGGGCAAATTTAAGTAATAAAAAACTATACTAATTGCCAATATTTGGCCGATAATGGCTATATACCTTAATATTGTTAATGTATTTTTATCTAAGCTTAAGTTCTCTTTTGTACGGAAAAGAGTAGAAAAATTCATTTTTAGATATCTAAATTAATAACATCAAGAGCATTGTTGGTTATAAAATCTTTTCTTGGGGCCACTTCATCACCCATCAAAACCTCAATCATTTTTTGATCTTCTTTGGATTTGTCTTTTGTACCTTTCGTATATTGAACTCTTAGCATTGTTCTATTATCAGGATTTAGAGTTGTTTCCCACAGCTCTTCTGGATTCATCTCCCCAAGACCTTTGAATCTTTGAATTGATAATTTTTCTCTTTGATCTTGAATAAATTGTTTATAATCAGATGAACCTTTTTTAATTTTTTTGTCTATTTTAGTTGTTTGTAAAATATAATCTTCTAATGCTTTTTCATTTTTAATATAAACACTTTTATTAGATTTGGTAACTTTGAACAAAGGAGGTTGAGCTAAATAGATGTGTCCATTCTCTATTAGTTGATTGAAAGGATAATTATTGAAAAATGTAAGTAAAAGTGTTCTTATATGTGAGCCATCTACATCCGCGTCGGTCATAATAATTATCTTGTCATATCTCAAATTTTCGATGTTAAAATCTTTTGACCCTGTTCCTAGTGCATTGATTAATGTTACGATTTCACTTGAAGACATCATTTTAGAGAGAGCTTTAGTAGATTGGTCCTCCCCGTTTTTTTTACCATTAACAAAAGTATTTAATATTTTACCTCTTAAAGGTAAAACTGCTTGAAACTCTCTTATTCTTCCCTGTTTTGCTGAACCGCCTGCTGAATCGCCCTCAACTATAAATAATTCTGTTCCTTCTCTTTTTTGAATCTGACAGTCTGCTAATTTTCCAGGTAAACCCGATAATTCAAAAGTCCCTTTTCGTCTGACACTATCTCTTGCCTTTCTCGCAACTTCTCTTGCCATAGCTGCTTGAGTAATTTTTTCTATAACTGTTTTTGCTACCGAAGGATTTTGGTCAAACCAAGTAGAAACTTTTTCGTTAATAATATTCTCAACAATATTCCTAATCTCTGAGGAAACTAGTTTGTCTTTAGTTTGAGATGAAAATTTTGGATCAGGCATTTTTATCGAAAGAACTGCTGTTAATCCTTCTTTAATATCCTCTCCAGAGAGTGTTAATTTATTTTTTTTGTTATTTCTATCTAAAGAGTATTTGTTTATCACTCGTGTCAAAGCACTTCTAAAACCCAACAAATGCGTTCCACCGTCTTTTTGAGGTATATTGTTCGTAAACGGTAAAACCTCTTCAGTGTATCCTGCATTCCATTCAAAGGAACATTCAACTATAACGTTGTTTTTAACGGATGTAACATATACAGGTTTTTTAAAAACTTCTTTTTCATTTTTATTAACTAAAATTGGTTTTTTATTGTTAATATGTTTAACGAATTCAACGATCCCTCCATCATATTTATGAACAAATTCTTTATTTTTTTTATTTAATTTATCAAGTAAAGTTATTGAAATTCCCTTATTCAAAAACGCAAGCTCTCTTATTCTCTTCTCTAAAATTGAAGTACTAAACTTAATTGAGGAAAAAATTTCTTTAGACGGTAAAAAATTTATTTTTGTACCCTTTTTTTTTGTTTTTCCAATTTTTTTTAAAGGTTTAATAGAATTTCCATCTTTGAAATTTATTTCATATTCGTTACCATCTCTATAAATGTTTAAAGAAAGTTTTTCTGATAATGCGTTTACTACAGAAACACCTACACCATGAAGGCCCCCGGAAACCTTATAAGAGTCATGGTCAAATTTACCTCCAGCATGTAATTGAGTCATTATAACTTCTGCTGCAGAGATTTTTTCTCCTTTGTGTAAGTCCACTGGTATTCCCCTACCGTCATCTTCTACAGTAATTGTGTTATCCGGATTTATCGATACAATTATATTTTTACAAAAACCAGCTAGCGCTTCATCTATTGAATTATCAACTACTTCAAAAACCATATGGTGTAGGCCGGACCCATCGTCGGTATCACCAATATACATGCCAGGTCTTTTTCTTACAGCATCTAGACCTTTTAGTACCTTTATGGAGTCTGCGCCATAAGACTGGTTTCTATTTAAATTTGAATTTTTTGACATCTTTTTTTTTAAAGAATTCTTAACATACCATTTTTTTTATCTAATATAAAATCAGGCCCATCATAGCTGAACTAGAAGTATTCAATATCAATGGATTTTAAAGCAAAAATAAAATTAATTTCTAATCTGATAAATTTTCAAATTTTCATTGGCATTATCACATAGTAACTGTTTTTATCTGCTGCATCCTCAATTAAAACAGGTGATACAGGATCTTTAAAATTCATTTTTAAATTCTTATCTTCTACTTCAGAAGCTATTTCGATTAAATATTTAGAATTAAAACTTATGTTTAAATTTTCAGAATTGAATTTGGCACCAATTTTTTCATTCCCCTCGCCAGAATTAGCACTATTTACAGAAACTTGCACATTATCCTTACTAATTGATAATTTTACTCCTTCTTTTCTATCTATAGAAACACTAGCTACTCTCTCGATTGAACTTACAAAATCTTTGGACGAAACTATAAGTGATTTTTCATTTTGTGTAGGTACAACTTTTTTATAATCTGGGAATTTTCCATCAATTACTTTTGAAACTAATTTTATTTTTCCAATTTTAAATTGGATTTTATTTTCAATTATTTGCATAATTAAATCACCGTTATTATCAGCTAAAAGTGAGCATAACTGAAAAACTGTTTTTTTTGGTAAAATAACTGATCTAAAGTCGCTTGTATCTTCAATTTCTAAGCTGCTAGAGGAAAGCCTATGACTGTCTGTAGCTACGCCTGTTAAAAAGTTTTTTCCATTAGCCTCTGTTATATGTAAAAAAATTCCGTTTAAATAATGTCTTGTATCATCGTTAGAAATTGAAATTCTAGTTTTATTCAATAACTTTAGAAATCTTTTATTGTTAATTGGAATTTCCTGGCCATTGAAATCATCAGCAAAAGTTGGAAAATTATCAGTTGGTAGACAAAGTAGATTAAAATCTGAATTATCACTTTTTAAACTAAGCTTGTTTTCCGATTTTAAATTGAAATTCAAATTTGAATTAGATGAAATTTTTCTAAGAATATCATAAAGAATTGCTGCTGATGTAGTAGTACTACCTTCAGTGATAACTTTTATATCTGCTATTTCATCGTAAAAGATTATGTCTAAGTCTGTAGCGACTATTGACAACTTTTTATCTTTAATTTGAAGTAGAACATTTGACAAAATGGGTAAGGTATTTTTTTTTTCAACCACACCTTGAACAAAATTTAATGATTTCAATAAATGATCTCGCTTAACTACAAATTGCATTTCAAGATTGTTCTTGTAAAAGACTTTTTATCTGATTTATATTCTTTTTCATTTCATCGTCTTGCTCTAATAATCTTGAGATTGTTTTAACGGCATGAATTACAGTTGTATGGTCTCTATTAGAAAATCTTCTTCCTATTTCTGGCAAAGATCTACTTGTCATTTTTTTAGATAAATACATTGCAATCTGTCTTGGCCTAGCTAAAGGTCTAGAGCGCCTTTGGGATAGCATATCGCTCAATGAAATATTGAAAAAATTTGAAACTACATTTTGTATTTTATCAACAGTAATTACTCTTATTTGATTAAAAACGTCCTTTAGAATATTTTTACAGTCTGAAACAGTCAAAAATTTATTATGCACTCGACTAAATGCTATTACTCTGTTAAGAACGCCGATTAATTCTCTGATATTCGTTTTACTTTCGGAGGCTATGAAATTTATTACCTCGTCGTTTAAACTTATATTTTCTTTAAATTGATTTTGTATTTCTTCAATTTTCATCTTAATTATTTTTATCCTTAAATCTAAATCTGGGGCTTCTATATCTACTACTAAACCACCACCTAATCTTGACTTTATTCTCTCTTGCACCCTATCTAATTTAGTTGGTGCTCTATCTGCAGAGATAATTATCTGAGAACCTTTGTCCATCAAACTATTAAAAGTATGAAAAAACTCCTCTTGTAAGCTCTCTTTTCCACTAATAAATTGAATGTCATCAATAATAAATATTGATGATTTTCTGAAGAAATCTTTAAAATTTACCATATCATTCTTTTTTATAGATTTGATAAAATGATACATAAATCTTTCAGCAGATATAAACATGACATTATTTTCGCTTTGTAATTCTAATCCAATAGCATTTAAAAGATGAGTTTTACCTAGCCCCACACCACCGCAGATATATAATGGATTATATCTGGATATATGCTCACACACTTTCTTAGAGTATGATAAGGCAATATCATTACTTTTACCTTGGATAAAATTTTTAAAGTTTAAGTTAGGATTTAATCTATTGTAGTTTAAAATTGAGTCTTTAATTTCTGTTATCTTATTTATATCAGGAATTTTCAAAAGTTCTTGAGTTTGTTTATTATCCTCGATTATCTTGAATTCTATCCTATTGATGCTTAGCTTAAATCCTCTTAATTGCTCTAATATTTTATCTAAATATCTAGATACAATCCAATCTCTAAAAAATCTTGTTGGAACGCCTAAAACAAGAAAATCATTATACTCTTTAATAAGAGAAATTTTTTGCAACCAGCTGTTATAAATTTCTCCTCCAAATGTCGTTTTAAAAGCGTTTTGAACTTCTTCCCAATTTAATATTTTTTCTTCCTCTGAAACATAAAGATTTTGTGATTTAATATTATTTTTTTCCATGTAGTAAATTCGTAATGAACTTTCTATAAACGATCTTTTAAAAATATTTGCAAGATTTATTTTAAAAAAGCAAAAAAAAAATATAATTAGGTTGTAACGTTAACGCGCAGATAGAAATTTAAAATTTACAACTTAAAAAAGAAAACAATATTTTGATTTAAAAATTATTTTTTTCTAAATATAGAAAATTTAATAAGGTACTAATCAACTTTAGATTGATGATTTAATTTATTTCAGCTTTTTTGAAATTCGCGAAATCTTTCTGGAAACAGTTTTCTTATTTACTACTCCAGATTTAGCAACCTGCATTAGAATTGATTGAAATTTTGAAAAATTTTTTTTTGCTTTGTCTTTTTCTTTCGATTTAATAAGATTTTCCATCTTTTTAATCGCATTTTTGTATTTGCTCTTTCGTATTCTGTTTATTTGAGTTTGTTTTTTAACTCGTCTTACTCTTCTTATTGCTGATTTAGTATTAGGCATTTTTTAGATTGTATATATGTAGCTATAATAACGGTCAACTTTATTATTTTTGACATTTATTACAAAAAAAAGTTGCTCGATTTGAAATTATTGTCCTTTTAATAATCGAGTTGCAATCTATATTAGAACATGTTTTTCCCTCTCTACCATAAGCCTTAAAATATTGCTGAAAGATCCCTTTTTTTCCATTGTCACTAGAAAAATCTTTAATAGAAGATCCCCCATACTTAATTGAGCTTTTAAGAATTTTTTTTGTGTAATTAATAACCTTTTTTATCTCAAACTCTTTAATTTTTTTTACTTTTCGCGTAGGTTTGATTTTGCTTAAAAATAAAATTTCGTTAGCATAAATATTTCCTAATCCAGATACAAATTTTTGATCCATCAAAATACTTTTGATGGTTCTATTTCGACCAAATATATATCTTTTAAAATATCTTTGATCCCAATCTTTAGATAAAGGTTCTGGGCCCAAGTCTCTTATGTGTCGATTCTTATAATAATCAACCGCCCTACAAAATTTTACAAAACCAAATTTTCTAATATCATTATAAATTAATTTTTCATCATTTTGAAAAATAAAAATTATCCTATCATGTTTTTTGTCTTTTTCTAAGTTTAGATCGTAATAGAAGCTTGTTTTGAATTTTTTGTTTTTTTTATCAATAAAAAAAAATTTACCTGTCATTCCTAGATGAGCTATCATTGTAATATGCTTTTCTAAATGAAAAATTAAGTATTTAGATCTCCTTTCTATTTTTTTAAATTTTTTGCCGACTAAATTAAAAAGTTCGTTTTTATCGACTATATATCTCAATTTGCCATCATTGATCTTAATTTTTTTAATTCTTAAATTTAATATTTTTCTCTCTAGGGACTGTTTAACAACTTCAACTTCGGGTAATTCTGGCATATAATTCTTTTATGAAATCTAATATTCAAGATAAAAATAAATTAGTCAATTCTGTATTTTCAAAAGTTCATAAAAAATACGACTTAATGAATGATATTATGTCGTTAGGTGTTCATCGCCTGTGGAAAGAAAAATTTATTGATTGGATGAACCCTCAGCCAAAAAAAAATTTAATAGACGTGGGTTCAGGCACTGGTGATATAGCAAAACTTTTTTTAAATAGATCAAATAACTCAGGTGAAATTACTTGTATAGAGCCTAATTTAGAAATGTTAAAAGAAGGTAAAAACAGACTCCAAAATTATAAAAATATAAGATGGATCGAAGCTCCTGCTGAGAAAATACCGTGTAAAGATGACTCCTTTGATTATTATTCTATAAGTTATGGGATACGAAATGTTACTGATATAAATTTAACTCTTAAAGAAGCTTTAAGAGTTTTAAAACCTGGTGGACGTTTTATGTGCTTAGAGTTTTCGAAGGTGGATAATGAGTTGCTAAACTTTATTTATAAACAATACTCAAAAACAATTCCCTATCTAGGAAAAATCATAGTAGGTTCAGAAAAACCTTATAAATATTTGATTGAGAGTATTGATAAGTTTTATAATCAAGAACAACTTGCTGAATTAATGTCCAAAAATGGTTTTTCTAAAATAGAATTTCGGAACCTTTCGAATGGTTTATCAGCAGTGCATTCAGGTTGGAAAATATAAATGTTAAAAAGAATTATTAAATTATTCTACCTAGCAAGAAGATTATCTACCTCCGGGGCTATTAGTACCATTAACGAAATTCATAAGATTCCATCGGGCTTAAATTTATTCTTCAACTTCATGTCTTTAGGTTCGCCTGCAAAATCTATAGAGGAAAAGAAATCTCCTGGAGAAAAGCTCTGTTTAGCTTTACAAGGTATGGGAACAACATTTATTAAGTTAGGGCAGTTTCTTGCAACTAGACCAGATATAATTGGTGAGGAACTTGCAAATGATTTAGAAAAACTACAAGACAAAGTTCCAGCTTTTGAATTACATGATGCCAAAAAGATTATAAAAAAAGAAATTGGAGAAAATTATTTTAAAGATATAAGTGAACTAAGTGAGCCAATTGCTGCTGCTTCAATTGCCCAAGTCCACCTAGCAAAAATTAAAATAGAAAATCGAGAACAAGAAGTTGCTATAAAAATATTAAGACCTGATATTGAGAAACTGTTTAATGAAGAATTAGACGCCTTGATGTTGTTTGCTTATATTATAGAGAATACAATTTCTAAAGCTAAACGGCTTAAATTAGTTGAAGTGGTTCACCTTCTAAGAGAAATTACGAACATAGAAATGGATTTAAGATTTGAAGCAGCTGCTGCAAATGAACTTTTTGAAAATACAAAAAAAGATGTTGGTTTTAATGTCCCTACAATTTATTGGAACTACACAACTAAAAAAATATTAACTTTAGACAAGGTTAACGGAACTTCAATTAGAGAACATCAAAAATTAAAAGAAATGGGGGTTGACCTTAAAAATCTTGCAGAAAATTTAATACAATCTTTTTTAACACAAGCGGTTAGAGATGGTTTTTTCCACGGGGATATGCATCAAGGAAATTTATTCGTTGACAAAAAGGGAAACATCATTCCTGTTGACTTTGGCATAATGGGACGGCTTGATAAAAATAATAGAAGATTTTTAGCGGAAATACTTTATGGATTTATAAAAAGAGATTATGTAAAAGTAGCTGAGGTACATTTTCAAGCTGGTCTCGTGCCTCAAGATGCCTCAAAAGAGGAGTTTGCACAGGCTCTTAGATCCGTAGGAGAGCCAATTTTTGGACAATCCATAAAAGATATTTCTGGCGGGAACTTACTCGCTCAATTATTTGAAATTACTGAAAAATTTAATATGGCAACTCAACCGCCATTATTATTACTACAAAAAACCATGGTTGTAGTTGAAGGTGTCGCCAGAAAACTTTACCCAGAAACAAATATTTGGGAGGTTTCAAGACCAGTGCTTGAAGATTGGCTAAAAAATATTAAAAGTCCAAAATCATCCATTGATAAAGCAATCAATACGTCATCTGAAATAATAAAAAGAATACCAGATTTACCACAATTTATTGATAGAGCTGATTATGCTCTAAAATTGGTTTCAGAGGGAAAACTTAATTTATCTGTTGGAACTAATAAAAATTTAGAAATTGAGCAAATGAAATTTAAAAACTTTAGAAATAATATACTTCTTAGTTTTTTTGGTATTGTAATTATCTTTTTATTAGTATTTTAATTAATCATGACTTTAAAAAATAAGAAAATACTTATTATTATAGGGGGGGGTATTGCTGCTTATAAATCTTTAGATTTAATAAGGTTATTGAGAAAAAATAATAATGAAGTTAAAACAATATTAACTAAAAGTGGTAAAGAATTTGTAACTCCATTATCAGTAACTACTCTTACTAACTCTAAAACATTTGAAAATATTTTTGATAAAGATACAGAGGCAGAAATAGATCACATATCTTTATCAAGATGGGCTGACTTAATAATAGTGATGCCAACAACAGCAAATTTTATGACAAAACTAAGTATAGGAAAGGCAGAGGACTTAGCTACAACTGTAATTTTAGCATCGAACAAAAATATATTACTAGTGCCTGCTATGAATGTGAGAATGTGGACGCATAAAGCAACCCAAAATAATGTTAAAAATTTAAAAAATTACGGGTATCTATTCATTGGTCCTGAGAAAGGTGAAATGGCTTGTGGCGAGTATGGTGAGGGAAAAATGTCAAGCCCAAGACAAATTTTTAAATATTTAGAAAATTATTTTTACAAAAAAAATATCGTAAAAATAAATAATTTAAAAGCTTTAGTAACTGCTGGTCCAACAAAAGAGTATTTGGATCCTGTAAGATATATCTCAAACGACTCGAGTGGGAAACAAGGTTACGAAATAGCTTTAGCTTTAAAAAGATTCGGCGTAGAAACAACTTTAATTACGGGTCCTACCAATCTTATTTTTCAGAAAGAAATAAAAATAAAAAAAATTGTATCAGCTGATGAAATGTTTGAAGAGGTTAAAAACACACTACCAGTAGATATAGCGATATGTGCTGCTGCAGTATCCGATTTTAGACCTATAAGAAAAAATAAAAATAAGCTTAAAAAATCTCAAAGAAAAATGAAATCAATCGAATGGAAAGAAAATAGAGATATTTTGGATTTTGTATCTAAAAATAATAAGTATAGACCAAAGCTAGTAGTTGGTTTTTCTGCTGAAACAAAAGATTTGAATAAAAATGCTATTTTAAAATTAAAAAATAAAAACTGTGATCTAATTATAGCAAATGATGTATCTAAAAAAGATACTGGTTTTAACTCTGATTATAATAGTGTTCAAATAATTGATAATAGTGGAAAAGTACAAACTTTAAAAAAAAATAAAAAAAGCTTTATAGCTAATAAGATAGTAGAAACAGTTTTAAAAAAATTTTTTGTTAATGACAGAAATTTTAATTAAAAGATTATCAAAGAATATTGAATTACCTAAATATGAAACTAGCGGTTCATCTGGGATGGACTTGGCGGCTCATTTAGAAAAACCAATCAATTTAGAACCAGGTAAAACTTCGATTGTTCCAACAGGTATTTCAATATCGATACCCAAAGATTATGAAATACAAATTAGACCAAGATCAGGCTTAGCAGCAAAAAACCAGATTTCAGTTTTAAATACGCCAGGAACTATAGACTCAGATTACAGAGGTGAAATTAAAATCATACTTATTAATTTAGGTAATTCAAATTTTGTAATAGAAAAAGGAGATCGAATTGCTCAAATGGTTCTGTGTCCTATTATTAAAGCAAAGATTAGGGAGGTTAAAGATTTAGAAAAAACTGAGAGAGATGTAGGTGGTTTTGGATCCACTGGAATTAGGTAATAAATGAATTTAAATTTTCAAGATTTTGAAAGATTTGAGAAACAAATTGTATTAAAGAAAATCGGTATCAGTGGACAAAAAAAAATATTTAACTCGAAGGTATTAATTATCGGGGTTGGAGGACTTGGCTGTCCGGTTTTAACGTATCTTGCATCATCAGGAGTCGGGACTTTAGGTATTGCTGACTATGATAAAATAGAATTAAGTAATTTAAGCAGGCAAACCCTATTTGCTCCAAATGATATTGGAAAGTTTAAAGTTGATCGAGCAAAATATAAAATAAATAAATTTTATAAAAAAATAAATATTAAAAAATACAAAAAAAAAATAACCGCTTCAAATATAAAATCTATAATAAGAAATTATGATATAGTTTGCGACGGGACAGATAATTATGAGACAAGGTATCTTATAAATGATTATTGTAAGAAAAATAAAAAGATACTTATCTCGGCAGCGATCAGTAAATTTGATGGCCATTTATATAAATTTAATTTTAAACATAAGACCTCTTGTTATCGTTGTTTCATGCCTGAAAAGCCAGAGACAGAGAATAACTGCCAGTCAGAGGGAATTTTTTCGCCGGTAGCTGGCGTTCTAGGTTCTCTTCAAGCGAACGAAGTATTAAAATCAATACTTAATTTAAACAAAGATTTTGACGAACAAATAATCATATTTGATTCTATCAAAACTAATTTTAGAAAAGTAAAATTAACTTCAAATCCAAATTGCAAAAATAAATGCTCAAATTAATTTACACTTTTTTAATACTGTTTTTTTTTATATTTCAAAACATTCTTGCTGATGAGTATTTTCTAACCTTAAGAAACGATATAGTCAACTTAAGGAATGGACCATCTTTTGAATATCCTATTAAATTATTTTATAAAAAAAAATATTTACCAGTACTTGTTCAAGATAAGTCTGAAAATTTTAGAAAAATTAGAGATCATGAAAATAATACAGGTTGGATCCACATATCACAATTATCAAAAAAGAAAGCTGCAATAGTAATAAACGATGATACAAATATTTACTCAAAAAATACTATATATTCAAAACCTACAGCTGTATCAAAAGTTGGAAAACTTTTACTAATTAAAAAATGTAAAGATAATTGGTGTAAAATATTAAGTAAAGATATAAATGGGTGGGTTAAAAAAAAATACCTTTGGGGAAGAATAGAGTAATATTATTTTTTTTTGAACTTCGCCGTCCAAATTTTATCTAAGATAAAGTACCAAACTGAATTGGCTATAGGTTCAACAATGGCGTCGGTTAATGCAATAATAAACGGTACGTCTGCAATTAACATTAGCACAGTAATTGCTATTGCAAAGTGCCCAATTGTGTAAATTAAGGTTCGAAGTAAAGAACCTTTATTGTTCTCATATATATCTTTAACTGTAAGGTATATACCTCTGTCAAATTCAGCCATTTTTTTTAAAAGGATTTTCAAGAACACAAGCAACTAGATGAATTCTATCCTGTTCTCCTCCATTAAAAAAATTATGATATTTTGTATTATTAGTAATTGTTACAGATCCGTCCGCCGGCATATGTCTACAAATTTCATCGATTACCATCCTGCATCCTTTGTTTGTAATAATCGGAATGTGAAGTCTTGGCTCAGGATCTCTATGCCAGCTAAGAGTAGATCTAGGTTCTTTTAATAAAATTCTCACTCTTCCAAGCTTAAAGTGTTTCTTTAAAGAGTTATAAACTTCTTCAAAATAAGTTCCCTTAAACTCAGGAACAATTTGCGTATATTTAGACTCATCAATTGGTTTATCTCTTTCTATTTCTTTCCCATTTTCATCCGGTATAGTCCAATATGTTCCTCTTACATTATGGCCTTCTATCGAAGATTTGTCTCCTGGGATTTGATTTAATGAAATGGCTCCGAAGTTTTTTATACCTAATGTGCTAAATTTTTTCTTTTTTAAAACTAAATTTAAATCTGCTCTCATTTTTTCAATATCAAATTTTAGATTTGGAACCTTGTAAAAATCATCTTTTATATTTTGATTTAACGTTTTTAAATTTGGTGTTTTAACTATTTCCATGTTAATTTAATTTTTTTAAGTTTGGTCTATCTGCGTTCATAACTTTTGTCCATACTTTGACAAAATCTTTTATAAATTTTTCTTTATTGTCATCTTGAGCATAAACTTCTGCGTAAGATCTAAGAATAGAATTTGATCCTAGAACTAAATCAGCTCTGGAGGCTCTAAATTTAACTTTGTTCGTTTTACGATCAATAACATCGTATGAATTTTTTCCAGTTGGCTTCCAAGTATATTTCATATCAACTAAATTCACAAAAAAGTCATTTGTAAGTGTTCCAACTTTATCGGTCATGATACCTTTATCTTTAGCAGTTGAATGATTTGTTCCTAAAACTCTCATTCCGCCTACTAGACAAGTCATTTCCTGCGCAGTTAAACCCATTAGAGAAGCTCTCTCTAATAGGAGTTCTTCAGGCATAACTGAGTAGTCTGCTTTAAAATAATTTCTAAAACCATCATGATGTGGTTCTAACCATTTGAAGCTTTTAATTTCAGTTTGATCTTGTGATGCGTCTCCTCTTCCCGGACTAAACGGAACTTTTGCTTTGGAACCAGCTTTTTTAATAGCTTTTTCAAGACCTACGTTTCCTGCAAGAACTATTGTGTCAGCAATTGTTGCTCCAGTTTTTTTAGCTATACCCTCAAGAACTTTTAAGACTTTTGAAAGTTTTTTTGGTTCATTTGACTCCCATTTATTCATGGGTTCTAATCGAATTCTTGCTCCGTTAGCTCCTCCTCTTTTATCAGTTCTTCTGTATGTTCTTGCGCTATCCCATGCTGTAGTAATTAAATCACTAGAATTTAACTTTGATGCTGTAATCATTTTTTTTACTTTCTCTACACTATATTTCTTTTTAGGTTTTGGAACGTTACCTTGCCAGTAAAGGTCCTCTTTAGGAGCCCAAGGTCCTATATAATTTTCTTTGTTTCCCATTGTTCTGTGCGTTAACTTAAACCAAGCTCGCGCAAAAGAATCTTCGAAAAACTTTGGTTCTTTATAAAATCTCTCTGAAATTTTTCTATACTCTGGATCCATTGCCATTGCCATATCTGCATCGGTAAACATTAATCTAGCTTTTTTATTTGGGTCACCCAAATCTTTTGGTTTTTTTTCTTCCTCAAGATTGATTGGTTCCCATTGCCATGCTCCTGCAGGACTTTTTTTACTTTCCCACTCATAGTTTAGTAAAAGATCTAAATATTGATGATCCCACTTATCAGGATTAGTTGTCCAGGCTCCCTCTAAACCTGAGGTAATTTGATTTACTCCAGTTCCATTTTTCTGGTTCCAACCAAAACCTTGCTCGTGGATATCTGCACCAGCAGGTTCTGGTCCTAAGTTGTCAGGATTACCATTTCCATGTGCTCTTCCAATAGAGTGACCCCCAACTGTGAGAGCGGCAGTCTCAACATCATTCATTCCCATTCTTCCAAAAGTTTCCCTTACATCCATCGCAGTTCTAACCGGATCAGGTTTACCTTCAACACCTTGTGGATTTACGTAAACTAATTGGAAATGAGAAGCTGCCAATGGCGCTTCTAATGAGGACCTATCTTGAGGATCCCCATATCTATTTACTGCTAATGGAACTGTTTCTTTTCCCCAATAAACATCTTTTTCAGGCTCCCATATATCTTCTCTACCAAAAGAAAAGCCAAAAGTTTTAAATCCAGCGTGTTCATAAGCCATAGTGCCAGCTAAAACCATTAAATCTGACCAACTTAATCTATTGCCGTATTTTTTTTTTATCGGCCATAGAAGACGTCTAGCTTTATCCAGGTTTGTGTTGTCGGGCCAAGAGTCTTGGGGTGAGAACCTATGTGATCCAACATTTGGTCTTCCATCAAATTCTCTATAAGTACCGACTTGGTGCCACGTCAGCCTAACCATTAATCCGCTATAAGTTCCAAGATCAGCTGGCCACCATTCTTGACTATCTGTCATCAATTTTAATAAATCTTTTTTTAAAGCTTTAAAATTTAATTTTTTAACTTCTTTTTTATAATCGTAACCCGGTAATGGATTCGTTTTGGTATCGTGTTGGTGCAAAATATCTAAATTTATACTATTAGGCCAAAGTCTCGCAGTATTTGACTCTCCTGCTTTAGTTACACCACCATGCATTACTGGACATTTACCATTATTATTTTTCTTATAATCTACACTCATAATTTTAGTTTATAATTATTCTAAAGTGAAAAACAAGCGACAAACTGTCAATTTTTCAAATTTATAAATACCTCCACATTTTTTATTTTTTTACCATTTGGTGCTTTAGGAATTTTTTGAATGACTACATCATTGGCATCTATATCAATTAATTCTGAAGTCTCACTATCATAAAAGTGGTGATGGTTCGAAACATTTGTATCGAAATAAGTTTTATTTCCTCTAACTTCAACTTCGTTTAAATGTCCAGCAGCTTTGAAGGCATGGACCGTGTTATAAATTGTAGCTAGTGCAATTTTAGAAGTTGATTTTTTTATTAAAAGTTTATTTAAACTTTCAACTGTAAAATGAAACGTTTTTTCTCTTTCGAATAAAAATTTAGCTATTTCAACTCTTTGTTTAGTCGGTCTTAAGCTAGAGGACCTTAATTTTTTTAAAATGTCTATTTTTTTCACGTTTTATTAAGTTTTTAATCTACTTTATAATCATTCTAAGTACAAATATATATGAAACTTTTACTAAATCAAGTAAAACAGATCTAAATCATGCAAAAAAACAGTTACAGTTACGATGAATTAATTTCGTGTGGAGAGGGAAAATTATTTGGTGAAGGTAATGCTAAGCTACCATTACCCCCGATGCTAATGTTTGATAGAATTACAGACATAAAAAAAAATACAGGTGAATTTAAAAAAGGATTTATTAAAGCTGAGCTTGATATTAAAGACAATCTATGGTTTTTTGATTGTCATTTTAAAAAAGACCCAGTTATGCCAGGTTGCCTTGGTTTAGATGCTATGTGGCAATTAGTTGGGTTTTATTTAGGCTGGATAGGTGAACCTGGAAAGGGTAGAGCTTTAGGAGTAAATTCTGTAAAATTCACAGGTGAAGTGTTAAAAAATATTAAAATGGCAACTTACGAAATAAATATGAAAAGAATTTTAAAAAAAGAGGGAACTGCAGTTGGATTAGCTAATGGTATTTTAAGTGCAGATGGAAAGATAATTTATACAGCAGAAAATTTAAAGGTGGGATTATTCAAACAATGAAAAGAGTTGTTGTTACTGGGATAGGGGTAGTTTCTTGTTTAGGAAATAATCAAGATGAGGTTTACAAATCATTACTTAATTCAAAATCAGGCATTACATTTTCTGAAGAGTATAAGGAATACAATTTAAAAAGCCATGTTCACGGAAAACCAAATATAAAACTAGAAGACCATGTAGACAGAAAATTTATAAGATTTATGGGTCCGGGGTCTGCTTATAATTATGTTTCAATGAGTGAAGCTGTGAAAGATTCTGGACTTGAAGAAAAAGATGTAAGCAATTCATTGACTGGAATGATTATGGGGTCAGGTGGTCCCTCAATAGAAAACGTTATATTGGCTGCAGATAAGACTAGAGAAAAAAGTCCGAAGAGAATGGGACCTTTTATAGTACCACGAACAATGTCAAGTACAGCTTCAGCGACTCTAGCAGTCCCTTTTAAAATAAAAGGAGTTAACTACACTATTAGTTCAGCGTGTGCAACTAGCGGACATTGCATTGGTAATGCTATGGAATTAATTCAGTTAGGAAAACAAAAAATTATTTTTGCGGGTGGCAGTGATGAAGTTCATTTTGCTATGACTGCGATGTTTGATGCCATGACGGCTTTATCTTCTAAATATAATGATACTCCTGAAAAAGCTTCTAGACCTTATGATAAAACTAGAGATGGTTTTGTTATCTCAGGTGGAGGTGGAGTTTTAGTTTTAGAAGAATACGAGCATGCAAAATCAAGGGGAGCAAAAATTTATGCAGAATTAACAGGATATGGTGCTACATCAGATGGATATGATATGGTCGCACCATCAGGAGAAGGTGCAGTTCGGTGCATGAAAATGGCACTAATCACTGCAAAAAATAAGATCGATTATATAAATACTCATGGAACATCTACGCCAGTGGGGGACATTACTGAATTAAAAGCATTGGGAGAAGTGTTTAATGACTATAAACCTAAAATTAGTTCCACTAAATCTCTCGCCGGACATTCACTAGGGGCTACTTCAGTGCACGAAGCCGTCTATAGTTTAATTATGATGAAAAATAATTTTATAGCTGCATCAGCAAATATTAGTGATATGGATGAAGAAGCAAAAAAGTATCCAATCGTCACCAAAGTTGAAAAAAATATTAGTTTAAATACTATAATGTCTAATAGTTTTGGTTTTGGAGGAACCAATGCTACTTTAGTATTCGAAAAGGTAAAATCATGAATTTAATGAAAGGCAAAAAAGGTTTGATCATGGGTGTTGCAAACGATCGCTCAATAGCTTGGGGTATATCTCAAAAATTATCAGAAGCTGGTGCTGAACTAGCTTTTACTTACTTAGGTGATGCTTTAAAAAAAAGAGTAATACCTCTAGCTGAAAAATTAAATTCGAATATTACTTTTAGCTGTGATGTAGAAAAAAAAGAGGAAATAGTTAAACTTTTTGAAGACGTAAAATCAAAATGGGGAGGAATAGACTTTGTTGTTCATGCAGTTGCTTTCTCAGATAAGTTAGAATTATCCGGGGAATATTTAAATACATCAAGAGAAAATTTTCTTAGAAGTATGCTTATATCATGTTTTTCATTTACTGAAGTTTCAAAAGAAGCCTCAAAAATTATGAGTGAAGAGGGTAGTTTGCTAACTCTTACATACGAGTCCACAAAAGCAATTCCAAATTATAATGTTATGGGTGTTTGTAAATCTGCTTTAGAAGCAAGTGTAAAATATTTAGCTAGAGATTTAGGGAAGAAAAAAATTAGGGTTAACGCAATTAGTGCAGGACCTATTAAAACTCTAGCTGCCTCGGCAATAGGAGATGCGAAATTTTTGTATAAATGGAATGAGGACCACTCATTTTTAAAAAGAAATGTGGATATTCATGATGTTGGTAATTCTGCTTTATACTTACTTAGTAATTTAGCCGCTGGAGTAACTGGTGAAATTCATTATGTAGATGCAGGTTATAATAAAGTGGGAATGCCAGATCCTAAAAATATGACTTAAGCCGAAGCTTGTTTCATAGAAAGTTTTACTTTACCCCGATCGAATCCAACGACTTTTACTGAAACTTCATCACCCTCTTTCACAACATCACCAACTTTTGCTACCCGTTTGTCAGCTAGCTCAGATATATGGACAAGGCCGTCTTGCTTACCTAAGAAGTTTACGAAAGCTCCAAATTCCATAATCTTTACAACTTTACCTTTATAAATTTTACCCATTTCTGGTTTAGCAATTAAATTTTTGATGAAATCTATAGCTTTGTTTCTTGATGCTTCGTCTGGAGCTGCAACAGTTACTTCTCCTGTATCTTTGACATCAACTTTTGCTCCAGATGTTTCAACAATTTCTCTAATTGTTGCTCCACCTTTACCAATTACTGTGGCTATATCTTTCTTATCTACTTTAATTGTTTCCATTTTTGGTGTGTGCTTTGAAAATTCTTTCCTTGATGTTTTTATAGCTTTATTCATCTCATTTAAAATATGTTCTCTGCCTGCTTTGGCTTGGTCCAATGCTTTTTCCATTATCTCAAATGTAATACCTGTAATTTTGATATCCATCTGAAGTGAAGTTATGCCATTTTTTGTACCAGCCACTTTAAAATCCATATCTCCTAAATGGTCTTCATCTCCCAAAATATCTGATAACACTGAAAAATCATTGCCTTCTTTAATTAATCCCATTGCAATTCCAGCAACAGGTTCTTTTATCGGAACTCCTGCATCCATCAATGATAAGGAAGTTCCACAAACAGTTGCCATTGATGAGGAACCATTAGACTCCGTTATTTCTGAAACTACTCTTAAAGTATAAGGGAAATTTTCTTTTTTTGGCAAAGATGAGTTTATTGCTCTCCAAGCAAGTTTGCCATGACCAATTTCTCTTCTTCCTGTGCCTATTCTGCCACATTCTCCAACTGAAAATGGGGGAAAATTGTAATGCAACATAAAATTTGATCTTTGCATTCCCTCAAGACTTTCTAATCTTTGTTCATCATCCATCATTCCAAGCGTAGTTACAACAAGAGCTTGTGTTTCTCCTCTAGTAAAAAGAGCGGAACCATGGGTTCTTGGCAAAACACCCACTTCACATTTTATTTGTCTCACATCAGCTAGACCTCGTCCGTCAATTCTTTTCTTTTCTTTTAAAATTGCGGTTCTTACAATATCCTTTTCTAAAGATTTTAACTGACTCATTGCTTGATTTTCAGTCACAGTTTCATCCCCCGCAAACATTTCTTTACATTGATTTTCTATTTCAGAAATAGCCGTAGATCTTTTTTTCTTATCTATTTCATTAAATGCACTTCTTAAACTACTTTCAAATTTCCCGGCTATCTTCTTTTTGGTCTCAGAGTGATCCACCTCTTCAACATCCCACTTTGGCTTCCCAGCTTTTTTCGCTAACTTTTCGATTGCTTCAATTGTTGGTACAAATTTTTCATGCCCAAATCTTACTGCATCCAACATAACCTTTTCTGATAATCCTGATGTTTCTGACTCGACCATAAGGACTGCGTTTTTAGTTCCAGCAACTACTAAGTCTAACTCCGACTCTTTTAATTCCTCTGATGAGGGATTTAACAAATACTTTCCGTCTTTATAACCAACTCTGCTTGCAGCTATCGGTCCCAAAAATGGCAACCCTGAAATAGCTAGAGCAGCTGAAGATGCGATAATCGATAATATATCTGGTTGGTTTTCACCATCATAGGATAGAACTGTGGGAAGAACCTGGACCTCGTTCATAAAGCTTGATGGGAACAAAGGTCTAATGGGTCTATCTATTAATCTAGATATTAAAGTTTCAGCTTCGGTTGGTCTAGCTTCTCTTTTAAAATATCCACCGGGAATTTTACCGGCAGCATAATATTTTTCTTGATAATTTACTGATAACGGAAAATAGTCTTGACCTTCCGCTACTTTTTTTGCTCCAACAGCTGTAGCGATAACTACTGTTTCGCCTAAGGAAGCAATAATAGCTCCGTCTGCTTGACGTGCAATTTTGCCTGTCTCCAAAGTTAACTTTTTACCGTTAACTTCTAATTCCTCCTTGTGTATTTTAAACATTATTTCCTTAAATTTAGTTGTTTAATAACCTTTTGGTATGACTCGGTGTTTTGTTTTTTAAGGTAAGCTAAAAGTTTCTTCCTTTTATTAACAGATTTCGTCAAGCCTAAAGTCGAGTGTTTATCTTTTTTAAATTTCTTAAAATGTTCTGATAATTTAGATATTTTGTCCGTAAGTAGACCAATTTGTATCTCTGTGGAACCTACATCTTTAGCATGTAACGCTAAGGATTTAATTATATCTTTTTTTTTCTTTATCATTATCTTTATTTTGTCTAATTAATTTTTCAATTTTTTCAGCATATTCAAAAGAGTTATCTTCAACAAATGTGAGTTTAGGAAGAAACTTAATATCTAGCCTTTTAGACAGCGCCTTTCTAACAAGATGTGAGTATTCCGTCAAGATTTTTACTGTTTCTTTAGTGTCTACCCCACCTAGTGGAATAATGTAAACTCTTGCTGTTTTAAGATCAGGTGTCATTCTTACCTCTGTAACGGTAACTAATTTAGAGTTTATTGATGGAATTTTTGCTTCATTTCTTAAGAAAAGTTCGCCTAGATTTTGTTTAACTAATTCACCAACTCTAAGTTGTCTCTGACTGAATATTTTTTGTGAAAATTGGTTGTTCATATCTAAATGGATCTCCTAATTTCCTCTGATATATAAGACTCGATCACGTCTTTTTCTTTAAAATCTATAAAGTCTTTAATACTTATACCGCATTCAAAACCAGTCCCAACTTCTTTTACTTGGTCTTTTTCTCTAAAGATTGTAAGGATTTCACCATTAAAAACTACTACTCCATCTCTAATAATTCTTGCTTTTGATTTACTTTTTATTTCTCCACTAATAACTTTAGAGCCTGCGATCTTTCCTGCGCTTGAAACTTTAAAGATTTTTTTAATCTCTGCGCTTCCTAGAATAGTTTCTTTAATATCTGGTTCAAGAAGTCCTGATAACGACTTTTCTACAAATTCTAAAGCTTCATAGATTATATTAAAAAACTTTATTTGTATTTTTTGATCATCAGCTAATTTTTTTGCCTCTCGATTAGGTTTAACATTAAATCCAATTAATAGAGCATTTGAAGCTTTTGCTAAAGAAACGTCTGTTTCATTAATCATGCCTATATCAGATAGTATAATTTTTGCCTCTACCTCGTTGTGCTTGATTTTATTAATAGCCATTTTCAAAGCTTCGCTAGATCCTTGCACATCTGATTTTATTATGATGTTTAATTCATCTTTGTTTTTAACTTTGTCAAATAAAGTTGTTTTATCTTTAGCCAAAAAGTTATTTTTCACTTTATTGATTTTCTTAAATTCTGCCATTTCTTTTGCTTCATCTTCATCTTTAGTCACAATAAACTCTGCACCTGCGTAAGCTGTACTATTCATACCTAAAATCTCTACTGGCATTGAAGGAAGAGCTTCTTCAATATTTTTACCCTCATGGTTTATCATTGCTCTAATTTTTCCTAAAGTATCTCCACAAATAAAGTGATCGCCCTTTTTTAATTTCCCATTGCTTATTAAAATTGTTGATACAGGTCCTTTTCCTTTATCAATTTTGGACTCAATAACAACACCTTTTGCACTTTCCGAGAATGAGGCTTTTAAGTCTAAAATTTCTGACTGAAGTAATATGGCTTCTTTAAGTTTATCTAAGTTAATTTTTTTTAATGCTGAAACTTCAACAAAAAGTGTATCACCACTTAAATCTTCTGCGATCAGTTCGAATTGCATCATTTCATTTTTAATTTTGCTAATATTCTTCTCTGGTAAATCGCATTTGTTTATAGCTACAATAATTGGAACTTTAGCCGCTTTTGCATGCTTTATAGCTTCTATTGTTTGAGGTTTAATTCCATCATCAGCTGCTACTACTAGAACAACAATGTCTGTAATCTTTGATCCTCTTGCTCTCATTTCAGTAAAAGCTGCATGACCTGGTGTATCAATAAATGTAATTAATTTTTCGTTGTCCGTTTTTACTTGGTAGGCTCCAATATGTTGAGTAATCCCCCCATGTTCACCTGATACAACATCAGAATCCCTTAGTGAGTCTAATAATGATGTTTTTCCATGATCAACATGACCCATTATTGTTACCACTGGAGGCCTGTTTTTAATATCACCTGTAAGACTTTCTTTTATTTTTCCTGCTTGAATTAATGATTTATCCTCAATAATTGGTTGGTGCCCGAATTCTTTAACAATATATTCTGCCGTATCCTTGTCTATATTATGGTTTATAGTAGCAACAACTTTCATATTAAACAAAAACTTGATTATGTCACTTGATTTCTCTGCC